>JANXXK010000098.1 GCA_025350685.1 Alphaproteobacteria bacterium | reverse complement strand
GGGAAACCCGTCCCTGGGGAGTCGAACCCCAGCCCAACTCTAGGGTGAAGCCTGCGGCCAGGGAAGGCTCAGAGAACGCCCAGCATCTCCGCGACCAGCGGGTGGCGGACGATGTCGCGGTCGGCCAGGCGGACGACGGCGATGTTGCCGACGGCCTCCAGCTTCTGCGCGACGGTGCGCAGGCCGGAGAACTCCGGCAGCAGGTCCGACTGGTCGGGGTCGCCGGTGACCACCATGGTCGAGTGCCAGCCGAGCCGGGTCAGCAGCATCTTCAGCTGGGTGTAGGTGCAATTCTGCGCCTCATCGATGACCACGAAGGCGTTGTTCAGCGTGCGACCGCGCATGAAGCCCACCGGGGCGATCTCGATGGCGCCCTCGGCCATCAGGGCGCGGACCCGCTTCATGGACAGCCGGTCGGAGAGCGCGTCGTAGAGGGGGCGCAGATAGGGCGCGAGCTTGTCCTCGGCGTCGCCGGGCAGATAGCCGATGGACTCGCCGGCCTCCACCGCCGGGCGCGACAGCACTATGCGGCCGACCGCGCCGGCCTCCAGGGCCTCCACCGCCTTGGCGATCGCCAGATAGGTCTTGCCCGTACCCGCCGGGCCCAGCGCCATGACCAGGTTCTTGGCGTCGATGGCCTTGATCAACTCTTCCTGTCCGGGAGATTTGGCCTTGATGGTTTTCAGGTAGGCCTGATCACGATCGTCATTGCTGTGGGCGAGCGGCGACCATCCCCTTTCGAGCGGCAGCCGGCGGATTTTATCGTCACCCGCAAACTGGCCAGCATCGAACGCGCCTTCGCGCATTTGTCGCTTCAGGGCTCGCTTGGTCATCAAAAGCCTCCGTAGGGCCAAGAAAAAAGGGCGTCTCCGCAATGGAACGCCCTTGGGTCGAACAGTTTGGGGGGTCGAACAGGTTAGAGATGGAGAGTTGGCGTGCGAGTCCGGGTGGCTCGCCTTCCAGTGCGGGTGCGGGCGCACATGCCCGTAAGAACAACAAGCTCAGCGCCATCAACTCCATCCAGCGCGAGGCGCGAACCGAAACCGGCTCGCGTGGTCCGAGAAGGCTATCGCCCCTTCGAATCGCTTGACTAGAATGATCCTAACTTGGTTTAGAAACCATTAAATGGACGGATTGTCGCAAGAAACGGGGCGTGCTGATGAGTGTCTATAACTTGGGCAATGTGACACCTGAATTACCAAACGATGACGAATACTGGATTGCACCCACCGCCGCTGTCATGGGCCGAGTGATTCTCAAGAAGAACGCGTCTGTCTGGTGGGGCGCAACCCTGCGTGGCGACAACGATCCGATCACCGTCGGAGAAAACTCCAACGTGCAGGACGGCAGCGTTTTGCACACCGACACCGGCTCGCCGCTGACCATCGGGGCCAACGTCACGGTGGGCCATCTCGTGATGCTGCACGGCTGCACGATCGGCGACAATTCCCTGATCGGCATCGGCTCGATCATCCTGAACGGGGCGGTGATCGGGAAAAACTGCCTGATCGGCGCCAACTGCCTGATCACCGAGGGCAAGCAAATCCCCGATAATTCGTTGGTGATGGGCGCGCCGGGCAAGGTTGTTCGCGAGTTGTCTGCCGAGCAAGCCGCGGTGATGGCGGCGGGCTCGCTGCACTATGTGGAGAACTGGAAGCGCTATCGCCGCGAGCTGAAGGAAGCTTGACGGACCTAAGGTCGTGCGCCGAGCGTGGCGAAAACGGGAGGACACCATGGCCTATGAGTTCGTGAGGGTGGAGCGCGAGGGACCGGTGACGGTGTTCACGCTCAATCGCCCCGAGGTGATGAACGCGCTGCATTCGCCGGCGCACTTCGAGCTGGGCGAGGCCTTCGACGACTTCGCCGCCGATCCGGAGCAGTGGGTGGGCATCGTCACCGGCGCCGGCGAGCGGGCGTTCTCGGCGGGCAACGACCTGAAGCACCAGGCGACCGGCGGCAAGATGGGCAGTCCGCCGTCGGGGTTCGCCGGCCTCACCTCACGGTTTGACCTGACCAAGCCCCTGATCGCGGCGGTGAACGGCGTGGCCATGGGCGGCGGGTTCGAGATCGCGCTGGCCTGCGACATCATCGTGGCCTCGGAGGCGGCGATCTTCGCCCTGCCGGAGCCTCGGGTGGGGCTGGCGGCCCTGGCCGGCGGCCTGCACCGGTTGCCCCGCGCCATCGGCACCAAGCGGGCCATGGGCATGATCCTGACGGGGCGTCGCGTGACCGCGGCGGAGGGCCACGAACTGGGCTTCGTCAACGAGGTGGTCGCGCCCGGCGAACTGATGGCGGCGGCCCGACGCTGGGCGGCGCAGATCGCGGAGCTGTCGCCGATGTCGATCCGCGCCTCGAAACAGGCCGTCTACCAGGGCCTGGACGAGCCCAGCCTGGAGGCGGCGCTGAAGGGCCAGAACCGCTACGAAGCGGTGGCGGCTCTCTATAAGAGCGAGGATTTCGTCGAGGGACCGCTGGCGTTCTCGCAGAAGCGGGCTCCGGCCTGGAAGGGGCGGTAACGGAGCCGCTTGCCAGAAGATGACGCCTGCGTCAGGTTCGCGCCCCTGATCCAGTTGAGGAATGCGGCGCGTGGAAAGCTACGACTACATCATCATCGGCGCGGGCTCGGCGGGCTGTGTGCTGGCGAATCGGCTGACGGAAGATGGGACCAAGCGGGTGCTGCTGCTGGAGGCTGGCGGCAAGGACAATTCTCTGATGATCAAGATGCCGGCCGGCGTCGGCGGGCTGATCGGCAAACAGGGGCCGCAGAACTGGGGCTTCTGGACGGAGCCTGAGCCGCAGCTGAACGACCGCAAGCTGTGGTGGCCGCGCGGCAAGGGCTGGGGCGGGTCGTCCTCGATCAACGGCATGATCTACATCCGCGGCCACGCCCGCGATTACGACCAGTGGCGCCAGATGGGCCTTTCGGGCTGGGGATACGCGGACGTCCTGCCCTACTTCAAGCGCTCGGAGAGCTTCGAGGGTGGGCAAGACCCCTGGCATGGGGGCGAGGGGCCGCTGAAGGTCTCCAAAGCCGCCTCGCCCAACCCGATCTATTCGGCGGCGATCACCGCCGGCGGGGAGGCGGGCCATCCGCTGACCAAGGACTTCAACGGCTTCCAGCAGGAGGGTTTCGGGCCTTATCAGCTGACCATCCACGACGGTCAGAGGTGGAGCGCGGCGCGCGGCTATCTGCACCCGGTGCTGAAGCGGCCGAACCTGACCTGCCTGACGGGCGCCAGGACCACGAAGATCGTCATCGAGAACGGCCGGGCGACCGGCGTCGAGGTCCATGACGAGAAGACCAAGGCCAGGCGGGTGATCCGAGCGACCTCGGAGGTCCTGCTTTGCGCCGGCGCTGTGCAGTCGCCGCACATCCTGCAGCTGTCGGGCATCGGCGATCCGGAAGAGCTGGCCGCGCACGGCGTGCCGCTGGTCCATGCCCTGAAGGGCGTCGGCGCGAACCTGCAGGACCACCTGGACGTCTGCCTCTCCTGGGAGTGCCCCAAGCCGATCACGCTCTATTCGCTGCGCAAGGGCCTGATCAAGACGCTCAGCGTCGGGCTCGCCTACATGCTGTTCGGCAAGGGGCTGGGGCGGCAGAACTTCCTGGAGTCGGGCGCGTTCCTGCGCTCGCGGCCCGACCTCGACCGGCCGGACCTGCAGATCCACACCGTGCTGGCGATCATGCAGGACCACGGCAAGGTGCAGGTGGAGAAGGACGGCTTCACCTTCCACGTCTGCCAGCTCAGGCCTGAGAGCCGGGGCCGAGTGAGCCTGAAGTCGGCCAACCCGCTGGACGATCCGGCGATCTTCGCCAACTATCTGGACCGCGAGGAGGACCGGCGCGCCATCCGCGAGGGCGTCAAGATTATGCGCAAGGTGGCCGCCCAGCCGGCGCTCAAGCCCTACATCACCGCGGAATATGCGCCCGGCGCCGCCGTTCAGACCGATGCGGAGATCGACGCCTGGGTGAAGCAGACCGCCGAGACCATCTACCACCCCGTCGGCACCTGCCGGATGGGCGTGGCGGGCGATCCCCTGGCGGTGGTCGACGCCGAATGCCGGGTGCAGGGACTGAAAGGCCTGCGGGTCGTCGACGCCTCGGTCATGCCGACCCTGGTGGGCGGCAACACCAACGCGCCGACGATCATGATCGCCGAGAAGATCTCCGACGTGATCCGCGGGCTGGCGGCGCCGCCCGCCGACGACGCCCCGGTCTGCGGCGACGCCCAGCAGGCGGCTTAGGACTTACTCCCCACCCTTGTCGGCCGCGGCGGCGGCGGCCTCGTGCTTGGCCGGCTGCACCTCGATGCGGTAGGCCCTGGCGTCGTCGAACACCAGCCTGGCGGCGCGCTGTACGTCGGCGGCGGTGATCTTCTCGGTGCCGGGAATGATGTGGCGGATGAACTCGAGCTTGCGAGGTTCGGTCTGGGCGCCGGACAGCTCGGAGAGCCAGTACTGGTTGGTCACCCGACCCTTTTCCAGGCGCTCGAGGCGCGGCTTCCTGGCCCGATCCAGTTCATCGGCGGTCACCGGCCGGGCGCGTAGGTCGGCGGCGATCTTGTCGACATCGCGGAAGAAGCCGTCGAGCTTGGCCGGCGGGACCTCGACGCTGGCGCCCAGATAGCCCCAGCCGGTCCAGATGAGGCTGTGCTGGTAGTTCACCGAAGGGCTGTAGGTGGCGCCCTGGGCCTGGCGCAGTTCCTCGATCAGCCGGATGTCCATCACCTCGCCCAGGATGTCGTTCTCCAGCGCCTGCTGCGGGTTGGCCCAAAGGTCGTTGGTAGGCCAGGCGACGTAGCCGATGGCCTGGTCGGCGCGCCCCTTGTGGGTCAGCACCAACGGCTGAAGGTTGTGCGCCGGGAAGCCGACGCGCTTCTGGCTGTCGGAAGGACGTGCCGCGGCCACCCGGGCCGGCAGGGCGCCAAAGGTGCGCGCGACCGCCTCGATGGCCTTGTCGACAGTGACGTCGCCCACCACCACGACCTCGATGGGATCGGAGGCCAGGTGCGGGGCGACCTGGGCCTGCAGGTCGGCGAGCTGGGTCTTGGCGATCTCGTCCCGACCCGGGAAGGTGAAGCGCCGGTCGCCGCCGTGCAGCAGGCCGGAGAGCTCGCGGCCGAGCACGCCGGAATCGGTGGACTCCATCTGGTCGTGGACGGTCTTGCCGGCGGTCTGCTGGCGCTTGAACGCTTCGCCGCGCCAGCCTGGGTCGGCCACATAGGCGGTCAGCACCTGCATCTCGGTGGGCAGGTCTTCGGTGCGGGTGGAACCGGAAAGCACGAAGGCGTCCTCGCCGACGGCGAAGCGGGCGCCGTAGGTCTTCGAGGCCAGGACCCGCTCGGTGTCCTCGTTGTCGATCTGCTTCAGCCCGCCCTCGATGAAGACGTTGCCGAACCAGGCGAGGCTCTGACGGTCCTTGGGCAGTTGCTGCAGGCCCCCGCCGATGTTCACCCGGACCAGCACCTCGTCGTCGCGGAACCTGGTGGGTTTGACCGTCAGCCGCACGCCGTTGTCGAAACGCAGGAAGACGGTGTCGAGGTCGGCGACCTCGTGGGTCTCCACTACCTTTCCGGGCTGGCCGAAGCTCTGGTAGGGCCAGGCCGTCTCGTGAGGGGCGGCCGGCGCGGCCACTGCCAGCTTCACGGAGGATGCGTACTCGGCGAGGATCGCCGGCTCGGCGCCCTGCACGGGCTTGGGCGAGGCCATGAACACCAGCGGGCCCTGGCCGGCGAAGGCGGCCTTCAACGCGGCTGAGACGGTGTCGGCCTTCAGGCCCCTCACCGCGGATTCGAGGAAGGCGATGTCCTGGGCGGGGTTGGTGACCACGTCCTGGTCGCCGATGGAGCCGACGATCTCCTCGGCGATCTGGGCCGGGCGGCGGGTGGCGGCGGCGGCGACGGCGGCCTGGGCGTTGGCGCGGACCTCGGCGATCTCGCGGTCGAGCTCGTCCTGGCGCACGCCGTACTGCACGGCGCGACGTTCCTCCTGGTCGGCGGCGGCCAGCGCCGTGCGCCAGCGGTCGGGCTCGGTGACCACATTCATCGAGGTGATTTCGGCGGAATGGGCCTGGTCGTTCTTGAAGGCCGCGGCGCCGAGGAACGGCGGGCTCGGCGAGCGCGCGAGCGCCGAGAGCCGGCGGTTGAGCACGGCGAAGCCCAGCTGCTCGACCAATTCCGCCTTGCGCTTCGTGATGCGGTCCGGCGCCAGGTCCGGCGGCCGCACCCAGGCGATCTGCATGCGCAGCGACGAGCCCGGCTCGACCACCAGCTTGGCCTCGGCCTTGCGCGTGGCGACCCTGCCCAGGTCCGGCTCAGGCCCGGCCGGGCCGACGGCCTTCCAATCGCCGAAACGGGCCTTGATCTTGGCCTCCATTGCGGCCGGGTCGAAGTCGCCCACGGCAACGAGCACCGCGCGCTCTGGGCGGTAGTAGTGATGGTAGAAGTCGGCGATCAGGCTGGCCGGCGCGTGCCGCAGCACGTCGACCTTGCCGATCGGCAGGCGGTTGGGCAGCAGCTGGCCGGACAGATCGAAGGCTTGGCCTGCCTTGAAGACCCGCAGGCCCGGGCTGTCGCTGACCCGTTCCTCGGAGAGCACCACGCCGCGCTCGTGGTCGACCGCCTCGGGGGCGATTGTGAGTTCCGAGGCGGTCTCGCGCAGCAGCTTCAGCGCGGTGTCGACGGTGTCGTCGTCGGTCTTCGGCAGATCGAGCTTGTAGACGGTCTCGTCGACGTTGGTGGAGGCGTTGGTATCGGCGCCGAACGCCAGGCCATGACGCTCCAGGATCTTGATCATCTCGTTCTCGGGCACCGCCTTGGAGCCCTTGAAGGCCATGTGCTCGAGGAAGTGGGCCAAGCCCTGCTGGGCGTCGGTCTCCATCAGCGAGCCGGCGTCGAAGCGCAGGCGGAGCGACGCCTCGCCCTTGGGGATTGCCTGGCGCTTGATGGCGTAGCGCATGCCGTTGGGGAGCGCGCCAAAGCGGATGTCGGGATCGGCGGGCACATCGGACTTCGCCTGCGGCCAGACGCCGGGCGGCAGCTTCGGCATGGCCGCCGCCGGCGCGCCGCCGCCGATCTTCGGCAGATGCGGCAATTTCGGCAGGCTGAGCGCCAGGGCAAAGCTTGACGTGGCCAGGGATAGCGCGGCGGCGAGCGCCAGGCTCGCGCGCAGGGAACGGATCATAGAAAAGTCCCGATGTGGTGCGACAAGAGGCCGACACCATCGCCAAGCCCTGTGGCGGGGACAAGGCGCCATCAAGGTGCAGTCGCGCAAGGGCCGCAAAACGCTTAAATGAGACGAATGACCGAATCCCGCTTTGAAGAGACGCCGCCGCAGCCGACCCCCTGGACCGGCGGACCCGAGCCGCAGCCCGACGATGCGCGGCCGGCCCACGAGCCGGCGTTCAACGCGCCGTGGCAGGCGGTGGCGGTAGTGGTGCTGATCGTCGGCGGCTATGCGCTGCAGACCCGGTTTCCGGTGGACGCGATCGAGAACGCCTACGCCTTCGCCCCAGCCAATCTGACGATCGCGGGGCGCTGGCCCACAGTGATCACCTCGATCTTCCTGCACGGCGGCTGGGCGCACGCGATGATGAACGGCGCCTTCGCGCTCGCCTTTGCAGCCCCGATCGCCAGGCTGTTCGGGCCGAAGCTGGAGGGCGCTCTGTTGTTCTTCGGCTTCTATCTGCTGACCGGCGTGCTGGCGAACCTGGGCTATGCGGCGCTGCACCCGGGTGGGCTCGTGCCGGTGGTCGGCGCTTCGGGCGCGGTGTCCGGCCTGATGGGCGGCGCGGCGCGGATCATCGGCGGGGAGGGCGGTCGGCCTGGCCCGATGTTCTCGCGGCCGGTCCTGGCGCTGGGCGCCGGCTGGATCGCCATCAACGTCATCCTGGCGGTGGTCGGCGGCTCGTTTGTGCCGGGCGGCGGCAACGCCGGCGTCGCCTGGGAGGCCCATCTGGTGGGCTTCGCCGTGGGCGCGCTGCTGATCGGCCTCTTCGCAAGGCTGGCGCCACCACCCCAGGCTGACGCTTAGTTCTCATCGCGCGCGAGCCGGGTTTCGCCGGAGCCCAAGCCCGGCTAGCGTCCCTGCGTCAGGGCAGGGGTGGGCGGCGATGAAGCGGCTGTTGGCGATGCTGGTCGGCCCGCTACTTATCGGTTCGGGCCTGCTGGCGGCCGGTCCGGCGCTCGCCGCCAAGCCAGCTGCGGACGTTGGCAAGCTCAAGCACATCATCGTCATCTTCCAGGAGAACCGGTCGTTCGACCACTACTTCGGCGCGCTGCCCTATGCACCGGGCTCGCCCTATCACGCGCCCCCAAGGGCATCCGGGGCATGTGCGCCGGCCGACCACGCCTGCGTCGACGGCCTAAGCTGCAAGCCCGGTGTGAAGGGCCTCGCCTGCTCGAACTGGAACGCGCATGCCGATGGCCGGCGGGTCTACGCCTATCATGCGGCCACACGCTGCATCGCGCCCGACCTCGACCACGAGTGGGTGGGCAGCCACCGGGACGTCAACTTCGCCCATCCTGAGCTAGCGCTCAGCCAGCCGCTCAACGACGGCTTCGTGATGCAGAACGACACCATGGCGGCGGACACCCACCGCAGCGGTCCCGCCGACGGCGGCCGGGCGATGGCCTACTACGACCAGTCCGACATCGCGTTCTACTATGACGTGGCGCAGAAGTTCGCGATCAGCGACCGCTACTTCGGCTCCATCCTGGGAGCCAGCGACCCCAACCACGCCTTCCACCTGGCCGGAAGCTTCTTTGGCCACATCACCGACGAAGAGGTCGGCGCGCCGAGCGGCGGCTACCGGCCGCTGGGCGGCACGATCTACGACCTGTTGACCAAGGCCGGCGTCGACTGGGCCGAGTCGTTCCAAGATGTGCCGGAGGGCCTGGCCTATCTGCGCCTGACCGACCCGCACTTCATCCGCCACGCCGACCTGCTCGATCGGCTGAAGGGCGCGCCGGGCGCCAAGGCCTTGCCGTCGGTGATCTGGGTCAACGCGCGCAAGGGCTATTTCGATAAGGGCGCGACGATGAGCGACGAGCATCCGTCCAGTGACATCCAGCGCGGCCAGGCCTGGGTCTCGGCCATGCTCAACGACCTGCGCAAGGGCCCCTACTGGAAGGACAGCGCCGTGATGATCACCTATGACGAGGGCGGCGGCTTCTATGACCACGTCAAGCCGCCGCGGGCGCCGCAGTCCGGGGTGCGCACGCCGGACGGCCTGGATCCGGGCGCCTGCGCCGACGCCTCCCACCTGCCGGACAGCGCCAGGGCCGGCCACGGCGCGCACTGCGCGTTCGAGCGCAAGATCGGCACGACCTACGACGAGATCATGCAGCTGTGTCCGCAGTACGATCCGGCCAAGCCCTATCCGGCCGCTTGTCCGAGCTATGACCAGTTGGGGTTCCGCGCGCCGCTGATGGTGATTTCGCCGTTTGCCAGGCGCTCCTACGTCTCGCACCACGTCGCCGACCACACCTCGATGCTGGCGCTGATCGAGGCGCGGTTCCTGACCGGGCCGGACGGCAAGACCCAGCACCTGACCAAGCGCGACGCGGCGGCCTGGACGCTGACCGACATGTTCGATTTCCAGCGTGCGCCGTCGCTAAACACCCCGCTGGGGCCGCCCGCGCCGCCGCCAGTCAACGACTGCACGCCTCACCCCTAACGGGGAACGTCCTCACGCGCGCGTGCATTGAATCCCCGGGCGTTCTGGGCGCACCCTGTTGGTCGAAGACCAAGGGAAGGCGAGGGACGTCCGATGCTTGTCTCACAGATACTACGGTCCAAGGGCGACACAGTGTTCACGGTGGGCCCAACCGACACCATCGCGGCGGTGGCGGCGCTGCTGCATTCCAGGCGGGTCGGGGCCTTGGTGGTCATGGACGCCGAGCGGGTGGTGGGCATCGTCTCCGAGCGCGACGTGGTTCGCGCGGTGGCCGACGGCGGCGGCGCGGCGCTCGACAAGCCGGTCTCCAAGGTGATGACCAAGGACGTGCTGTTCGCCCAGCCCGGCGAGACGGTGGACGCCCTGCTCAGCCGCATGTCCGACCGGCGCATCCGCCACCTGCCGGTGTGCCTGAAGGACCGGCTGGTGGGCATCGTCTCGATCGGCGACCTGGTGAAGTCGAAGATCAGCGAGGTCGAGGCCGAGGCCGACGGCCTGAAGGCCTATATCGCGGCGAGCTGATCCACAGAATCAACGCCCGACGCCGCGGCGTCGGCCAGGGAATAGGCCTCCAGCACCTGGGCGGTGGCGTCGCGGGCGCGCGCCAGCGCCTCGCGCAGGGAACAGGCCGCCAAGTCCGGGCAGTCGTCGCATTTGCGCAATCCCATCCGCGGGCTGACGCAGGGCGCCAGCGCCAGCGGGCCCTCGACCACGCGGATCACCTCGGCGAAGCTGATCTCCGCGGCCGGGCGGGAGAGTACATAGCCGCCGAACTTGCCTCTACGGCTGGCGACCAGGCGGTTGCGGGAGAGCTCCAGCAGAATCGCCTCGAGGAACTTGCGCGGCGCATCGGCCCGCACCGCCAGCTCGCCGGCGGTGAGCTGGGCGCCCTCGGCTCGGGCCAGCTCCACCAGCGCCCTCAGCGCATATCGGGTCTTCTGCGAGAGCATCGTCCCTCCAAGACCCCATTCTGACGAGGGGCGGCCTCCTTCATACGGCGCGCGCGGGCGGGCGCAAGCACAGGCTCGGAGAAGGCGAAAAACGATCCGTTTGAAGACGGTGATTGACAGGTGAGGGGGCGGCCCGTAGATAGCCGCCTCCCGCTCGGGCGGGGCCAATTCGGGGCGGTCTGGAAGGGGTCAACAAGCCCCTTGCTTTTCTCCCCGAAATGGATATTTTCCCGAGCCTCAATCGAATCGTCACCGACTGTATGAGGGTTGCCCCTCGGCGGCCCGGTGCGGTCTGTACGCCGAATTCCGGAGCAATCCGGGGTGCGACGTGAATGTCCGAAACGACCGATTGACACTACTGAGGCCGGCCACTAGAAGGCCGCCTCCGCCGACCACCGGCGCTAAACAGTGGGGTCGGGGAAACCCGGTCGGGTCTTTGACATCGTTGAATTGGAAAGAGAAACGCAGGCGGCGGTGTCCTGGCGGTTACCCTAACCAGGTAACCTCGACACTGACGAACTTGCGGTCTCTTGAAGACACACCATGAATATCAATTCCCTTGGGCTTCGGCCTTGGGGCATCGATGTGAGTGGGAACTCGTCAAGAAATACGCAGACTATATGCCAGCCAATTCTTCGGAATTGGACGAGCTATAAGTCAGTGCTCAACTCAACCTGAGAGTTTGATCCTGGCTCAGAGCGAACGCTGGCGGCAGGCCTAATACATGCAAGTCGAGCGCACCTTCGGGTGAGCGGCGGACGGGTGAGTAACGCGTGGGAATATGCCCTTTGGTACGG
>JANXXK010000043.1 GCA_025350685.1 Alphaproteobacteria bacterium | reverse complement strand
GCGGCTGGCACTGGTCCAGACGCCCTTCACCGCGCGCTTGCACAACACAGGCGCGCGCCCGGTCCAATCGCCGACCAAGATGGGGCTTAAAGTGGGGCCGTGGCGGCTAGTGTCCAGAAACCTCAATGTTATCAAGAGGCTCTGGCGGAGAGGGTGGGATTCGAACCCACGATGCCCGTAAAGGCACGCCGCATTTCGAGTGCGGTACTTTCAACCACTCAGCCACCTCTCCTAGAGCCGGCGCAGGTCCCTTGAGGGGCCCTGCTGAGCGAGCGGCGGAACCTACTCATCCGACCCCGGCGACGCAAGGGCGGCGTCTCACCGCAGTCTACCGCGGATAGAGCACCATCTGCGTGCATCGAAACAGCGCCATCGGCTTGCCAGTGGTCTGGTTGACCGCCTCGGCGTCCCAGACCTGGGTCATCCGCCCGCCGTGGACCAGGCGTGCGGCGCAGGCGACGGTCTCGCCCTCCTTCGCGGAGCCCAGGTAGTTGGTCTTAATCTCGATGGTCGTGAAGCCGCTGGCGCCCTCCGGCAGGCTGGCCACGCAGGCGTAGCCGCAGGCGCTATCCACCAGGGCGATCACCGAGGCGGCGTGCAGGAAGCCGTTGGGCGCCATGTGCTTCTTCTGGACGACGAAGTGGCCGGCGGCGCGGCCGTTGGAAACGTCCTCCCATTGCATTTCGAGTTCGCCGGGCAGATGGCCCTTTTGACGTTCCTGGAATGACGCCGCCTGATTGCCTTCGAGCATAATGATCGTCTCCTTCAATCCCCAGGAGGTGGAAAGCCGACGCCGGGGAACGCAAGACCCGCGAGCCGCTGAAGCTTGCACAAGGGTTCCCGGCGCGGGAAAGAGTTGAGCCAACGCGGCGCAAAGACCCCGTTTGGTTTGGGAAATACACCATGGCCGACGAGATGATCTCCCTGGGTGCGAAGCTCGCGCAGCATGCGCGGTTCCAGCCCAATGCGCCGGCGGTCACCTGCGGCGACGACAGCCTGACGTTCGCCGAGTTGCACCGGCGGACCAACCGCATCGCCCGCGCGCTCGAAAGCCTGGGCGTCAAGCAGGGCGATCTGGTCACCCTGGGCCTGCCCAACAGCGTGGGCTTCGTCGAGGCCTGCTACGGGATCTGGAAGCTGGGCGCGACGCCGCAACCGATCTCCTTCCGCCTGCCCAAAGTCGAGCTCGAGGCGATCATGGAGCTCGCCAACACCCCGGTGGTGATCGCGGACTTCCAGCACCAGGTGGACCGACCGATCCTGTCCGTGTCCGACCTGCTGTCCCGGTCGGATGACGAGAGCGACCTGCCCGACGCCATCCCGCCGATCTCCAAGGCGCCCACCAGCGGCGGCTCGACGGGTCGGCCGAAGCTGATCCTGGCCGGTCAGCCCGGCGTCACTGCGCGCGAGACGCCGGAGATCGGCGGCTACCGGATGAAGCCCGGCGAGACCGTTCTGCTGCCGGCGCCGCTCTACCACAACGCCGGTTTCGGCATGATGATGATGGCCACGTCCCTGGGCTCGCACCTCGTCCTGCTGCCACGCTTCGATGCCGAGAAAACTTTGGCCGCGATCGAATCGAACCGCGCGAACTGGGTCTACCTGGTGCCGACCATGATGAGCCGGATCTGGCGGCTGGATGCGCCGGTGCGCGAGCGTTACGACCTCTCCTCGGTCGACACGCTCTGGCACATGGCCGCGCCCTGCCCGGCCTGGCTGAAGGAGGCCTGGATCCACTGGATCGCGCCCGGCGAGGTGATGGAGCTCTATGCCGGCACCGAGGCCCAGGCGATCACCATCATCACCGGCACGGAGTGGCTGGAGCACCGCGGTTCGGTGGGCCAGGTGGCGTTCGGCGAGATGAAGATCTTCGGCGAGGACGGCGCGGAGAAGCCGGCCGGCGAGGTCGGCGAGATCTACATGCGCCGCCCGCCCGGATCGCCCGCCACCTACCGCTACCTTGGCGCGGATGCGCGCATCCTGCCGGACGGCTGGGAGAGCCTGGGCGACATCGGCTGGTTCGACGCCGAGGGCTACCTCTACCTGGCCGATCGCCGGGCCGACATGATCCTGGTGGGCGGCTCCAACGTCTATCCGGCGGAGATCGAGGCGGCGCTGGAGGAGCATCCGGCGGTGCAATCCGTGGCGGTTGTCGGACTTCCGGACGACGACCTGGGCAACACTGTCCACGCCATCATCCAGACCCGCACGCCGGTCACGGCCGATGACCTCAAGGCGCACCTGGCCGACCGGCTGGTCAGCTACAAGCAGCCACGCAGCTACGAGTTCGTCGACGAGGCGCTGCGCGACGACGCCGGCAAGGTCCGCCGCTCGGCCTTGCGTGAGGCCCGCATCCGCAAGGACGAGCCGGCCTGATTGTCGCCGCCGGCGCCGCAGGCTAAGCCGGACCAATATTTCGCGACGATACTTCGGGAAGATGATGAGCATCAAGGGCAAGGCCTATCTGATGGGCGCGTTCGAGCATCCGCTGCGCGACGCGCCGGACACTTCCACCGCCCAGCTACATGCCGAGTGCGCCCGCGGCGCGCTCGCCGACGCGGGCCTCAGCCACCTGGACGTCGACGCCTATTTTTGCGCCGGCGACGCGCCCGGCTTCGGCGGCATGTCGATGGTCGACTACATGGGCCTGAGGAATGTGCGCCACATGGACACCACCGAGACCGGCGGCTCCTCCTACATCGTCCATGTCGGCCACGCGGCCCAGGCGATCGCGCAGGGCAAGTGTTCGGTGGCGTTGATCACCCTGGCTGGCCGGCCGCGGCACGGCGGCAACCGTCCCGGCGCACGGATGGCGGGAGGCGGCGGAGGCGGCGGCCTCAGCGACGGCGCCCCGGAAGCCGGGTTCGAGAACATCTACGGCGGCTCGACGCACAACACCTACGGCATGTGCGCCATGCGCCACATGTACGAATACGGCACCACATCGGAGCAGCTGGCCTGGATCAAGGTCGCCGCCTCGACCCACGCGCAATGGAACGAGCACGCCTTCCTGCGTGACGTCGTCACCGTCGAGCAGGTGGTCAATTCGCGGATGATCGCCGACCCGCTGCATCTGCTGGACTGCTGCGTGGTCACCGACGGCGGCGGCGCGCTGATCGTCACCAGCCCGGAGGTCGCCAAGAGCCTGAACCGGCCGAAGGTCGGGGTGATGGGCGCGGGCGAGGCGCCGAAGATGCCGCTGGGCGGCCTCGACCTCGACCTCACCCATTCGGGCGCCGTGTGGTCCGGCCCGCGGGCCTTCGCGGAGGCTGGCGTCACGCCCGCCGACATCAAATACGCCTCGATCTACGACAGCTTCACCATCACCGTGCTGATGCAGCTTGTGGATCTCGGCTTCTGCAAGAAGGGCGAGGGCGGCAGGTTCGTCGCCGATGGCAACCTGATCTCCGGCGTCGGCAAGCTGCCCTTCAACACCGACGGCGGCGGGCTTTGCAACAACCACCCCACCAACCGCGGCGGCATCACCAAGGTGATCGAGGCGGTGCGCCAACTGCGCGGCGAGGCGCATCCGAAGGTGCAGGTGGCCAACTGCGACCTGGCCATCGCCCACGGCACCGGCGGCTCGCTCGGCACCCGGCACTGCGCGGCGACGGTGATCATGGAACGGGAGGGCTAGAGATGTCCGAGCCTAAGGAAATGATGAGCCGCCCGATCCCCGCGCCCGCGGTCTATATCGAGACCAAGCCGTTCTGGGACGCCGCCGCCGAGGGCCGGTTCCTGATCGGCCGGTGCCTCGATTGCGGCAAGGCCTACTGGTATCCACGCAACATTTGCCCGCACTGCTTCTCCGACCACACCACGCTGGAGGAGAGTCCCGGCGAAGGGGTTATCTACACCTATTCGGTGATGCACCGCTCGCCGACCGGCCCCTACGCGATCGGCTATGTGACCCTGAACGAAGGCCCGGCCGTGCTGACCAACTTCGTCGATACGGCGCCCGACGGGCTCACCATCGGCATGAAGGTCAAGGTGAAGTTCCAGCCGACCGCGGGCGGCCCGCCGGTCCCGGTGTTCGCGCCGGTCTAGGCGCGTCGGCAACGGGAGAGGGCGGCAGGACTGGGGGTCGGCGCGACGATTCCAGGGTTGCGCCTGGGCGGCCCACTAAGACACAGATTCACTTTTGAAAGACCGTCAAAGTTCTCTCTTTGTTCCAATCGCACATTGCGCGGTGAGAGTCAAAAATCCACTTCGGCAATCGGTGGGTCGTGCGCCGCCTGCTCGGCCGCCAGCCGCGCGATCAGGCGCTTCGCGTCGCGCCGGTTGCTCACGCGATAGACCGGGCGACCCTCGAAAGCGCCCTCGGCAAACAGTGCGAGATGGCGCGCCCGCATCATCGCCCAGGTATCCCAGGCCCAGCGGATCGGGTGCTCCTTATCCAGCCACTTGCGGAACAGCTCCTTGTTGCCGGTGCCCGGCCAGAGTTCCGTCTTGGAGACCGCCCGGCTAAATGAGCGCCGGATCACCTGGCGCATGACCACCCATCGCTCAGGGTCCATCCAGACGAAGGCCGTCGCGCGCGGCCAGAGCACCGGGCGAGCCTTGGATTAGTTGCCGTCGATCACCCAGGCCTCGCCAGCCGCGTCCACGGCCACGGCCACGCGCCGGACGAACTCCTCCGGGTCGTCATTGGTGAGATCGCGCCAGGCCGGCTGCCAGTTGATGGCGTCCAACTCGATGCGCGGTGCGCCCAACGCCTTGGACAGCGCCTTGGCCATGGTGGTCTTGCCCGATCCCGACGTGCCGACAACCACGACCCGCATGGCTCACGCGTCCTGCACCTCGTCCGCCCCGACCTCGGCCAGGATCTCGTCGGTGTGCTGGCCCAGCTCCGGCGGGTGGCGACGGATGTTCGACGGCGTTTTCGAGAACTTCACCGGCGGCTTCATCTGCCGGTAGCCGCCCATGGTCGGGTGCTCGAAGGTCTGGAAGAAGTCCACGGCGGCAAGGTGCGGGTCGTCCGGCAGGTCCTCCAGCCGGTTGGTCTTCACCACCGGGATCGACAGCGGCTTCAGCACATCCAGCCACTCCTGGGTGGTCTTGGTGAGCGCCGCCTCGCCGACCAGGCCGTAGAGCTCATTGATGTGCTTCATGCGGGTGAAATAGTCGGCGAAGCGGGGGTCCTTGGCGATGACGTCGCCGAAGCCGGCCGCCTCGAAGAACTGGTCCCACTGCTTGTCGGTGTAGGGCAGCAGGCCGATGTAGCCGTCCTTGGTCTTGAACGGCCGGCGGTTCGGATTGACCACCCGCACATAGCCCCACTGGCCGGTCGGCGGATCATAGGTCTGGTCGTACAAATGCTCGACCAGCAGGAAGCTGGTCACGCACTCCAGCATCGGCACCTCGACGAACTGACCCTCGCCGGTGCGCGCGCGGTGGAGCAGGGCCGCGGTCACCGCCTGGGCCATGAACAGGCCCGAGACCTTGTCGGCCACCAGGGTCGGCAGGATGCGCGGGGTGGGATTGCCGTCGGTGCGCGGCAGCACATCGGCCAGGCCCGAAGCTGACTGGATCAGGTCGTCATAAGCGGGCTCGCCGGCGTAGGGGCCGTCGGAGCCATAGCCGGCGGCATGGACATAGACGATGTCCGGCTTGATCGCGGCGACGTCCTCGTAGGAAAGGCCCAGGCGCTTTAGGCCCGCGTAGCGCACGGAGGCGGCGAACACGTCGCAGGTCGCAATCAGCTTCTCCAGGGTCTTGCGGGCCTTCGGATCGGTCAGGTCAAACAGCATGGAGCGCTTGTTGCGGTTGATGGTCAGAAAGATCGGGCCCATGCCGCGCGGGCTGCCCTCCGGCGGGTGACCCGCCCAGCGCATGATGTCGCCGCCGTCGCCGCGGCCCGAGCCGGGGTCTTCAAGCTTGATCACGTCGGCGCCCTGGTCGGCGAGGATCTGGGTGCCATAGGCGCCGTTGACCACGCTGGTCAGGTCCAGGATACGGATGCCGGCCAGCGGCCCGGTGGCCCTTTCGGCTAGTTTCCTCACTTTACCCAACGTCCCACTCCCCTCGCCGCTTCCGGTCGTTATGATCACCCTACAAAGAACCAGGACGCGGTGGGAGGGCTCATGGATTTCGAGATCGCCGAAGAGCACCGGATGCTCAAGGACCTTGTGGCGAATTTCGTCCGCGACGAACTGATGCCGCTTGAAGCCGGTGTGCTGGCCCGCGAGGCCGACGGCAAGGGTCTGGGCATCGACGCGATCGACCACGCCCGCCTCGACAAGAAGGCCCACGAGCTCGGCCTGTTCGGCCTGGACGCGCCGGAGGACGTCGGCGGCTCGGACCTGCCGATGACCGCCATGGTCGGGGTCGAGGAGGAGATCGGCCGCTGTGTGACCCCCTACACCCTACCGCCGGACAGCCCGAACCTGCGCATGCTGATGCAGACGGTCGATGAGCGGCAACGCGTCGCCTACCTGGCGCCCTATGTGGCCGGCAAGACCGTCTCGGCCATCGGCATCTCAGAGCCCGGCGCCGGCTCCGACCCCGCGGGCATGCAGACGCGCGCCGTAAGAGACGGAGATGATTGGGTAATCAACGGCCGAAAGATCTGGATCAGCCGCGCCGACCACGCCGATTTCACCATCCTGATGGCGATCACCGACAGCGAGAAACGCGCGCGGGGCGGCATCTCGGCGTTCCTGGTCGACAAGGGCACGCCGGGCTTCAACGTGCTTCGGCGCATCCCGATGATCGGCGGGGCCTACACCTACGAGATCGCTCTCGAGGACTGCCGGGTCGAGGGCTGGAAGCTGCTGGGGCAGGAAGGCAATGGGTTCGCGCCCATGCAGACCCGGCTCGGCACCCGGCGCATCCAGATGGCCGCCTGGTCGGTGGGCATGGCGCAGCGGGCGCTGGACATGATGATCGAGTACGCGCCGCAGCGGAAAACCTTCGGGGTGCCGCTATCCGAGCGTCAGGCGATCCAGTTCTGGGTCGCCGAGGCGGCCACCAAGATCCACGCGACGCGGCTGATGACCTACGACTGCGCCTGGAAGTACGACCAGGGCCGCGAGGTGCGCAACGAGATCAGCATGATCAAGTGGTACGCCACCGAAATGGCTTATCAAACGGTCGATAGAGCGATGCAGGCCTTCGGGGCCATGGGCATGACCAAGGAGCTGCCGCTGTCGCTGATGCAGGCGAAACTGCGGACCATGCGCATCTATGACGGCCCGACCGAGGTCCACAAATGGGTGGTCGGCCGCAATCTATTGGGGACACGCAAATGAAGACGGCTTTCGGAGATCATGTGCGGGTCGCCGCCGACGGCCACGTGGCGGTCGTCACCATCGACCGGCCGCCGCACAACCACGTCAGCGTCGACTTCATGCACGACCTGGCCGATGCCTTCGACGCCATCGACGGCGAGGTGGAGCTGCGCTGTTCGGTGTTGCAGGCTGAGGGCAAGAACTTCTGCGCCGGCGCCGACCTGGTGCGCAGCGAGAGCGCCGGCGGCCTGGGCGCGGTCAATCCGCTCTACGACGAGGCGGTTCGCCTGTTCTCGGTGCAGAAGCCCATCGTCGCCGCCGTCCAGGGCGCGGCGATCGGCGCGGGGCTTGGCCTGGCGGTGGTGGCTGACTTCCGGATCGCCTCGCCGGACGCCAAGTTCGCGGCCAACTTCGTCAAGCTGGGCTTCCATCCGGGCTTCGGCCTGACCCACACGCTTCCCCGGCTGGTCGGCCCGACCAAGGCGCAGCTGATGTTCCTCACCGGCCGTCGCGTGAAGGCCGAGGAGGGCCTGCCCTGGGGCCTGGTCGACGACGTCGTCCCGCTGGAAGACCTGCGGGCCGCGGCGCTTCGGCTCGCTGGCGAGATCGCCGAGAACGCCCCGCTGGCCATCGTCTCCACGCGCAAGACTCTGCGTGGGGATCTCGCCGCCGCCGTCCGCGCGCAGACCGACAAGGAAGCCCACGAGCAGGGCTGGCTGCGCGACACCGCGGACTACAAGGAAGGCGTTCTGTCGGTCGCCGAGCGGCGCGTGGGCAATTTCCAGGGCCGGTAGTGGATCTCGGCCAACCTCGTTACATTCCTGCGGGCGTCATCGCTGGGGACGATCATGGGATTATCGAGCCATAGCGCGGGCGACCGACGGGCATTCCTATTGGCCATCGGCGCGGCGGCGATCTCATTGCCGGTCGCCGCTCGCACGAGCGCCTATCGCGCGCCGCGCACGCGCTTCGGGGCGCCCGACCTGCAGGGCGTCTGGACCAACGCCGCTTACACCCGACTGGAGAGGCCGCCGCAGTTTAAGAGCCTGGTCATCTCGCCCCAGGAGGCGCGCAGGGTCGAGGCGATCTACGCCAAGCTGGGCGTCTTCACGACCGAAAACCCCGACCCGCTGGGCCAGAAGGACTCAGAATACTGGGACGTCGGCGACGGGTTGGCGCGCGTGCGCGGCGAGATTCGCACCTCGTGGATTGTCGATCCGCCGGACGGACGCCTGCCATTCACGGAGGAGGCCAACGCGCGATTCGGCTACGACAAGCTGGCCGCCGCGGCCAAGCTCGACAACCCCGAGGACGCGACGATGACCGCCCGCTGCGTCGGGGGCGAAAGCGCCTTTCCGCCCAATCTGAACAGCCCGGACGGCAATTTCATGCAGGTCCTGCAGACGCCGGGCTACGTCGCCCTGCACATCGAAAAGTATCACGCCGCGCGGATCATTCCCGTAGGCGGGGACGGGCGGCACGCCCCGGCGGCGGTGACCTCCTGGACCGGCGATCCGGTGGGCCGCTGGGAGGGCGACACCCTCGTCATCGAAAGCACCAACTTCTGCGCCGCCGGGATTTCCCGCTATGGGCGCCTGAAGATCTCGGCGGCCGCCAAGGTGGTGGAGCGGCTGACCCGTGTAGGCGACTCAGAGCTGCTCTACGAATTCCAGGTCACCGATCCGACGCTCTACACCCAGGCGTGGCGCGCCGAGATGCCGTTCCGGGCGAGCAAGGGACCCATCTACGAATACAGCTGCCACGAGGGCAATTATTCGCTGCCGAACATGCTGGCCGCCGCACGACTGGAGGACAGGCCGGCCGCAGATCGGTGAGACCGTCGGTTGGACGAGAGGCCCGTTAGCCCCGTTCGAAGCGCGCGCAGACCGACAAGGAAGCCCATGAGCAGGGCTGGCTGCGCGACACGGCGGACTACAAGGAAGGCGTTCTGTCCGTCGCCGAGCGTCGGGTCGGGAACGTCGTCGGGCACTAAGCGGGCCGCTAGGCTGATCCCGTCCCGATCGCCCGCATCAGCAGGGCGACCAGCTCCGACTGGCGCGAGGCGCCGGTCTTTTCCAGCACGCTCTGCAGTTGGTTGCGGACCGTGTGCACGCTGACCCCCAGGGTCGAGGCCGCCTGGCGCGAGGTTTCGCCGCGAGTGATGGCGATCGCCACGCGGGCCTCGGCGCGGGTGAGGCCGAAGAGGGCCCGCAGCATTTCCTCGGATAGCTGCGCGCCGGCCTGCGGATCGTTGACGCAGACGATGACCGCCGGCCGGTGGTCGAACACGGCGTAGGCCTGCGAGACCACCGGCGCGACGGTGACCGACAGCGGGAAGCGCCGGCCGGGCAGGGCGAGCGTCATCGAGCCGCCCTTGCGAACCGCGACATCGGGCGAGGCGGCCGCGGCGATCAGCGCCTGGAGCTCGCCGGCGGCCTTGGGCTGGACGGCGCTCAGCCGGCCGCCGACGACGCAGAAACCGCCCGCCTCCGCGAGCAGGGTCTCGGCCACGCCGTTGGTCCGGCGCACGTAACCGGTGTCGTCGAGCACGATCACCCCATAGGGCGAGCGATCGATCGCCGCGGCCATGCCCTCGGCCATCAGCCCGGCCGCCGCCAGGGTCTCGGCCACGCGGAAGGCGCGGCGCACATGCGGATGCAGCCGCTTGGCGCGCTCAATCTGCCAGGTTTCGAACCGTCCCCAGGATTCCGGCCGGTTGATGCTGATCGCCGAAATCTCGACGCCCCGGGCGGCCAGGCGCACGAACATGATCGAGTGGACGTCCTGCGGCTTCAGGAAGCCGTCGTAATATTCGGTTTTGATCAGGTCTTCCTTCGCTACGAAGTCGTCGTCGACCATGATTTTGGGAACCCAGCCGCGCATGAACGCCTCGGGATCGGTGGCGTTGGAGTAGAGGTTCTGGGATGCGTAGTGGCTGTGATAGAGCGGCGGCATCACCGGATCGATGCGCGAGACCACGCCGGTCCCCGTGCCATTGGCCATGCTCAGCCGCGACAGCCAACTCGAGGTCCCGCCCACCAGGTCGGCGAACCGATCCATGGCCGGAATCCACTTCTCCGGCTCGACGGCCGCGTCATAGAGCAGATCGAGAAACTCGGTCTCGACGGCGCCTGCCATCCGGGCCCTGTCCAATGCTACGCCGCGTCAGTCCAGCACAGCGCAGCTATGGACGCCAGCCCAGACACCCCTCAGGCGTAACCCGGTTCTCTTCGCGCGCAGCGTGGGGCGCCCCCGCGGGCGCTCCGCTCAATTCCTAGGCAGGGCCGCGGCCTCACGAGCCAGCGCTTCGATCCGGCCCCAGTCGCCGGCGCGGACCGCATCGGTCGGCGCGACCCAACTGCCGCCGACACAGACCACGTTGGGCAGCGCCAGGTAGTCGGGCGCGTTCTTGGCGTTGACCCCGCCGGTCGGGCAGAATTTCGCCTGGGGAAACGGACTGGCGAAGGCCTTCAGGGCCTCGGCGCCGCCGACGATATTGGCCGGGAACAGCTTGAAATGACCGAAGCCCGCGGCCAGGCCGGCCATCAGCTCGGTGGCGGTGGCAATGCCGGGCAGGAGCGGAACCGGCCCCTCGTCGGTCTCGCCCTCGATCAGGCCCGGGCTGACGGCGAACCGGGCGCCCACATCAGCGACCGCCTGGCGTTGCGAGGGCGTCAGCACCGTGCCCGCACCTACCACCGCGCCCTCGATCTCGCCGGCCATCCGTTCCAGGCACTGCATGGCGACCGGGGTGCGGAGGGTGATCTCCAGCACCGGCAGGCCGCCGGCGACCAGCGCGCGGCCGAGCGGCACGGCGTGCGCGAGGTCGTCGATGACCAGCACCGGGATCACCGGCGCCAGCGCCAGGATGTCCGCGATCTTCATAGGCGTTCCATCATCTCGAGTTCCCGCGCGGCGCCGATGATCGCCGGATAGGGATGCAGGACCAGCGAGGTGGGGATCGGCTCCATGTAGGCCCGCAGGCGTCCCTTGTCCTCGAAGCGCGCGCGGAAGGCGCTCGAGTCCAGCCGCTCGGCCATGCGCGGCGCGATGCCGCCGGAGACGAACACCCCGCCCCGCGCCCCGAAAGTCAGCGCTAGGTCGCCCGCCACCGCGCCCAGGAACCCGCAGAACCGGTTCAGCGTCTTATCCGCCAGCGCATCGCCCTTGCCGGCGTCCATTATCGCTTTCTCGTCGGCCAGGGGCGCATCGACTCCATCGATCTCACCCAGCGCCCTGTACAGCTCGAAGAGGCCGCGGCCGGACAGCAACCGCTCGATGGACACCCGCCCGTGCAGCTTTTTCAGCCGCGCCCAGACCTCGACCTCGACCTCGTCACAAGGCGCGAAGGCCGCGTGGCCGCCCTCGGTGGAGATGGCGATGTCGCGGCGGTCGCTTCGCGCCAGGCCGGCGACGCCGAACCCGGTGCCCGCGCCCAGCACCACCATCGGCGCCTCGGCCGCGCCGCGCAGCTTGGGCCCGATCGTCCTCAGTTCGGCCGGCTCCAGCAGCGGGCAGGCGAGGGCCTGGCCGGCGAAGTCGTTGATCAGCCGCACCGCCTCGAACTCGAACTGCGCCAGCAGCTCGCCTTCGGAGATCTGCCAGTCGAGGTTGGTGAACTCGATCTCGCCATCCAGCACCGGCCCGGCCACGGCGATCACCGCCCGCGACGGGTGCTTGTGGCCCATCGTCCGCTTCAGGTAGTCGGCGATGATGTCGTTCAGCGAGGCGTAGTCCTTGGCCGGATAGACGTGCAGGTTGCGCACCCGCCCTTCGGCGTCGACCAGGGCGAAGCGAGCGTTGGTGCCCCCGACATCGCCGACGAGGCCCATGTAGTAGGGCTTCGCCACCTAGGCCGCCTCGAACAGGCTGCAGGCGCCGGCATCGGCGGGGCCCGCGGCGCGGCGCATCAGGCCGAAGAGCTCGCGCCCGTAGCCGGCCTGCGAGCCCGGATCGGCCGCCGGCTTGCGGGCCATGAGGTCTGCCTTGTCCAACTTGATCTCCAGAACACCCTTGTCGGCATCGACCCGGATCACGTCGCCCGTCCGCACGTAGGCGAGCGGCCCGCCGTCCGCCGCCTCCGGCGTGACGTGGATCGCCGCCGGAACCTTGCCCGAGGCGCCCGACATACGCCCATCGGTGACCAGCGCCACCTTGAAGCCCTTGTCGAGCAGGACCCCCAGCGGCGGGGTCAGGTTGTGCAGCTCGGGCATGCCGTTGGCCTTGGGCCCCTGGAAGCGCACCACGGCGACAAAGTCACGCTCCAACTCGCCGCGCTTGAAGGCGTCCTGCAGCGCCTCCTGGCTTTCGAAGACGATGGCCGGCGCCTCGATAACCAGGTGCTCGGGCTTCACCGCCGAGGTCTTCATCACCGCCCGGCCGAGCCCGCCGCGCATCAGCGCCATGCCGCCGTGGCCCTGGAACGGGTCGTCGACGGGCCGCAGGATGTCGGTGTTGAGCGACTTGGCCGCGCCCTCGCGCCAGACCAGCTTGCCGTCCTCAAGGAAGGGCTCGGTCTGATAGCGGCGCAGGCCCGGGCCGGCGACGGTCAGCACGTCGTCGTGGGCCAGGCCCGCGTCCAGCAGCTGGCGGATCACGAAGGCCATGCCGCCTGCCGCATGGAAGGCGTTCACGTCCTCGCTCCCGTTCGGATAGACCTTGGCGATCAGTGGGGTCACCCGAGAGAGGTCGTCGAAATCCTCCCAGGTCAGATGCACCCCGGCCGCGCGGGCCATGGCGATCAGGTGCAGCGTGTGGTTGGTCGATCCGCCGGTGGCGAGCAAGCCCGCCAGCGCATTCACCAGGCTCTTGGCGTCCACCACCTGGGCCATGGGGGTGTAGTCGTTGGACCCGTCGCGGATCTCCACCGCGCGTTTCGGCGCGGCGGCGACCAGGGCGTCGCGGAGCGGGGTGTTGGGATGGACGAAGGCCGAGCCCGGCAGGTGCAGGCCCATCATCTCCATCATCATCTGGTTGGAGTTGGCGGTGCCGTAGAAGGTGCAGGTGCCGGGGCCGTGGTAGGAGGCCATCTCGCTATCGAGCAGCTCCTCCCGCGTGGCCTTTCCCTGGGCGTAGAGGGCGCGGGTCTTGGCCTTCTGGGCGTTGGAGATGCCCGAGGTCATCGGCCCGGCCGGTACGAAGATCACCGGCAGGTGGCCGAAGCTGAGCGCGCCCATGGTCAGGCCCGGCACGATCTTGTCGCAGATGCCCAGCATCAGCGCCGCGTCGAAGGCGTCGTGGGTCAGCGCGACCGCCGTCGCCATGGCGATCACGTCGCGGGAGAACAGCGACAGCTCCATACCCGGCCGGCCTTGGGTGACCCCATCGCACATGGCCGGCACGCCGCCGGCGTACTGGGCCGCGGCGCCGACCTCGCGGGCGGCCTGCTTGATGATCGCCGGATAGCGCTCCAGCGGCTGGTGGGCCGAGAGCATGTCGTTGTAGGCGGACACGATGGCGATATTGGGCGCGGTCGGGTCGCGCATGCGCTGTTTCTCGCCGTCGGCCTCGGCGGCGAAGGCGTGGGCCCAGTTGGCGCAGGAGAG
>JANXXK010000038.1 GCA_025350685.1 Alphaproteobacteria bacterium | reverse complement strand
CTGACCGCGTCGGGCACCGATGGGCACCTCCTGGCGGCTCAGCTCATCGCCGCGGCCGCGGAAGAACCCATCGTCGCGGTGATGATCGAGGCCAGCGAGACCGGCAGCGGCATCCCCGACGCGCTCGGCGGGCGGCATTTTTCCACGCGAACGGCGATGGGAATGTCGGTTTGCGCCGGCGCCCCGATCGGCGGCCGCGGCGTCGCCGACCTGATCACCCTCCCCGCCCGCAATGCTGACGGCGCGCCGCGCCCCTCGGCGAGCATCGCCGCCGAGCTCCGGGCCGTGGTCGCAGGACTGATCGGCCGCGCGCGGGTCCTGCTGATCATCACCGACGTCTCGAAGACCGGCCTCTTGTCCCCCGATCCCGGGGTGGTCTTCGCCCTGCGCGCCGCCGCGCCAGACCGGATCGACGTGCTGGTCGACGCTTGCCAGTTCCGGCTTTCGGCGGCCGGCTTGCGGGGCTACCTCGACCAGGACGCCATGGTTGCGATCAGCGGCTCCAAGTTTGTCGGCGGACCGCCGTTTTCCGGGGCGTTGTTGCTGCCGCCCCAGGTCGCCGGGCGGATGGCCGCCGCCCCAGGTTGCCCAGGCATGGCTGCCTATGCCGGACGCGCTGACATGCCTGCAGACTGGCCGTCCGCGCGCTACCTGCCGCATGCGGTCAATATCGGCATGCTGATGCGCTGGGACGCCGCGCTCAGCGAGCTGCGCGCCTTCGCCGCCCTGTCGGAAGCCGACGTCGCGGCCTTCCTCGACACCTTCGCAGCGCAGGTCAGGGCCCGCCTGGCGGCCGATCCCGTGTTCGAGGTCCTGCCGACGCCCGCGCTCGAGCGCGCCGCGGCCGGCCTGTGGGACAGCCGCCAGACGATCTTCCCCTTCCTGCTGCGCCACCTGCGCGACGGCGAGCCCGCGCGCGACTTCAGCCGCCAGGAAACTCGCGCGGCCTACGAGACCCTCGGCCGATCCGGGATCCTGCTGGGACAGCCAGTCGCCTGCGGCCAGCGCATCGGGACGGAGATCAGCGCACTTCGGCTTTCGGCGAGCGCCAGGCTGGTGGCGGAGGGCGTGACCCATGGCGGCCGCGACGCGCCCCGGCTGTTCCAGCGGATGGCGCAAACCCTGGAAAGGCTCGCCAGCGTGGCCAGGTCGATAAGCGGCGGCGAGCTCTAGCCCGCGTCGTCTCAGGCCGCCGCGGCCTCTTCCTTGGGCATGTAGGCCAGCAGCGGGGCGGCCCGTTGTTCAAGGGCCGCGGCGTCATAGGGGGCGCCCTTGCGCTCGATCTCGTCGAGGTAGCGGCCGAAGTCGATGGCCGCGGTGGTCAGCTTCAGGTCGGCGACGCTCATGCCGCATTTGCGGAGCTCGGCCACCTGGGCCTGCATGGAGCGCATGGCCTGGCCGGGATCGGAGCCGATGGCGGCGATCGCCGAGCGCAGGATCTTCAGCGCCTGGGCCATCTTTTCCGAATCCGGCGTCTCGCGCTGGTCGGAGCGGCGCTTCAGCGAGCCGGAATAGTCGCCCGAGTTGAACCGCCGCCGGTCGGGGCCGACGTAGCCCACCGCCTCGACCCAATCGCGCTGGCGCAGCGTCACCGCCTCAAGCCGGCGCAGCAGGTCCTTCATGGTGAACGGCTTGCGCAGGAATTCGTGCACCCCCCCGTCGCGGGCGGCCAGAATGCCGGCGGCCGTGGCCTGACCGGTGATTATGATCACCGGGGCGTAGCGGGCGGACAGGTGGCTGCGGCGCAGCTCGCGGGTGAAGGCGACGCCGTCCACGCCGGGCGCGGACAACTCGGCGAAGATGATGTGCGGATCGTAGCTGCCGGCCAGCCGGATGGCCTTTTCATTGGTCTCGGCGGCCCAGACCTGGGCGCGGGAGATGTCGCGCATCAGCTCGCCGATCAGCCGCGCGCTGGCCGGCTGCGGATCGACCACCATCACCCGTTGGAGCAACGGCGCCATGCGCTGGATGATCTTGGCGTCGGTGTTGAACAAGACCCGGTCGCTCCCCCTTCGACCGCCTTGCGTAACCCGGTTCAGGTAAAGAACGCCTTGACGCTAACCACGATCTTCGCGGCCGACGCCCCTGCAGGCTGCGACACTTGGGCGTCCGAATCCGCCCCGAAGGGGTACTTTTGGTTTAATCCTGGAATGGATCGCGCATAACGATCATGTCCTCGCGCTGCGGGCTGGTGCCGAGCAGCGCCACCGGCGCGCCGATCAGCTCCTCGATCCGGCGCACATATTTCACCGCCTGGGCCGGCAGGTCGCGCCAGGAGCGCGCGCCTTGCGTCGTCTCGCTCCAGCCGTCCATCTCCTCGTAGACCGGAACCAGCCCGCTTTGCGCCTTAAGTCCGGCCGGCAGGTAGTCGTAGGCCTGGCCGTCCAGCCTGTAGCCGGTGCAAATCTTCAGGGTCGGCAGGCCGTCCAGCACGTCGAGCTTGGTTAGGGCGATGCCCGAGATGCCGGACAGCGCCACGGACTGGCGCACCAGCACCGCGTCGAACCAGCCGCAGCGGCGCGAACGACCGGTCACCGTGCCCACTTCCTTGCCCACCGTCCCCAGGTGCTCGCCCACCTCGTCATGGAGCTCGGTGGGGAATGGCCCCTCGCCCACGCGGGTGGTGTAGGCTTTGACGATGCCCAGCACATAGCCCGCGCCCTTCGGCCCCAGGCCAGAGCCCGCCGCGGCCTGGCCGGCCACGGTGTTGGATGAGGTGACGAAGGGATAGGTGCCGTGGTCCACGTCGAGGAGCGCCCCTTGGGCCCCTTCAAAGAGCACCCGCTTGCCGGCCTTGACCTGCTGGTCGAGCAGCAGCCAGGCGGGCTTGGCGAACGGCAGGATCTTCGGGGCCACGGCCTCCAACTCCGCCAGCAGGGCGGCCGGGTCGACCTCCGGCAGGCCGAGACCGCGGCGCAACGGCACATGGTGCGACAGGAGCCGGTCGATCTTGGCCTCCAGGGCCTCGCGGTCGGCCAGGTCGGCCACGCGGATGGCGCGGCGGCCCACCTTGTCCTCATAGGCCGGGCCGATGCCGCGCCCGGTGGTGCCGATCTTCTGGGTCGCGGCGGCTTCCCGCGCCTGGTCGAGGTCGCGGTGCAGCGGCAGGATCAGGCAGGCGTTGTCGGCCAGCACCAGCAGCTCGGGCGTGATCACCACCCCCTGCCCGCCCAGCTTCTCGATCTCGGCCAGCAGATGCCAGGGATCGACCACCACGCCATTGCCGATGACCGACAGCTTGCCCTGCACGACGCCTGAGGGCAGCAACGACAGCTTGTAGACCTGGTTGCCGACCACCAGCGTATGGCCGGCGTTGTGTCCGCCCTGGAAGCGCACCACCACGTCGGCGCGGTTGGAGAGCCAGTCGACGAGCTTGCCCTTGCCCTCGTCACCCCACTGGGCGCCGATCACCGTCACATTGGCCATTGGGGTACGATCCTCCCACCTGCCGGGCGAGACCAGCCGCCCTTCGACAGGTGCTCGGCGTCTGGCTTTGGATCGATTGTGGCGCACCGCCCGATAGCGAACATGGCCGAGGCGCGGCGGGTGTGTAGACCAGCCGGGGGTTCATCTCAAGCCCCGTGCACGCTATCTCCCCTCACATGGACATCCCACGCTTCCACCTGGCCTTCCCGGTCCGCGATCTCGCCGAGGCGCGCGCCTTCTACGGCGGCCTGCTGGGCTGCCCGGAGGGTCGCTCCAGCGACGAATGGGTCGACTTCGATTTCTATGGCCACCAGATCGTGACGCACCTTGCGCCAGGTGAGCTGGGACACACCTCGACCAACGCCGTCGACGGCCATGACGTGCCGGTCCGCCACTTCGGCGCGATCCTGCAGCCGGCCGCCTGGGACGCCCTTGCGGCGCGCCTGCAGGCCGCCGGAACCGCCTTCATCATCGAGCCCAACGTCCGCTTCAAGGGCGAGCCCGGCGAGCAGTCGACGATGTTCTTCCTCGACCCCTCCGGCAACGCGCTCGAGTTCAAGGCCTTCGCCGACGACGCCCAGGTGTTTGCCCGATGACCGGCGAGAACCTGACGGTGACCCTCGCGGATATCGAGGCCGCCGCCGAGCGTCTCAAGGGTCACGCCGTCGAAACGCCGCTGCTGGAAAGCCCGGCGCTGAACGAGCGGCTGGGCCTGCGTGTCCTGATCAAGGCCGAGACCCTGCAGCGGGTAGGCGCGTTCAAGTTCCGCGGCGCCTACAACCGCCTGGTCCAGTTGACTCCCCAGGAGCGCAAGACCGGCGTCGTCGCCTTCTCCTCCGGCAACCACGCCCAGGGTGTGGCGCTGGCGGCGAAGCTGCTGGGCATTCCGGCGCTGATCGTCATGCCGGCCGACGCGCCGGCGCTGAAGATCGCCAACACGCGGGGCTATGGCGCCGAGGTCAGGCTCTACGACCGCCTCACCGAGAGCCGCGAGAAGATCGCCGCCGCCATCGCCGCCGAGCGCGGCGCAGTCATGGTGCCGGCCTTCGACGACCCGGCGATTATCGCGGGCCAGGGCACGGCCGGACTGGAGATGGTGCGCCAGGCCCGCGCGCTGGGCGCCAAGCTGGAGGTGGTGATCGCGCCCACCAGCGGCGGCGGCCTGCTCGCGGGGCTCTCGACGGCCGTCAAGGCGCTCTCACCCCGCACGACGATCTATGGCGTCGAACCCGCCGGCTACGACGACACGCTGATCTCGCTCAGGGCCGGCAAGCGCGTTCCCATGACGCCGACGTTCCGCACCCTGTGCGACGCGCTGGAGACGCCCTGCCCGGGCGAACTCACCTTCCCGATCCTGCAGGCCAATATCGCCGACGTCGCCGTGGTTACGGACGCGGAGGTGGCCGAGGCGATGCGGGTGGCGTTCTCGACGCTGAAGCTGGTGGTCGAGCCCGGCGGCTCGGTGGGCCTGGCGGCCCTGCTGTCCGGTAAGATCACCCCAAAACCCGGCGCGACCGTGGGCCTGGTGTTCTCCGGCGGCAACGTCGATCCGGAGCTGTTCGCCCGGGTGTTGAGGGGCGAACTCTAGGCCGCCTCGGCTTTGCGGGTCAGCTGCTGGTAGATCGAGGCCAGCGGGGCGATGACGATGACGAAGATCGTCATGCCGACCACCGCGCTCAAGGCGACGAAGCCGATCAGCGGACCGATCTGCTGCACGACCATCGGCGATCCGAGCTGCCCAGGGCCCCAGCTCACATGGGTGACGAAGCCTTGGATTCCCAACATCCGATCCAGTCCTGCAACCGCCAGTTGGCTGAGCCAGACGATCAGCACTAGCGCCAGGAGGGTCAGAAACATCTTCGCGGTATGTCGGCGTGTCAGGGCCCAGCCCTCGGACAGGACGAAGCGGCGCTGGTCGAAGGCCATAGGCAGGGCTAGGCAGAGCCGCAGCTGCGCCCAGAGGATCACGCCCAGCCCCACGACGCCGATCAGATAGTAGAACCAGATCGCCCCCAGGGCCGGGTGGTGGCCTTGCCGGGCGGCGAAATCGCCAATGGCCGCGCCGATCTGCAGCGGCGCCGACAGGGTCAGGACGGCGACGATCGCCAAGAGCCCGCATACCAGATTGGTCAGGCCCAGCCATAGTTCCTGGCGGCTCAGCCGCAGATATCCCCACTTGCTTGCCGTGGGCTCCAGGATCGCGCGGAAGATCGCGCCGGTCAGGATCGTGTAGAAAATGAGCTGCGCCAGTCTTACCGCCCATTGGAGCATGGCGATGCGCGATGGCATGGAGAGGATCTGCCCAAGGTTCGGCGCGGCGCCCTGGACAGCATGCTTGGCCACGTCACGGTATCCGGCCCCCACTTCGGGTAGCCCTTGGATCATGACGGCGAAGGCCGGCAGGGTGACCAGAGCCAGATAGGCTACGGCCCAAATCAGCACCGCCAGCGGCTTTCGGGCGACGATCCCAAACCCTGCGCCGACCGCCTGACCGAAGGAGAAACCCGCCATCGCCCGCACCCCGCCCAGAAGGACCCTCTGACTCGCCGCGAAGATAGGCCCCGTTCGCGAGCCTTGGCCAGTGTCGGACCTAGAGCCGGTCTTCGGGCGCCGGCGTCAGGACCACCTCGCGCGGCGTGATCAGCTTGGCAAGCCGCGGCTTCAGCCACTGCTCGAAGTCGTCGACGAACTCATAGACCACCGGCACCAGCACTAGCGACAGCATCGTCGAGGTCATCAGCCCGCCGATAACCGCGACGGCCATCGGCTGGCGGAACTCCGCGCCCTTCTCCAGGGCCAGCGCGGTCGGCAGCATGCCGGCGGCCATGGCCACCGTGGTCATGACGATCGGCCGGGCCCGCTCGCGGCAGGCCTCCAGGATGGCCTCCTTCTGGCTGTAGCCCTCGCGCTCGCGCTCGATGGCGTATTCGACTAGGAGGATCGAGTTCTTGGCGGCCAGGCCCAGCAGCATCAGGAATCCGATCAGGGACGGGATCGACAGCGACAGGTTGAAGGCCAGCAGGCCCAGGAACGCGCCGCCCACCGCCAGCGGCAGGGCCGAGAGGATCACCGCGGGTTTGAAGAAGCTGCGGAACAGCAGCACCAGAACGCCATAGATCATCGACACGCCGGCGAAGATGGCGATCAGGAAGCCGCCAAACAGCTCGGCCATGGCCTGCTGGTTACCGATCGCCGCCGGCCGGACGCCGGGCGGCAGGTGCTGCATGATCGGCAGGCGGTTCACCGCCTTCTGCGCCTGGCCCATTTCCACGCCGTTCAGCTCGGCCTTGACGGTCAGCTGCCGCTCGCGGTTCAGCCGGTCGATACGCGCCGGGCCGGCCTCGAAGCCGATGGTGGCGACGCTGTCGAGGGTCGTGGCGCCGCCCGACGCGGTCGGCACCCGCAGCGAGGCGATCCGCTGGATGTCCGCCCGGGCGTTCTGCGGCAGGCGGATGCGGATCGGGATCCGTCGCTCGCCCTCGTTGTACTTGGCGACGTTGGCGTCGATGTCGCCCACCGTGGCGACGCGGACGATGGTGGCGATGTTGTCCGGCGAGACCCCCAGCCGCGCGGCCTCCTCGGACTTCGGCGTGATGACGATTTCCGGCGCCTCGGGCGGCTTGGCGGGGTGGGGATCGGCCAGCTCGGGCAGGCCGCGCATCTCCTTCTCCAGCTCCAGAGAGGCGGCCGTCAGGTTGGCCGGGTTGTCGCCGGTGAGGATTTGCTGGAAACCGGAGGCCCCCTGGAAATCGAGGAAGGTCAGGCGCGCGTCGGGGATCGCGCGCAGGCCGGCGCGCAATTGGGCCTTGATCTGATCGCCGCTGTGGTGACGCTTGGGGTTCAGCAGGACGGTTGCCGTGCCGCTGCGCAGATCACCGCCGCCGCCGGCGCCGCTGCCTGGCCCGAAGCTGGAGACGTTCGAGCCGATCTGGATGAAGACGTCGGTGACATCGCCCTGGGCGCGGAACAGCTCGTTGATCCGCCGCGCCGTGTCTTCCATGTCGCCGGCCGAGGCGCCCGGCGGACCCTGGATATCGACATAGATGAAGTCCGGGTCCCCGGCCGGCTGGAAGCCCTGCGGCAGCAGCGGGAACAGGGTCAGCGAGGCGAGGAACATCACGAAGCCCGCAACTGAGGCCACGATCCGGTGCGCCAGCGCCCATTCCAGCACGTTGCGGTAGAGGCCCTCGAAGGGCTTGCGCGGATGGGCCTGGATGCCCGGCTTGAGGAAATAGGCGGCCATCAGCGGGGTCACCAGGCGCGCCACCAGCAGCGAAAACAGCACCGCCACCGAGACGGTCAGGCCGAACTCGCGGAAGAACTGGCCGGGGATGCCGGGCATGAAGCTGACCGGCGTGAACACCACCACGATCGCCATGGTGGTCGCCACCACCGCCAGGCCGATGGCGTCGGCGCCTTCCAGGGCCGCCTGGTAGGGGCGCGCCCCTCGGGCCACGCGTTTTTCGATGTTCTCGATTTCGACGATGGCGTCATCGACCAGGATGCCGACCACCAGGGTGAGCGCCAGCAGCGTGATCATGTTCAGCGAGAAGCCGAACAGTTTCATCAGCGCGAAGGTCGGGATCAGCGAGATCGGCATGGCCACCGCGGTGATCAGCGTCGCGCGCCAGTCGCGCAGGAAGAAGAACACCACCAGGGCGGCCAGGAACATGCCCTCGCCCAGCACATGCTGGGTGGCCTTGAAGGTCTCCCGCGTCTGGTCGACGGAGGAGAATATCTTGGTGAACTTCACCCCCGGGTGCGCCTTCTCCAGGGTCCCCAGCATCTTGATGACCGCGTCTTCGGCGACGACGTCGCTGGACTCCTTGGTCTTGGAGACCTGGAAGCCCACCACCGGGCGGCCGTCCAGCCGCGCGAAACCGCGCACCTCTGAGGCTCCGTCGCCGACGTCGGCCACGTCGGAGAGCTTGACGAAGCGTCCGCCGCCCGTGGGGATGTTGAGCTCGCGCAGCTGCGCCACCGAGGCGACGTTGGAATAGACCCTGAGCGTCTGCTCGCGCCCGCCGACGTTCATTCGCCCGCCAGGGGCGTCCGTTTGAAACCCACGCAAAGCGTTGTTTACCTGGGCCGCGGTCAGGCCGTGGGCGGCCAGCCGATCGGGACTGACCACCACATTGATCTCGCGGGCCACCCCGCCGACGCGGGAGATCCGGGCCACGCCCTTGGCCCCCTGCAGCTCGCGCGACAGGGTGTCGTCGATGAACCAGCTCAGCGCATCGTCGGTCATGCCGGGCGCGGAGACCGCGTAGGTCATGATCGGCGCGGCGTCGTCGATCTCGAGCTGCTGGACGATCGGCTCGTCGATGTCGCGCGGCAGCACGGCGCGCGCCTGGGCGATCTTCGAGCGGACGTCGTCGGTCTTCTTCTGCAGGTTGTCGCCGATCTCGAACTGCATCGAGGTCGTCGAGACGCCCTGGGTGACCACTGACTGCACGGTCTTGACGCCGGTGACGCCGGCAAGGGCGTCCTCCACCGGCCGGGTGATCTGGGTCTCCATCTCGCCCGGCGCGGCGCCGTTCTGGGTGACCGTCACCGCGATCACCGGGAACTGGACGTTCGGGTACTGCTTGATCGGCAGGCCGGCATAGGAAATCAGCCCGGCCAGGATCAGGCCGAGGAACAGCACCGCCACCGGGACCGGGTTGCGGATTCCCCAGGCCGAGATGGCGAAGCTGCGTTCGCGCGGCGTGCTCATCTGCGGGCGGCCTCGACGGTCGCCGGCGCCATGGTCCCGACGTCCGACGGCTTGATAAGGTCGCCGTCGAGCAGGAAGGCCGCGGCGTTCTGCACGATGCGCGTGCCGGACGGCGGGCCCTTGATCAGCTGCACCAGGCCGCCGCCGCGCTGGCCAGTCTGAACGAGCGCGCGATGCACGCGGTTGTCGGCCCCGACCACCATGACGGCGGCGCCATCGGCGTCGTAGCGCACAGCGGTCTCGGGCGCGGCCAGCGCCATGCCACTGACTTCGGAGAACACCGCCCGGCCGAAGCCGCCGGCGCGGATGTCGCGGGTGACCGGGAGATGGATGCGCACGACGCCGAGCTTGGTCTGCGGATCGATCTGCGGGCTGACCAGCCGCACCACGCCGTTCACCGTCGTTCCCGCCGGCAGGGTCACCTGGGCGTGCTGGCCCGGACGGATCTTGGCCAGGTCGTTCTCGGAGAGCTGGGCGGCCAGTTCGACCTCGCCGTCGCGGGCCAGCCGGAACCAGGGCGTCGGCCCGCTGGTGGCGGACATGTCGCCGGGCCGCACGGTGCGCTCGAGCACGACGCCGGACACCGGGGCGGTGACCGCCAGCTTGTTGGCCCGCGTGCGCACGTCCTTCAGCGCCGCGGCCTGGGCGTTGGCGGTGGCCCGCGCCCCGCGCGCCTGGAAGCGGCGCTGGTCGATGGCCTCCTGGGAGAGCACGCCCTTGTCGTCGAGGTCCTTGACCCGTGCGGACTGGTCTTCGGCCTGTAGCGCATTGGCCTCGGCCTGGGCGGCCTGGGCCTGGGCCTGGGCCAGCTGGGCCTGGATCATCGCCGGGTCGAGCTCGACCAGGGTCTGGCCCTTCTTCACCGTGTCGCCGACGTCGACCAGGACGCGGGACACCCGGAAGCCGGAGACCTCGGCGAACACCGCGGCTTCCTCCCGCGGCGTCAGGTCGCCCGAGGCGGCCAGCGCCCCGGTGATCGGCTGTGGGGCGATCTGCACCACACGCACGGCGCGGGCGAGCGCGGCCTCGCTGGTCTTGGGCTTGGGCTTGTGACAGCCGGCGAGCGCCAGCGTCAGGACGGCCATCAGCGGCAGAAGGGTGAGGGATCGGGTCATGCGGGTCACGTTCAGCGGGCCTGCTTGTCGGAGGGGAACTGCTCGGCGGGCCAGCCGCCGCCGAGCGCCTTGTAGGCCTGGACGGTGCGGCGGAGCGCCTGCACCTGGGCCGCAGTGAGTTGCGAGCGGGTGGCCCGGAAAGACTGTTCGGCGCCGAGCGTCGTCTGCAGGTCGGTGAGGCCGCGGTCGTAGCCCAGTTTGGCGGAATTGTAGCCGCGCTGGGCGCGCGCATAGCCGTCGCCCAGCAGGGCCACGCGCTTGCGGTCGGCCTCCAGCTGCACCATCGCGCTCTCGCTCTCGGCGAACGCGGTCTGCACGGTCTTCTCGTAGGCGATCACCGCCTGTTCGGTGCGCGCGTTCTGCGCCCGCATCTCGGAGATCAGCCGCGGGATCGACAGGATCGGCAGGGTGACCGCCCCGCCCGTCACATAGGTCTGGGCGGTGGTGGAAAAGCCCGGCTGGCTGGACTTTTGCCAGCCGAGGCCCGGCGTGAAGTTCAGCGTCGGCAGGAAGGCCAGGATGTCGAGGTCCGAGCGGCCCGTCGCGGCGGCGACGCGCGCCTCGGCCTCGCGCACGTCCGGGCGGCGCTTCAGCAGGTCGCTGGGGAGCGCTGCCGGCAGCGGCGGCGGGCGGTCGACGCTGGGCTCGACGGCAATGTTTGACGTGGGCTCGACGATCCGCCCGGCCAGGATCAGCAGCGTGCGGCGCTGGACCTGCAGCTGGCCCTCCAGCCCGGCGGCCAGGGCTTCGGCCTGGGCGAGGTCGCCGGCCACGCGGTCGGCGTCCAGCCGCGCGGCGAGCCCCAGGTCGGCTCGCTTGGAGGCCGTGTCGAACAGCGAACGCTCGATGCGCGAGGTCTCGCGCGCGTCCTCGAGCTGGATGGCCAGGCCGCGGGCCTGGAAATAGGTGTCGGCGACATTGGCGGCCAGGCTGGCGCGCGCGCCCTCGTAGTTGAACCGCGCCGCGGCCAGGTCGCCGCGGGCGGCCTTCTGGGTGGCGAAGAACCGGCCGAACACGTCGACTTCCCAGCTGACGTTGAAATTGGCCGCGTCGACTTTGGAGACGCCGCTTGAGGAGAAGCCCGGGAAGTTGATCACCGTGCCGGCTAGCTGCTTGGTCTTGGTGCGCCGCGACGAGCCGGACGCATCGCCCTGCGGCAGGTATTTCTCGAACGACTCCTCGCGGGTGGCGCGCGCCTCGCGCAGCCGCGCCGCGGCGCTCTTGGCGTCGGGGTTGGCGGCCAGCGCCTGGTCGATCAGGCCGGTGAGTTCCGCGTCGTTGAACGCCAGCCACCAGCGGTCGAGGCCGATCGCGCCGACCGGCGGCGCGCCGTAGGGCGCCTCGGAGGCCTCGTAGGCGGTGGGCAGGCGCGTGTCGGCCGACCGCACATGGGCGCAGGCGCCGAGCGCGAGGCAGGCCAGGAGGACGGCAGGTACAGAACGCATGCTCGGATTTCGTGCTGAGACCGCCGGGCGGCCTGATGACCTATGCCTAGTCGCCACACGCCGTCCGATCGGATGCAAAGGCCAAATCCGGACGTCCCGCGGCATGAAACACCTAGCCCAGCCTGTGCAGATGCCCCCCGCCAGCGCCTCTTCGGACGCCGTGCGGTCGCCTTCATAGCTAAACTCCGTATGTTGTAAAGTGTTATTCGATATGTAATTTGCGCACATGGTCACGGAGTTTTCCGGCGGCGGCGATCCCAGGCGGAGCCTGGCGCTCATGTGGGGCGTCTCGGGGCCGGGGCGGCGTGGCCCCAAGCCCAGCCGCACCGTCGAGGAGGTGGTGGCCGCGGCCATCGCGCTCGCCGACGCCGAGGGGCTGAGCGCGCTCTCCATGCGCCGGGTCGCCGAGGCGCTGAAGCTTTCGCCCATGTCGCTCTACACCTATGTGCCATCCAAGGCCGAGCTGATGGACCTGATGCTCGACCATGTGGCCGGCGAGGTCCCGCTGCCCGGCGGCGGCGACTGGCGCAGCCAGATCGAGCAGCAGGCCCGCGGCCGCTGGGCCATGGCGCAGCGCCATCCCTGGCTGATGCAGGTGGGCATGCACCGCCCGCCGCTCGGCCCGCACGTGCTGGAGGCGGCCGAGGCGGCCCTGCGCGCCATCGACGGCCTGGGGCTGAGCGAACTGGAGATGGACCAGCTCACCAGCATCGTCGGCGACTATGTCCGCGGCGCCATCCGCGCCGCCCTCGATGCGCGCGAGGTGGAGCGCCTGACCCAGATGAGCGACGAGGAATGGTGGGCGCTCAGCCAGCCGCTGCTGAAGGACCTGGTCGATCCCAACCGCTACCCGACCATCGTCCGCGTCGGCGAGGCCTACAAGGCGATCCAGCACAAGGGGCCCAGCCTCGAACAGAACTTCGAGTTCGGCCTGCAGCGCGTCCTCGACGGCATCGCCGCCTTCATCGCCGAGCGGCAACGGGCGATCACTGCGCGCGGCGCCGCTGCGGGCTAGCAGAGTCTCCCCCGCGCCTTTAGGGTCGCGCAACTTTGCACCCCAGCCTGAGTGATCGATGAAAGAGCTTGTCCTGGCCGGCGCGGCGGTTTGCGCGCTCGCCACCTCTGCCTTCGCCGCCGAACCCAACATCGACCCGAAGCTGCTGTCCGGGCACATCAAGGTCTTGTCGTCCGACGCCTTCGAGGGCCGCGGGCCCAACACGCCGGGGGAGACCAAGACCGTCGCCTATGTCACCAAGGAATTTAAGGCGGCCGGCCTCAAGCCCGGCGGCGACAAGACCAAAGCCGGCCGCGCCTGGACCCAGAAGGTCCCGCTGGCCCGCTTCGACATCGCCGGTGCGCTGGCCATCAACGTCAAGGCGGCCGGGGCGACCCAGACCTGGACGCAGGGCGAGCAGATCGCCATCCGCGCGCCGCAGACCGGCGTCTCCAGGATCGACATCA
>JANXXK010000274.1 GCA_025350685.1 Alphaproteobacteria bacterium | reverse complement strand
GGCACGCCCGGCTGGCCACGCCGCTCTACAACATCGCCGCCATGGCCATGGCGCTCACCGCCATCCTTGGCGGGGGCTTCTCGCGGATGGGCTACGCGCGGCGCATCGCCATCGTCAGCGGCGTCGCCATCTTTGTGCGGGTGCTCGGCTTCGTCGCCCAGGCTGCCGCCGAGGGGAACGTCTGGCTGAACATCCTGCAGTACGCCATTCCCATCCTGGCGACCGCCCTCGCCCTGCACGGCGTCTTCCGCCAGCGGGTCAGCCGCTTCATCGACATCCGCCGCCGCCCGGCGCGCATCGCACCCCTCAATGACATGGGGGCGACGGCATGAGGGGCGCCGCACGCCTGGAGCGTTATGTCCTGGTTCGGACCTTGGGGTCGGTGGGCGCGGCCCTGGCGCTGATCTCGGCGGTGATCCTGCTCGTCCAGTTCGTCAGCCTGTCGCGCACCATCGGGGTGCGGGCCGACGTCAGCGCCGGCGACCTCTTCGGTCTGACCCTGCTCCAGTCGCCGGGGGTCATCCAGATCACCCTGCCGATCGTCTTCCTGTTCGGCACCGGCGGCGCCTTCGTGGGCCTCAACCGGCGCAGCGAGCTGGTGGCCATGCGCGCCGCGGGGATCTCGGCCTGGCGGTTCATCAGTCCGGCGGCGACTGCGGCGCTGCTCGCCGGCATCGTGGTGGTCATGGCGGTCAACCCCATCGCCGCGGCGCTCAGCGCCCGATTCGAGGCCGACCGGGCCAAGATCATGTCCAACTACCTTGGCGACGCGCCCAAGGACATCTGGCTGCGTCAGGGCGACGAGCACAGCCAGATGGTGATCCACGCCAAGTCGCGCGACACCGTCGAGGGCGAGGTGCGGCTGCGCGGCGTCTCTCTGTTCGTCTACCAGAGGAACAAGGCCGGCCAGCCGGTGTTCAGCCGCCGACTCGAGGCCGCCGAGGCGCGGCTGCGACCCGGCTTCTGGCAGCTCACCGACGTGCGCGAGGCCTCGGCCGGCGAAAGCTCGGTGCGCTCCGACAGCCTGTCGATTCGCTCTACCCCGGATTCGGAGGCCGCCGTGGAGCGCTTCGTCTCGCCCGAGGCGATCGCCTCGTGGCGGCTGCCGCAGGCCATCCGCTCGACCGAGGATGCCGGGTTCTCCGCCTCCGGATACCGCCTGCGCTTCCAGCAACTGCTGGCGACGCCGCTGCTGTTCGCGGCTATGGCGATCCTGGCGGCGGCCTTCTCGCTGCGGCTCGCCCGCCTCGGCGGTCTGGCGCCCCTTGCCGGGGCCGGCGTGGCCCTGGGTTTCGTGATCTACTTCTTCAACTCCTTCTCCGGCGCGCTCGGCAAGGCGGGCATCATTCCGCTGTTCGCAGCCGCCTGGGCGCCGGCGGTTGTCGCCCTGCTCGCTGGGCTCACCCTGCTCTGCTACACCGAAGACGGTTGAATCGTCCGCATGCCCGGCTATGCAGGCCCGGGGTGCAGGCCATGAGGCGCGCGTTGGAGAGGATCGGAAGCCGCAGATGAGTTCGCGCTGGCGCACGTCGCCCGTATTCTGCAAGCGCGCACTCCTCGCCGGGGCCGCCGTCTTGACCGTCTGGCCGATGCTCGCCCATGCCCAGCCGGTGGGCCAGGGGCGCGACCAGCGCGGCCAGATCCTCAACGAGACGCCCAAGCCTATTGATGAAGCTAGTCCCAAAGCGGCGCAGCACACCGACGGCCTGAAGCCTGGCGAACTCTACATGGAGGCCGACCGGCTCATCCGTGACGACAAGGCCGGCGTCACCACGGCCGAGGGCAACGTCGAGGTCCGCTACGAGGACCGCACCCTGCGCGCCGATAAGCTGGTCTACGACCAGGGCCCCGCCCCCGTCGATGGCCGCCGTCCGGCCCGCTCCGCCGACAAGGACGCCCCGGCCCAGGGCGTGATCCGCGCCTTCGGCCACATCCAGGTGATCCACGACGACGGCACCGTCGAATACGCCGACCAGATGACGCTGGACGACAAGATGCAGGCCGGCGTGGCGCTGGCCTTCACCGCGCGCCTGCACCAGAAGGGCCTGCCCAACGACGTGATCATCGGCGGGGCCAGCATGGTGCGCCGCTCCGACGACATTGAGGAGCTGAACAAGGCGATCTACACGCCCTGCCCGATCTGCATCGGCGACACGCCCAAGACCCCCACCTGGTCGATCACCGCCGACCGCGTGGTCGAGGATAAGATCCGTCACATCATCTTCTACCGCCACATGCGCATCCATGTGCTGGGCGTGCCGATCATCTACCTGCCGGTGTTCTGGCACGCCGACCCGTCGGCGGACCGGGAGTCGGGCCTGCTGAGCCCCAAGATCGGCGCCTCGCGCCGGCGCGGCTTCTCGTATGAACAGCCCTATCTGCTGGTCATCAGCCCCTCGGCCGACCTGACCATCAGCCCGCAGATCAACCAGAAGGCCAATCCGTTGATCAACGGCCAGTACCGCCAGCGCTTCTCTACCGGCCAGATCGACCTGCGCTTCGGCTACACCCACGAGGCCGACCTGGATTCCGATGGCAACCGGTTCGGCGACAACACCAACCGCAGCTACATCCTGGGCCGCGGCGCCTTCCAGCCGCTGGACAAATGGACACTGGGCTTCACCGCCGAGCGCACCTCCGACCCGCTGATCTTCGACAAGTACGACATCGGCCGGGTCTACGAGGCGCGCGGGCCCTATGTCGCCGACGACCGGCGGCTGATCAGCCAAGCCTACGCGATCCGCCAGGACGACCTGTCCTATTTCTCCGCCGCGGCCTTCTCCATCCAGGGCCTGCGGGTCGGCGACAACAACCGCACCTTCCCGGTCGTCGCCCCGTTGGTCGAGGCCCGCTACGAGGACCCAACCAAGATCTTCGGCGGCCGGCTGCGCCTGACCGGCAGCGCCGTCGCCCTCACCCGCGACCAGTCGCCCGACCATCAAGCGGCCAACCTGCCCGGCCTCGACAGCCGCCGGATCAGCGCCAACCTCGACTGGCGGCGCAGCATCATCTCGCCCAGCACGGGCCTGCGGATCGATCCGTTTGTAAACGTCCGGCTGGATGGCTACAGCCTGGGCGACGTGCTGAGCGCCCCCGCCGCCATCGCCACCAGCAGCACTCCCGTGACCGGCAAGACCCAGGCCCGCGCCCTGGGCGTCGCCGGCGTCGATGTCTCCTATCCGCTCTATCGCCGCTGGAGAGATTCCACGGTGATCCTGGAACCCCTGGTCCAGCTCGCCGTCTCGCCCCGGGCCCAGCAGATCGTCAGCGGCCACGACGCCACCGGCAAGCCGACCTACCTCGACGAGGACAGCGTCGCTTTCGAGTTCGACGAGACCACCCTATTCCAGGCCAACAAGTTCCCCGGCTATGACCTCTACGAGGACGGCCTGCGGGTTAATGTCGCGGGTCGCGCCTCGGTCCTGTGGGACGATGGCCGCCGCGCCAGCCTGCTGGTCGGCCGCAGCTTCCGCGACAAGCCTAACAGCGTCTTCTCGCCCGGCTCGGGCCTGACCGAACGGTCCTCCGACTGGATTGTCGCCGGCGACGCCCAGCCGTGGAAGGGCGTGTCCTTCTTCGCCCGCACCCGGCTCGACGCCGACTCGCTCCAGGTCCGCCGCCTTGAGGCCGGCGCCAACGTCTCGTCCAAGTGGGGATCCGGCTACGTTCGCTACCTCTCCGACGACCAGGGAATCAACGGGGCCAAGATCCGCAACGCCGACATCGGCGGCGACCTGAATGTTACCCAGCATTGGGGCCTGTCGGCCTACGGCAACCGCGACCTGATCCAGAACGCCTGGGTGATCCGCGACGTCGGAATTTTCTACAAGGACGAATGCATCCGCTTCGATGTCTTCTATCGCCACCAGGACGTGATCCTCGGCAGGCTGGGCTCCGATGATCGTCTGTCCGTGCGCCTAACCCTCGCCACATTGGGCGGACCTCTCTATGGGAGGTAGGAATTGCGGCCGGATCCGGCCGAACGAGGGAATGAAGTCATCCATGATGGGCGCGCGTAACGTCACGGGCCGGGGGGCGCGGGGCGCTTTAGTCGCAGCGGCGTTGTTCGTCGCCGTGTCACCCCTGGCTGTCAGGGCTCAGGCTCCGGCCCTGCGCGGCAAGGTCGGCGCACCGCCGCCGGCCGCCGCGACTATCGCCAACCCCGCTCCGGCCACCCCCGCTCCGGCCGCCGACACGGCGCCCGCCCCAGGCCCGGCGCCCGCCGTCCAGGCGCCGCGGATTATGTCGGAATCCGTCGCCGCAGTGGTCAACGACGACATCATCTCCACATACGATCTGGCCCAGCGCATGCGCCTGCTGATCGCCACCTCCGGCGTCCAGCCCACCGCCGACACCATGCAGCAGTTCCAGCAGGAGGCGCTGGTATCCCTGGTCGACGAGCACCTGCAGGTGCAGGAGCTGAAGCGCGTCCAGAAGGACCAGAAGATCACCATCATCGCCACCGACGACGAGATCCTTGAGGAGCTCGCCGGCATGGCCCAGCAGAATAATCTCAAGCCGGACGGCTTTATCGCCGCGCTGAAGAGCCAGGGCATCTCCCAGGACACGCTCTACGACCAGATCCGCGCGCAGATGAGCTGGCAGCGCTGGATCCGCGGCCGCTACGGTTCGCGCCTGCGCATCGGTGAGGACCAGATCAAGGCCACCCAGGCTCGGCTGGCCGCTGCGGCCTCGAAGCCGCAGTACCAGATCTCCGAAGTCTTCCTCGATGCCGGTCGCCTCGGCGGCATGGACCAGGCCACCAAGGGCGCGGCCCAGCTGGTCGCCCAGATGCAGCAGGGCGCGCCGTTCGCCTCGGTCGCCCGCCAGTTCTCCGCCTCGGCCACCGCCGCAGCCGGTGGCGACGCCGGCTGGATAGGTCAGGGGGAGATGCCCGCCGAGGTCGACGCCGTGCTCGACCAACTGCGCCCCGGCCAGCTCTCCCCGCCGATTCCGGTGAGGGATGGCGTCTACATCATCTACCTGCGCGACAAGCGCTCGGGCGCCGGCCAGACCCTGGTCTCGCTGAAGCAGGTCGCCATAGCGCTCCCGCCCACCGCCACCCAGGCCGACATCGACACAGCCAACTCCAAGCTCCTGGCCGTACGCAGCCAAATCAAGGGCTGCGCGGACCTCGAAGCCACCGCCGGCAAGACCCCGGGCGTGGTCGCCGGCGATCTGGGCGAGGCCGAGGTCGCCGATCTGTCGCCGGAGTTCAAGGACGCCGCCACCCACCTGTCGGTGGGCCAGCTCTCCCAGCCGATCCGCACCAAGGTCGGCCTGCACGTGCTGGGCGTCTGCGGCAAGCGCGCGGCCGGCGGAGCCCAGACCGACCACGACCAGATCGAAAACCGACTCACCGGCCAGCAACTCAGCATGATCTCGCGGCGCTACATGCGCGACCTGCGCAACTCCGCGACCATCGAGACGCGCTAGCGATGGCGTCGCCCCGGTGAAGGCAAAAAGGGGGTGAAAGGCGGCCCGCTCGCGCTGACCCTGGGCGATCCGGCCGGCATCGGCCCGGAGATCATCGTCAAGGCCTGGAACGAGCTGCGCGGCTCAGGCCCGCCGTTCCTGGCCGTGGGCGACTTCCAGTCCCTGGCCTCGGCGTCCGGCGGCGGCGCCTCGATCCTGCGGCGCGTGATGGCGCCGTCCGAGGCGCTGGCGATCTTCCCCAAGGCTCTGCCGGTCCTCGACCTGCCGCTGAAGAGCGCGGTGGTCGCCGGTCAACCGTCCGCCTCCGCCGCGCCGGCGATCATCCAGTGGATCGAGACCGCCGTCGGCCTGGCGCTCTCCGGCGCCGTCGCCGGCGTGGTCACCGCCCCCATCGCCAAAGCGCCGCTCTACGAAGCCGGCTTCAAGTTCCCCGGCCACACCGAGTTCCTGGGCGAGCTCACCGCCGCCGCCAGCTTCGAGGGCGCGCGGGGGCCGATCATGATGCTGATCGCCGGCGACCTGCGCGTGGCCCTGGTCACCGTCCACTCGCCCCTGGCCGCCGTCTCCGGGCTGCTCACCACCGACGCCATCGTCAACGCGGCCCTGGTCACCGCCGACGCCCTGAAGCGCGACTTCGGCATCAAGACGCCGCGCCTCGCGGTCGCCGCCCTCAACCCCCACGCCGGCGAAGGGGGCGGAATCGGGCGCGAGGAGATCGAGGTGGTGGCCCCGGCGGTGCGCCTGCTGGCCGAGTTCGGGCTCGACGTCTCCGGCCCGCATCCGGCCGACACCCTGTTCCCGGAGACTATGCGCGGCAGCTATGACGCGGCCATCTGCCTCTATCACGATCAGGCGCTGATCCCGGTGAAGATGCTCGACTTCTGGGGCGGAGTGAACGTCACCCTCGGCCTGCCGATCGTGCGGACCTCCCCCGACCACGGCACCGCCTTCGACATCGCCGGCCGGGGCCTGGCGCGCGCCGACAGCCTGATCGCCGCCATCCGCCTGGCCGACCGGTTGGCCAAGGCTCGAGGACGGGAGGGGGCAAGGTGAACCCCCATGAAAACGCAGGAATCGACGCCTTGCCGCCGCTGCGCGAGAGCCTCGCCGCGCACGGCCTGCTCGCCAGGAAGGCGTTCGGCCAGCACTTCCTGCTCGACCTCAACATCACCCGCAAGATCGCCCGCCTGGCCGAGATCGCGCCGGGCGACCGAGTGATCGAGGTCGGCCCCGGCCCCGGCGGGCTGACGCGCGCCCTGGTCGAGGCTGGCGCCCGGGTCACCGCGATCGAGAAGGATCCCCGCTTCGCGCCGCTGCTGCAGGACCTGGCCGACGCGGCGCCGCCCGGCGCGCTGAGCGTGGTCCTCGGCGACGCCCTGCAAGCCCACGAGGCCGAGCTTAGCCGGGGCGAGCCGGCCCATGTGGTCTCCAACCTGCCCTACAACGTCGGCACGCCGCTGCTGATCAAGTGGCTGACCGGGCCCTGGCGGCCGGCATCCTTGACCCTGATGTTCCAGAAGGAGGTCGCCCAGCGGATCGCCGCCCACGCCGGCGACGACGCCTATGGCCGCCTCACCGTCATCGCCCAGGCCACCAGCCACGCCGCCAGCGTCATGGACGTGCCGGCCCGCGCCTTCACCCCACCACCGAAGGTCGATTCCGCCGTGGTCCGCCTGACGCCTCGCGCCGACCGGCCCTCCGAGACCCGCCTCGACGCCCTGCAGAAGGTCACCGCCGCCGCCTTCGGCCAGCGCCGCAAGATGCTTCGCGCCAGCCTTAAACCGCTCTGCGCCGAACAGGTCATCGAAGCCGCCGGCCTCAACCCCCAGGCGCGCGCCGAGACCGTCGATGTGGCCGGCTTCCTGCGCCTTGCCGACGCCTGGCTGGCGGCGCGCTAGGACGTCATTGCCTAGTGTCCCGATTCCAAAGTTCGCAAGCGCTTGTGGCAGGTTCGGACGAACTTCGGAATCGATAAGGACACTAGCAAGTATATGTTTCTAGTGTGCTTTCTGGATCTGAAGTTCGCTCAGAGTTCGATCCCACCATCAGGCGAACTTCAGATCCAGCACACTAGCCTGCCGCCGCGCGGTCCTATGCGCTCCGGTCTCTTCAAGGCCAGTCCATTCAAGGAGCGCGGATGCTGATCCTGCTGGGCGTCGCCGTGGTGATCGTCGGCTTCGCCGTGCGCCTCAACCCGCTGCTGGTGGTGGTGCTGGCCGCGCTGACCACCGGCTGGTTCGCGGGGCTGCCGCCGCTGGCGGTGGTGGCCGCCTTCGGCAAAGCGTTCAACGACAACCGCTTCGTCAGCGTCGCCTATCTGGTGCTGCCGCTGGTGGGCGTCGTCGAACGCGCCGGCATCCGCGAGCAGGCCGCCCGTCTGATCACCCGACTCGAGGGGGTCTCTGTGGGCCGCCTGCTGATCACCTACATGCTGTTTCGCCAGCTCACGACCGCGGTCGGCCTGATGCCGATCGCCGGCCAGGCCCAGACCATCCGACCGATTGTCGCCCCCATGGCCGAGGGCGCCGCGGCGGCTCAGAACCCGGCGATCACGGATGAGACCCGATTCGACATCCGCGCGCTCGCCGCAGCCACCGACAACGTCGCCGTGTTCTTCAGCGAGGACATCTTCGTGGCCATGGGCTCGGTCCTGCTGATGGTCGGTTTCCTGTCCTCCAGCAAGATCGTCATGGATCCGATCCACCTGTCGGTCTGGGCGATCCCGACGGCGCTGGCTTCGTTCGTTGTCCATGCCGCGCGCCTGCTGCTTTTCGACCGCCGCCTGCGCCGGGTCGCGAAGCCATGATCAAGCTCGCCGCCGTCTATGGGTTGACCGGCCTGATGTTCGCGGGCTTCGCCGTCTACAGCGCGCTCGACCGCAACAACGCAAAGCGCTTCGGCAACGCCGCCTTCTGGGGACTGGTGGCGCTGAGTTTCCTGTCCGGCGACAGGCTGGGCGACCTCGCCAACGGGGCGCTGGTGCTAGGCTTGGCGCTGCTCGCCGGCTTCGGCCTGCTGGGCCGCGGCCAGCCGGCCACCACCTCACCCGAAGACCGCGTTACCCTGGCCGAGCGGTTCGGCAACCGCCTGTTCATCCCGGCCCTGATGCTGCCCCTCGTCGTCGGCATCGGCGTCCTTGTGCTGAAGCCGATGGTCTTCGCCGGCCAGCCGCTGATGGATCCCAAGCAGGCGACCCTGATCTCGCTCGCCCTGGCGGTCATGGTTGGCCTTGCCGTGGCGCTCACGATCCTGAAGCAGCCGCTGATCAGCCCGCTGCAGGAGGGCCGCCGGCTGATCGACACGGTCGGCTGGGCGGTGCTGCTGCCACAGTTCCTGGCCGCGCTCGGCGCCGTCTTCGCCGCCGCGGGCGTGGGCAAGGAGATCGGCATGCTGGTCACCGCCTACCTGCCGGTCGACACCCGCTTCGCCGCCGTCTGCGTCTACTGCGTCGGCATGGCGGCCTTTACCATGCTGATGGGCAACGCCTTCGCTGCCTTCCCGGTGCTGACCGGCGGCGTCGCCATCCCGATCCTGGTCGGCCACTTCGGCGGCAACCCCGCGGTCGTTGCCTCCATCGGCATGCTGTCGGGGTTCTGCGGCACGCTGATGACCCCGCTGGCGGCCAACTTCAACCTGGTGCCCCCGGCCCTGCTCGAGATCCCGAACCGCTATGCGGTGATCAAGGCGCAGATCCCGACCGCCTTGCTCATGCTGACGATCAACACGGTGCTGATGTATGTCTTCGCCTTCCGCCCATAACCGCAACCTACGGCTGACTCGCGACCTGGCCTCGAAGTTCGCGCAGATCGCGCTGGGCCACGTCACCCGCGAATATCCCAACAGGCTCGACCACGTGCTGGAGTCCGATGCCGATGCGAGCGGGCCGCGCGCGCTGCACGCGATCTTCTACGGCAGCTTCGATTGGCACTCCTGCGTCCACGGCTACTGGCTGCTGGCCGCGCTCCTGCGCCGCCAGCCTACGTTGCCCGAGGCCGGCGCCATTCGCGCCCTCTTCGACGACGCCTTCACCGCGGACAAGGTGGCCGCCGAGGTCGCCTACCTCGCCCGGCCGAGCGCCCGCGGCTTCGAGCGGCCCTATGGCTGGGGCTGGCTGCTCAAGCTGCAAGCCGAGCTCATGGGTCACCCCGAGCAGCCCTGGGCGGCTGCGCACCAGCCGCTCGCCGAAGCCTTCGCCCAGCGTTTTCGCGACAATCTGCCCAAGGCCAACTATCCGGTCCGCACGGGCGTGCATTCCTCCACCGCCTTCGCGCTGGCGCTTGCCCAGGACTACGCCGCCGCCACCCGCGACCTGAAGCTCACCGCCCTGTTCCGCGGCAAGGCGCAGACCTGGTACCTGGGCGATCGGAACGCCGCGGCCTGGGAACCGTCCGGCGACGACTTCCTGTCCCCGACGCTGATGGAGGCCGAATGCCTGCGCCGGCTGCTTCCACGCGAGGAGTTCGCGCCCTGGCTCAAGGCCTTCCTGCCCCGCGCCGCCGCCCGCCAACCGGCCAGCCTGTTCACCCCGGCCGTCGTCACCGACCGCTCCGACGGCAAGATCGCCCACCTGGACGGCCTCAACTTCTCCCGCGCCTGGTGCTGGCGCGAACTGGCCGCCACCCTGCCCGCCGGCGATCCGCTGGCCGCCGTGGCCGAGGCCACAGCCCAGGCGCACCTGACCGCCAGCCTGCCGCACGTCGCCGGCGAGTACATGGGCGAGCACTGGCTGGCCTCGTTCGCGCTTCTGGCCCTCACCGCCAGAGAACATATTGGATAGATTACGGAATTTTTAGAATGGGCGGCCACGCCTGTTTGAGCGACCGGCGCCCGAAGAACGCGTCC
>JANXXK010000263.1 GCA_025350685.1 Alphaproteobacteria bacterium | reverse complement strand
CCTTCTCGAAGCGCTGCGGATCGTGCTCGCCCAGGAAATCGGCGTCCGGCCGGGTGAACCAGGCGTCGGCGCCCTCGGCGGCGATGAAGTCGATGATCCGCTTGTCGACCTCGGGGTCGACCACGTTGCCCTTGGACTTCGACTGCTTCTCGCCGTTCTCATCCATGGTGAAGCCATGGGTGAGGATCGCGTCATAGGGCGCGCGACCGCGGGTGCCGGAGCTCTCCAGCAGCGAGGACTGGAACCAGCCGCGGTGCTGGTCGGAGCCCTCCAGGTAGAGGTCGGCTGGCCAGCGGGTGTGGACGCGGTTTTCCAGGGTGAAGGTGTGCGTCGAGCCGGAGTCGAACCAGACGTCGAGGATGTCCTCGATCTTCTCGAAACGTTGCGGGTCGTGCTCGCCCAGGAAGAAGGCGTCGGGTCGGGTGAACCAGGCGTCGGCGCCTTCGGCCTCGATGGCGGCGACGATGCGCCGGTCGACCTGCGGGTCATGCAGCGGCTGGTTGGTCTCCTTGTCGACGAACATGGCCAGCGGCGAGCCCCAGGCGCGCTGGCGGCTGACCAGCCAGTCGGGGCGGCTCTCGACCATGGCGCGGATGCGGTTCTTGCCGGCGGCCGGGTAGAAGGCGGTGGCCTCGATGGCCTCCAGCGCGGTCTCGCGCAGGGTGCGGCCGCTATGGGCGGCGTCCTCCAGCGGCTCGTCCATGCGGATGAACCACTGCGGCGTGTTGCGGAAGATCACCGGCGCCTTGGAGCGCCAGCTGTGCGGATAGCTGTGCTCCAGCCGCCCGCGGGCCAGCAGGTTTCCGGCCTCGATCAGCTTTTCCATCACCGCGGCGTTGGCCGGGCCGAACTTGCCGGCTTTCTTGCCCTCGGTCTCCAGCACCTTGAGGCCGCCGAACAGCGGCACGTGGTCGTAGTAGGCGCCGTCCGGATCGACGATCTCGGGGATCTCGCGGTGCCCGTGGGCCAGCCAGACGATGTAGTCGTCGGCCCCGTGGCCGGGGGCGGTGTGGACGAAGCCCGTGCCCGCGTCGTCGGTGACATGGTCGCCGGCCAGCATCGGCACCTGGAAGCCGTAGCCCGAGTCCAGGCTGGCCAGCGGGTGAGCCAGGACCATGCCCTGGCAATCGACGGTCTCGACCTTGTGAAAGCTCGCGACCTTGGCGGTCTTCATGACCGCTTCGGCCAGCTTGTCGGCGAGGATCAGCCGGTCGCCGGCCTTGGCCCAGGGCTCGAACGCCAGCCCCTCTTCCATCGCGTCCACCTGATAGACGGCGTAGGCGATGTCGGGATTGTAGCTGACCGCCCGATTGGCCGGGATGGTCCAGGGGGTGGTGGTCCAGATGACGATGGACGCGCTACGTGCTGCGTCGGACCCCTCGACCACCGGGAATTTCACCCAGACCGTGGGGCTCACGTGGTCGTGGTACTCGACCTCGGCGTCGGCCAGGGCGGTGCGTTCCACCGGGCTCCACATGACCGGCTTCGAACCGCGATAGAGCTGGCCGGAGGCCACGAACTTGTGGAACTCGGCGACGATGGCCGCCTCGCTCGAATAGTCCATGGTCGCGTAGCGGTGCTCCCAGTCGCCGATCACGCCCAGCCGCTTGAACCCGGCCTTCTGCACCTCGATCCAATGGGCGGCGTATTCGCGGCAGAGCTTGCGGAACTCAGCCTTGGAGACCTCGTCCTTGCGCCGGCCCTTGCCGCGCAGGTCCTCCTCAATCTTCCACTCGATCGGCAGGCCGTGGCAGTCCCAGCCGGGCACGTAATCGACGTCGTAACCCAGCAGGAACCGCGAGCGGACGACGAAGTCCTTCAAGGTCTTCTGCAGGGCGTGGCCGATGTGGATGGCGCCGTTGGCGTAGGGCGGCCCGTCGTGCAGCACGAAGAGGGGGCTACCGGCCCGCTGCCGCTCGGCGCGGATGGCGTGATAGAGGCCAAGTCCCTCCCACCGCTCGAGGATCTGCGGCTCCTTCTGCGGCAGGCCCGCACGCATGGGAAAGGGCGTCTCGGGAAGGAAGACGGTCTCGCGATAGTCGCGAACAGATTTGTCGGCGTCGTCGGCCATAGGACTTTCCAGCTTGGCTCGGATTTCTACGGGTGTGGGGTCAACCCGGCGCGCACTGGAACGGCAACCGTCCGCGGCGTCACGCCGGGCGGATAATTCGCAGGCTTTTCCGAACCGAAGTCATGGGCGAGGCTCTAGCAGACGGGGCGGGTGAACCCAAGCGCGGCCTGCTAGTCGATCTCCGGCATCAGCAGGTCGCGGGCGGCCTTGGCGTCCTTCATCACCTGGACGGTCATGGCGTCCAGGCCGTCGAACTTCAGTTCGGGCCGCAGGAAGGCGATCAGGTCGGTCTCGATCACCTGGTCGTAGATGTCCTCGTCGAAGTCGAAGAGCCAGACTTCCAGCAAGGGCGCCCGCACGCCCTCGATCGTCGGGTTGACGCCCATGTTGGCGACGCCGGGGATCTCGCGCCCGTCCGGCAGGCGGGTGCGGGTGGCATAGACCCCGAACCGGGGGATCACATAGTCGGTGAGCGCCACATTTGCCGTCGGGTATCCCAGCTTGCGGCCCAGTTGGCGGCCGCGCTGCACGGCGCCCTCGATGGCGAACGGGCGGCCGAGGATGGCGGCGGCGTCGGCCGGGCGGCCGTCGCGCAAGGCCTCACGCACGTGGGTGGACGAGAATTTCTCGCCGCTCGCGTCGGCCACGGCCGCGGCCACGGAAACTCCGAAGCCCAGCTCCGCGCCATAGGCCGCCATGGCGGCCGGGCTGCCGGTGCGGTCCTTGCCGAAGGTGATGTCGAAGCCGACGGCCACGTGCGCCGCGCCCAGGCCCTCGCGCAGCACCTTGGCGGCGAACTCGCGGTCGCTCATCTCGGCCAGATTGTTGAAGGGCAGGACATAGAGTACGTCGACGCCCAGGGACTCGAGCGCGCGGGCCTGCTGGTCGGGCTTCATCAGCCGGAAGGCGGGTTCATCGGGGCGGAAGTAGGCGCGCTGGTGCGGGTCGAAGGTGATCACCCCGAGCGGCGCGCCGAGTTCGGCCGCGGCCTTGGCGGCGAGCGCGATCACCCGCTGGTGGCCGCGGTGGACGCCGTCGAAGCTGCCCATGGCGAGCGACGCGCCGCGGTCGCCGTCGGCCAAGTCCTTCCAGCCCCTGATCACCCGAAGCCGCCTCATGACGTCGGCTGGGCGTCCCGGCGCGGCACCATGATCAGCGCCTCCCCGTCGACCACGGTCTTGCCGGCCACCAGGCAAAGGGTCTCGAAGGTGGCGTGGGCCTTGGCCGCGTCCAACGCCTTCACCGTCACCCGGGCGGTCACCGGGTCGCCGATCTTCACCGGGCGGCGGAAGCGCAGGGACTGCGAGAGGTAGATCGCGCCCGGCCCGGGAAGCTCGGTGCCCAGCACCGCGGAGATATAGGCCGCGGCCAGCATGCCGTGGGCGATCCGGCCGCCGAACGGGGTGCCCTTCGCATAGGCCTCGTCCAGGTGAACCGGATTGTTGTCGCCGGAGACCTGGGCGAAAGCCTCGATGTCGCCGGCGCCCACCACGCGGGTGATCTCCGCGCTCTGGCCGACCCTCAGTTCGTCGAAATAGTGCCCTAGCAATTCGGCGTTCCCCTTGATGGTCCAGATCACTTAGCGGCGAACGGCCCCGCTCACCAGACCGCCGCTTACCAGACCAGGTCGGCCATGGCCCAGGTCGCCGAGAGGCCGTCCTGGCGCAACAGGTCGTTGATCGCGGCGACGTTCAGGCCGTCCGGGCCGATGGTCTCGGCCCCGTGGATGCCGTTGGCGACGAACAGCACGTCGAGGCCGCGGGCGTTGGCGCCGCGGATATCGGTGGGCAGGCCGTCGCCGATGCAGAGCACGCGCCGGGGATCGAGCTCTGAGCCTTTCGCCGCCGCCGCGCGGGCGAGGGCCAGCTCGTAGATCGCAGGATAGGGCTTGCCGGCCATGATCACCTTGCCGCCGAGGCTCTCGTAGAGCTGGGCCAGCGCGCCGCCGCAGTAGATGAGCCTGTCGCCGCGCTGCACGACGATGTCCGGGTTGGCGCAGATCAATTCGAGCCCTCGGTCGACGGCGGCGATGAAGCGGTCGCGGTAGTCTCCGGGCTCATCGTTTTCGTCGTCGTAGGGGCCGGTCACCGAGATGAACTTCGCCTCGGCCAGATCGGAGGTCTCCAGGCCGAGGCCTTCGTAGAGCGGCCAGTCGCGATCGGGGCCGATCAGCCAGGCGGGGCCGGGCGCGCGGTCGGCCAGCAGGACGCGAGTGGCGTCGCCGCTGGTGACGATCTCGGTCCAGGCGTCGCGCGGCACGCCCAGGGCTTCGAGCTGCTCGATTATCGGGCCGTGGGGACGCGGCGCGTTGGAGATCAGGATCACCGGACCGTGATCGGTGCGGTAACGGGCCAGGGCGTCGCAGGCGGCCGGGAAGCTCTCGCGGCCGTTGTGGATCACCCCCCAGACGTCACAGAGCAGAGCGTCGTAGGCGCCGGAAATCGGGGAAAGGCCGGCGGCCAGCTGGGGAGCGGTCATCGGGCGGCGGTAACGGCGCAGCTGGCCGCGGTCAACGACGCTTTGCGCCCTCGCGGGCCGCGCAGCCGGTATCGGGTCGCTCCGCGACAAGCGGCCAGGCGATCACTTTGCGGCCACGGGCCCAAGAATTTACGCCACGTTAGTCCGCATGGCCGATGTCGTTCTGCCTAGGCTATGCGGCGGGAGCCAACATGCGGCGCGGTCATCTGGAATTCAGGTTCGTATGGCCGCTGACCATCATCGCCCTGGCGGCGATGGCGCTGCTGGCGGCGACCCTGGTGGTAGGCGCGCACGTGGTCGACCTCAAGGTCCGCCAGCACGAGGAGCACCTCGTCCGTCGCGGCCTTGACGGACAGCTCAAGGAAGTCGAGCTGTCGCTCTCGGCCCAGACCATGTGGGACGAGGCCGTCGTGCGCCTCGACAACCGGTTCGACCGCAAGTGGGCGCAGCAGCACATCGCCGCCTATCTGCACCAGAGCATCGGGACATGGGACTATATGGTCGTCGATTCCGACGGCCGCCCCGTCTGGGCCGACCACGACGTCACACCGATGCCCAAAGGCGACTGGGCGGCGTTCCGCCAACAGGCCGGGCCGATCATCGCCAGGATCCGCAAGCAGGAACAGCAGCGCGGCCCCACCGTCCTGATTCTGCAGACCGCGGCCGCCAAGATCCCGATATCAAAGCCGATCGTCGCCTCCGCGCTCGAACTGCGCAACGGTCGTCCCTACATCTGGATCGCCAGCCTTGTGCAATCCGACTTCGGCGCGGCCCTGCCCAGGAAGGCGACCTCCGCCATCGTTGTCGGCGGCGGAGAGCTCACGCCCGCCAATATCGCCGCGTTCCAAAGTCGCTATGACCTTAAGGATGTCCGCCTGGGGGTCACGCCGCGCACTCGCCGCGATGGCGAGGCCTTCACGACCTTCCAGCCCCTAAGTGGACCTCCGCTGGCCTTGATCTGGACCCCCAATCGCCCGGGCGCCGATCTATTGACCGGTTCGATCTGGGTGATCGGCGCGGTGCTTCTCTGCTTCGCCGCCCTGGCGGGTCTGATGTCCCGCGCCGCGCGGCGGTCGGCCCGGGCGCTGATCGACGTGCATCAGGCTCAGGCGGAATTCCTCGCCAACATGAGCCATGAAATCCGCACGCCGCTCAATGGCGTCAACGCGCTCTCGGAGATCCTCGCCAAGACCCCCCTCACCGCCCAGCAGAAAGGCATGGTCAATACGATCCACAGTTCCGGGGTGATGCTGAATCGGCTGTTGTCCGACATCCTCGACCTGGCGCGGATCGACGCCGGCGCGATGGGCGTCGAAGCCGAGCCCTTCGATCTGGGCGAGGCGGTGCGGCAGGTGACCAGCCTGATGGCGCCGCGCGCGCAGGAGAAGGGCCTCGAACTGCGGCTTGACCTCGCGCCGGCGGCCGAGACCTCGGTGATCGGCGACGTCACCCGCCTTCGGCAGGTGCTGAACAACCTGGTCGCCAACGCGATCAAGTTCACCGATGCGGGCTACGTCAGCCTGACTGTGCGGCCCGAGCCCGGCGGCGACTGGCGCTTCGAGGTGTGCGACACCGGCATCGGGTTCAGCGCGGCGCAGAAGGAGCGGATATTCGAGCGGTTCGGACAGGCCGACCCCAGCGTAACCCGCCGCTTCGGCTGAACCGGTCTCGGCCTGTCGATCTCGCGCGAACTGGCCGGCAAGATGGGCGGATACCTGGATGGCGAGGGCGAACCCGGGCGCGGCGCGGTCTTCACCCTGGTGATCCCCCTGCCGCCGGCGACGGGTGGCCTTGAGCAGGGCGCGGCGCCGGACACCGCCGACCCGGCAGGCGCCCTTCCTCCGTCGTTCCGCGTTCTTGTGAGCGAGGACCATCCGGCAAACCGTATGGTGCTGGAAATTCTGTTGTCGCAGATCGGCGCGGAATTCCACTCGACCGAAGATGGCCAGCAGGCCTGCGAGGCCTGCGAGGTCGAGCGCTTCGACCTTATCCTGATGGACATGCAGATGCCGGTGATGGATGGCCTGACCGCCATCCGTCAGATCAGGCGGCGGGAGCAGGAACGCGGGGTCCCGCGCACGCCGATCATCCTGGTGACCGCCAACGCCATGCCCGAACACCGCAACGCCGGCGTGGCCGCCGGAGCCGACGGTTTTGTCACCAAGCCGATCAGCGTTCAGGCGCTGCTGACCGCCATGCAAAAACTGGAGATGGCCGCCTAACCGAAGGCTGTGCGGCGGGGGAGCTCGGGCCGCATTTCCGGCCGCGCCTGGAAGGTCGGCGGCGGACCGGCTTCGGTGAGCACCGCCTCCTTGATGGCGCGCGGTTCGCCGAACAGGTGGCCCTGGCCCAGCGCCAGGTTCAACTCCAGCGCCTCGACCACCTGGCGCTCGGTCTCGATCTTCTCGGCGATCATCTCGACGCCATAGCGGCGGGCGAGCGCCGAATAGTCTTCCGCCGCGAGGTCGGGCGCCGAGCGCAGCACCGTGCGGCCGTCGATCTCGGTCAGTTCGTCGAGCAGCAGCTGAGCCCCCACCTTGAGGAACTTCACGTCCGAGCGGGAGAGGTCCTGCAGGTCGAGGTCGAGGTCGGTGACCTTGTCGAGGCTGAAGCGGAAGCCGAGGTCGGCGAGCTTGCCCATGTTGCGGGCCTCGATCGAGCCGCGGGCCTCGAAGGCGGCCTGGCCGATCTCGAAGATCAGCGCGCCAGCCAGATCGCGGTTGTCGGTGAGCAGGTCGAGGAACTGCGGGAAGAAGCTTTCGTCGCCGAGGCTGGCCATGGAGACGTTGCAGAAGATGCCGATCTTGCGGTCCTGCTTGGCCAGGCGCCGCACGATCTGCACGCAGCGGAACAGCAGCAGGTTGTCGATGGCGGTGACCAGGCCGCCCGGCTCGGCGACGCTGAGATATTCCGCCGGCATCATCACCCGGCCGGTCTCGTCGCGCAGGCGCGAGAAGCTCTCGTAGTAGCGGGTCTTGCGCTGGGGCAACGCCACGATCGGCTGCAGGTAGAGGTCGACACGGTTGTCGGTCAGCGCCTGGCGCACGGTGTCGAGCAGGGCCGGTGACTGGGCCGGATTGCCGCCCAGCCGCGCGGGGAAAGCGGGCTCGTCGCCCTGCTCGTCGAGCCGACGGCGCATCTGCTCGACCAGGGCTTCCAGCATGTGGACTTCGTCGACCAGTTCTTCGGAGCGGTGGGCGTCGTCCTCGACGGTCTCCAGGATCTCGCCCATCCGAACATCCAGCGCCTCCACCTGGCCGATCAGGATCTTGTGGGCTTCGCGCACGTCGTCCAGGTCGCTGCGTAGCGCGCCGGTTTCCAGGGCGCGCTCAATCAGGCCGTGGAAGGCGAAGCAGAGCCCAAGCCCGCCTACCAGGGCAGCCACGCCCGCGCCCCACCCGCCGCCGTTGCGCCACAAGGTGAGCGACACGATCAGCGACAGGCAGAGATAGGTCGCTACGAGCAGGGCCAGGGTGAGCCGCCGCATGGTCCCCCATCATCCGAATCACTTGTGCCGAGTATCCGACGCCTCCGCCCGCGAAGTCGAATGTTTAACCGTCGCAGGGGGGCCGGGCGGTGTCTTAGCCCTCCTCCTCCATCGAGGAGGAAGGGAGACGGCCTGTGCTGGCCTGGAGGCCGGAAATATGTGATCGATGTTTAGTTGAGTGGCTGAGGCGGACGGAAAACCGATGTCGAACGACCATTTCGATGTGCTGATCGTCGGCGCGGGGCTCTCCGGAATCGGGGCGGCCTGGCACCTGCAGGCGAACTGTCCTGAGCGCAGCTATGCGATCCTCGAGGGGCGCGAGGCGATCGGCGGCACCTGGGACCTGTTCCGCTATCCCGGCATCCGGTCCGACAGCGACATGTACACGCTCGGCTACGCCTTCAAGCCGTGGCGCGAGGCCAAGGCGATCGCCGATGGCCCCTCGATCCTGAAGTACGTCCGCGACACCGCCCGCGAGAACGGCATCGAAAAGCACATCCGCTTCAGCCACCTGGTGAAGTCGGCGTCCTGGTCGAGCGAGGACGCGCTGTGGACCGTCGAGGCCAGCGTCGGCGGCACGCTTCGCAAAATTAGATGCAGCTTCCTGTTCCTCTGCGGCGGCTACTATAGCTACGAGGGCGGCTACACGCCGGACTTCGCGGGCGCGGGCAGCTTCAAGGGCCAGATCGTCCATCCGCAGAACTGGCCGGAAGACCTCGACTATGCCGGCAAGCAGGTGGTGGTGATCGGCTCGGGCGCGACGGCGGTGACCCTGGTGCCGGAGATGGCCAAGACCGCGGCCCACGTGACCATGCTGCAGCGCTCGCCGACCTATGTGGTCTCGCGGCCGGCCGAGGACGCGTTGGCCAACAGCTTACGCAAATGGCTGCCGGCGATGCTCGCCTACAACATCATCCGCTGGCGCAATGTGCTGTTCGGCATGTGGTTCTTCCGCATGGCCCGCAACAAGCCGGACGCGGTGAAGAAGAACATCATCGACATGGTGCGGGCGCAACTGGGCCCGGACTACGACGTCGCGACCCACTTCACGCCCCGCTACAACCCGTGGGACCAGCGGCTGTGCCTGGTGCCGGACTCTGACCTGTTCGAGGCCCTGAAGGCCGACCGCGCCTCGGTGGTCACCGACCATATAGACAGCTTCACGGCCAAGGGCGTCAAGCTGAAGTCCGGCCAGGCCCTGCCGGCCGATATCATCGTCACCGCGACGGGCCTGACCCTGCAGGTGATGAATGGCCTCGCCATCAGCGTCGACGGCCGGGCGATCGATCCGGGCCAGACGCTGTCCTACAAGGGCATGATGTACGAGGGCGTGCCGAACCTGGCCTCCTCGTTCGGCTACACCAATGCGTCGTGGACGCTGAAGTGCGACCTGACCTGCGAATATGTCTGCCGCCTCTTGAACCACATGAAGCGCACCGGCCTGCGCCAGGCGACGCCGCACAACGCCGACCCGACCATCGGCCGCGAGCCCTGGCTGGACTTCTCCTCGGGCTACGTCCAGCGGGCGATGGAGAAGTTCCCCAAGCAGGGCTCCAAGGCGCCCTGGAAACTGCACCAGAACTACGTCCTCGACCTGATGGGCCTGAAGTACGCCAAGGTCGACGACGGGGTGCTGGCCTTCACCAACCCCAGGCCGACCAACGCCAAGGTGCGGGTGAAGGTGGCGGCGTAGTCGCTGGCCGCCCTCGTTCGGCGGCACGGCGGCGATTTCGGCATCAGGCTGCCGGGTTGGAGGGTCTGCTTTCCAGCCGATTGTGATCGTCGGCCCTCGACCCTTCTAGGACATTCAATCCCGCCGGTTGGGTGGCTGGAGGGCCGCCGGCCGCTGGGCTGCGTTGGTGAGATCGATGACCTTCCCCCCCAGAGTCGGTTGCCCACGGCAACGCATCGAAAAACACTGGCGGACTAAGACGCTCGGCAGCGTGAGCCGACGGGCGCCATTTCCCACCCTAAATCGGTGCGAGCTTCGGGGTTGCCTATGCGGCGACCCCTGCGAGGGCGCTACGACGATTGTTGCGTAGAACCGCTCCGAGCGCGCCAAAGCCCATCGTCAACATCGCCCACGTTGCGGGCTCCGGCACACCCCCGGTCGACCCGCCACAACCTGTTCCGATCGCGTTGCTGTCGAGGGTGACTGCGCCGTTCAGCGCGATCGCCCGGCCGCAGTTTATGCTCGCTCCGGTATTCATTGTGATGCTGGCGAGAGCGAGGGTGGTGCCCGCAAACAAGGTCCCAGTCCCGAGCGTCTCGGAACTGCCGACCTGCCAGAATAGGTCGGCGCCTTGGCCGCCATTGATGAATTGGACCACCGAGTTGCTCGCTGTCGTCAGTGTGCTGCCTATCTGGAATATAAAGACGGCATTCGGGTTGCCGATCGCGTCAAGGATGAGCGTCCCAGTCAGTTGCGCGGACGAGGCGAACGAGTAGACGCCCGGCGTGAGGGTGAGCCCGCCGAGATCCTGGCCGGTCAGGACCGTGTTGGCGGCCTGCCCGGCGGCGTTGTTGTACGCCGTCGTGGCGTCGGCCTGGGCCTGCATGGCGACAGCGTCCCCGGCGTGGATTGTGCCGCTGAAGGCGCCTGGCGGAAAGCCCGTGATCGCGGTTCCCGGCCAGACCCCGAGGTCGCCATGTAAGACGGTCGGACCGGTATTGGTGACGGTCGATGCGCCAAGGACGGCGAATTGCTGGGCGGCTCCCAGCGGAATCGTGGTCGCCGCATGGACGCTCCACGCGGACGACAAGAGCGCCGCAAGCAAAATGCCGTGGCGTTTCATGGTGCGATCTCCCCTGACCGTGACTGGTCTGAAATTCGCGACAAGGCTCAACGTAACTCCGTTCATCGAACATTAACCTTGTCAATCAAACTCGCGCAAACACCGGCGGGGGAGAACCCCCGTCGTTCAGGGGTAGGCTACCTGACAGCCAAGCGGTGGACGCTGACGTGGTAGCCACCGCGGGAGGCCGCGCCGAAGTCGGCTCGCCACCGATATCGGACTTCCCGGACGACCCTTAACTGGCGGCGGGAGGAGCCGGTGTTTGACCGGGTGCTGCGGTGGCGCCTCCTCGCCCGCCGTCGCCGTGGCGCCTGTGCCGGCGGCGATGACCTGCTCGATCCCCTGGAAGCGATCTTGTGGCCCAACTAGTGTCCCGAACCGGCTTGAATTCAGGCCCGCGGCATCCTTAGCCCTCCACCGGTATCCACCACTCCACCCAGGCGCCGGCGCGGTTGGGCTCGAAGTCGGGCGGGTAGACTTCCAGGTCGGGGGCGCGGACCAGCTTGTGGCCGCAGTTGGGGACGCGTTCGCCCCAGATTTCACGCACGGCGGACTGCATCTGCGGATGCAGGGGGCCGCCGTCGAGCACCTGGCGGAACACCACGTAGGCGGTGGCCGGCAGTTCGATCACCTCGAAGCCCTCAGGCTCCGGCGCGTTCTGCGACAGCTCAACGCCGGCGATGTAGTGCAGGCCGCCTTTCAGGCTTTGCTGCGGGCCCGGATCTTGCGTGGGGGGGCCCGCGCAGCAGACGCCGTAGGTCCAGCCGCTGGCCTGGCCGGGCAGCGGCAGGCGCGGGGTGAGCTCGTCCCAGAGCGCCGGGATGCCGGCGACCGTGGTTTCGTCGAAGTCGCGCCCGGCGCCGGCGATGCGGATGGCGGGCTTGCGGGCCGGGGCGGGCGCCTGGGTGAGGTTGGTGGCGGGAAGGTGGGCGGTGGCCATGGCGAGTGACTCCTTGCGCGGCGCCCGGTCGCCGGCGCGATAGCGGCCGGGCGCGACGCCAAAGATGCGGGTGAAGGCGCGGGTGAAGCCCTTTTGGCTGTCGAAGCCGCAGTCCAGCGCCAGGTCGATCAGGCTGGTGTGGCCGCCACGCAAGCGCTCGGCCGCGCCTTCGAGGCGCCGCGCGCGGACATAGGCCATCGGGCTGAAGCCGAAGCGGGCGGTGAACAGGCGCGAGAAGTGATAGGGCGACAAACAGGCCGCATCGGCCAGGTCGCTCAGCGACAACTGCGCGTCGAGGTTGGCCTCGATCAGACGGCGGGCGCGATCCATCGGGTCGCGGCTGGGCTGTGGGGCGGCGTTCATGGCCGGCATAGTCGCGCGGCAATCCGGCGCTGTCTTGACCGGGGTTGCTACCCTCTCCCCCCTCGCCGCGCTCGGGAAGAGGAGATTGGCTCAGCAGGTCTTGTGCTTGGGATTGCCGGCGATGGCGGGGAGCGCGTGGATGTAGGCGCCGAGGGCGGCGAGGTCGGTGTCGGACATCTGGCTGGTGGAGGCCAGCACGTCCTTCATGCCGGTGGGCTCGTTGAAGCACTTGTCCTGGCCGGACTTCAGGAAGGCGGCCATGTCCTCCTCGGACCAGTCGCCGAGACCGTCCTTGTGCGGGGTGATGTTGGAGGCGAAGCGGCCGCCGGCCTCGAGGTTGGGGGCGCCGGCGTAGAGCTTGTCGGTCTCCGGGCCGCCCAGCGCGTTGCGCTCGGTATGGCACTCGGCGCAGTGGGCCGCGCCCTCGGCCAGGTAGGCGCCGCGGTTCCAGGCGGCGGATTTCCTCGCATCGGCCGTGAACTCATGCGGCCTGAAATAGAGCAGCTTCCAGACGCCCACCGCGCGGCGGATCGAGAAGGGGAACTTGATGTCGTGCGGCTGGGACGGCGTGGCGATGGCTGGCAGGGTCTTCAGATAGGCGAAGACGTCGCGGACGTCGGAGGTCTTCATCAGGCTGTAGGCGCTGTAGGGGAAGGCCGGATAGAGGTGCTGGCCCTGGTCATCGACGCCGCGCTTCATGGCGTTGACGAATTGCAGCTCGGTCCAGCCGCCGATGCCGGCCTTGGCGTCCGGCGAGATGTTGGGCGTGACGAAGGTCCCGAACGGCGACTTCAGCTTCAGCCCGCCGGCCAGTTTGGTGCGGTCTTCCTGGCCGGGCGTGGCGTGGCAGGCCGAGCAGTTGGCGGCGTTGAACATCGCCTGGCCGTTGGCGAGGTCGGGCGTGTAGCCGGCCGCCAGCTCGGACGCCGGCAGCGGCTTGGGCGCGGTCAGCACCCACATGATCGCCGCGACCACCAGGCCGAGCAGCACCAGAACGGCGAGACCGCGCTTCAACATGCCTTTGGGTCCCCGAGCCGTCCGCGCGGCCTAAGCCGGCTTCTTCTTCAAGCGGTAGACGTCGTGGCAGGACTTGCAGGTCTCGCCGAGCGACTTGTAGGCGGCCTTGTAGGCGTCGGCGTCCTTGGCCTTGCCGGCGTTGGCGGCGAGCGCGCCCATCTCGGCCAGGCGCTTTTCGAAGTCGGCCTTCTGGGTCCAGACCTTGGGGTCGGCGCCGCTCTTCGGGTCGGCGTCGCTGCCGGCCGGATAGAGGCCCTTCAGCTTCTTGGCGGCGGCGGCGACGTTGTCCATCGTGGTCTTGGCCTTGGCCGCGTCGAAGGCCGCCTGTAGTGCGCCGCCTTCCTTCATCGACTTGGCGACGCCCTTCATGGTGGCCTGGCGCTCCTCGACCGGATTGCCGGCGGAGACGGCGGCGGTGGCCAGGCCCGCGGCCAGGCCCAGGCCAGCGATCGCGGCCCAGAGGTGATTGCGAGAAAGGTTCATTCAAAGCTCCGGTATGGGGCGGCGATCAGAGGTGGGCTGAGGTTTATCGGCGTCGGCGCCTATCCTCAAGCCTTGGGGGGCCTCAACCCTTGGACTCAGGGCTTCAGGCTCATCAGGTAGTCGGCGATGGCCTTGGCGCTGGCGGCGTCGTTGGCGCCGGGGAAGTCCATCTTGTTGCCGGGCACGGCCTTGGCCGGGTCGAGGACGAAGGCGGCGAGCGTGTCGGCGGTCCAGACCTGCCCATACTTCTTCATGCCGTCGGAATAGTCGTAGCCGTCCAGCCCGCCCGCCTTGCGGCCGCCGACCCCGAACAGGTTGGGGCCGAGGGAGGCCGCGGCGCCGAGCTTCACCTCATGGCAGAAGCCGCAGGAGGAGAAATCGGCAGGAGGTGTGGGGGCCGGCGCGGCGGCGGGCTGGGCGACAGCGGCGGTGGCGGCCGCCGCGGCGAGCGCCGCCAGGAGGAGGGTTCGCGGGCGGGGGGCGAGGGTCATCGTGGCTCCTGCGAGGTCGTCTGGGTTCGCCGAACGCTTAGCATCGCCCGGGTCCCGGTTGGAAGACAGCGCCGCGCGCCGATCTATTCCCGGCTGCATCCACCTAAGGCCATTGCCTGTATGACCCGTCGGTGAACAGGCTTCACCGAACGGGTGGGGGAAGGTCATGAAACGCCTGCGGGACAAGGTCATATTGGTGACCGGCGCGAGTTCCGGCCTTGGCGCGGCCTCGGCGGTGCTGATGGCGGCGGAGGGGGCCAAGGTGGCCGTCGCCGCGCGGCGAGCTGATCGCGGCGAAGCGCTGGTCGCCGAGATCGAGGCGGCCGGCGGCGAAGGGATGTTCGTGCAGACCGACGTCACCAAGACCAGCGATGTCGAGGCCATGGTCGCCGCGACGCTCGCGCGGTTCGGGCGGCTGGACGGCGCCGTAAACAACGCCGGGGTGACCGGGCCGGTCATGAAGCTGATGGCCGAGATCACCGAGGACGAGTGGGACGCGACGCTCGACTGCAACCTGAAGGCGGTCTTCATGTGCATGAAGTTCGAGATCCCGGCGATGCTCGCCGGCGGCGGGGGCGCGATCGTCAACATGTCGTCGATGTACGGCTTGAAGCCCAGCGACCTCAGCCACGCTCCATACTGCGCCAGCAAGTACGGGGTGGTCGGCCTGAGCCAGACGGCGGCCATCGACTACGCCGATCAGGGCATCCGCGTGAACGCCGTCTGCCCGGCCTTCATCCATTCCGAGATGGTCGATCCCTATGTGGAGAACGCGCCGGACCTGATGCGGGCGGTGGTTGCGCGGCATTCGGCGATGAACCGGCTGGGCGAGGCCGGCGAAGTGGCGCAGGCTATCTGCTGGCTGATCTCCGACGCCGCCAGCTTCGTCAGCGGCGCGGCCCTGCCGATCGGCGGCGGCGACACGACGCGGCTCTACTGAGAGTTCCTCTCCCCTCCCGGCTTCGCCGGGGCGCGAGGAGTCAGGCCGCGGCGGTCTCTTCCACGTCCGCCGGCGGGGCGCTGAGGCGGGCGATTTCGCGCAGCAGGGCGCCCGGCGAGACCGGCTTGCCGACCACGCCGTCCATGCCGGCGTCGAGGTAGGTCCGGCGCTGGTGGGCGAGCACATTGGCGGTGAGCGCCACGATGGGGGTTTCGGCCGCGGCGCCGCCGAGGGCGCGGATGCGGCGGGTGGCCTCCAGGCCGTCGATGCCGGGCATCTGCACGTCCATCAGGATCAGGTGGTAGTGGCCCTGGGCGGCGGCCTCGACGCCCAGATAGCCGTCGGCGGCGGTGTCGACGTCGGCGCCAAGGCTCTCCAGCAGCTTGGTGGCGATCATCCGGTTGGTGGCGTTGTCCTCGACCACCAGGATGCGCAAGCCTTCGAGCACCGGCTCGAGCGTGTCGTGGGTGGGGGCCACGGCCTCGGCCGGCTCGGCGGCCACTTCCAGCCAGAAGGTCGAGCCCAGGCCCTCCTCGGAGGAGAAGCCCACGGCGCCGCTCATCATCTCGGCCAGCTTCTGGGTGATCGCTAGGCCCAGGCCGGAGCCGCCGAACTTGCGGGTGGTGGACGCGTCGCCCTGGTCGAAGCGCTGGAAGATGCGGTCCTGCACCTCGCCGGGAATGCCGACGCCGGTGTCGATGATGTCGAACCGCAGCTTGCCGGGCTCGGGCGCGCAGCAGCGCACCTTGACCGAGCCGCGCTCGGTGAACTTCACCGCGTTGCCGACCAGGTTGAACAGGGCCTGGCGCAGGCGCACCGGGTCGGCCTGGACCCAGCCCAGGCCCGGATCGACGTCGAGCATCACCGTCAGGCCCTTGCCCTCGGCGATGGGCTTCAGCAAGCGCACGACGCCTTCCACAAGGCTCCGGAGGTCGACCGGTTCGCAGGACAGCTCCAGGCAGCCGGCCTCGATCTTCGAGAAGTCGATCACGTCATTGAGCAGCTCGGCCAGCATGTTGCCGCAGGAGAGCGCCTCTTCCAGCATGTGGCGGCCTTCCTCGGTCAGCCTTTCAGCCTTGAGCAGGTGCAGGACGCCCATCACCCCGTTCATTGGGGTGCGGATTTCGTGGCTCATGTTGGCCAGGAACGCGGCCTTGGCCTCGCCGGCGGCCTCGGCGGCGCGCTGGGCCTCGAGCAGGGCGATTTCCTGGCGCTTGCGCTCATCGAAGTCCTGGATCAGGCCGACGGCCTTCAGCCAGCGGCCGCCCTTGCCCACCTTCAGGTGGTGGGAGACGCGGATCCAGCGGGTCTCGCCGTCCGGGCGCACGATGCGGGCCTCGAAGGAACCGGCGCGGGCCTGGCCGGTCTGCAGCGCGCGGAAGCTTTCGCGCACATGCGGCAGGTCGTCGGAGTGGAAGCCGGGGAAGCGCAGCTTGATGGCTTCCTCGTAGCTGGCCTCCTGCTGGCCGGTCAGGCGGGCGAATTCCGGCGAGCACCAGAAGGTCTTGGCGACGTGGTCGATCTCGTAGACGCCGGCCTGGGCGGCCTCCAGCGCCACGGCCAGGCGGTGGGAATTGGCCTGGGCCTCGCGCTGGGCCTTCTTCATCTGCAGCTCGCCCTTGCGCGCTGCGTCGCGGGCGCGGACCAGCTCGGTGATGTCCTCGGAGATGCCTTTCAGCGCGAAGAGGCCGCCCTCGCGCGGGAGGGTCTGGAAGGTGGAGCGCCAGACGGTCCAGCGGCCGCCGACCTTCAGCCGGTGCTCCAGCGTGGCGCCCTGGCCGGTCGTCACCGCCCGACCCATCTTCTCTTCGGTCGCCTGGCGGTCGGCCGGATGGACGATGGCGTAGAACTGGGCGCTGTTGGAAATCTCGTCCTTCTTAAAGCCGGTGAGGTTGAGCAGATCCTGCGACCACTCGATGCGGCCGTCCTGTGGCTCGAACAGCCAGGCGCCGATGCCGGCGGCCTGGCTTAGCTGGCGGCGCATGCGGCGGGTGTCTTCCAGCTCTTCGGCGCTGGCGCGTTCTTCCGAGGCGTCGCGCAGGGAGGCGATGAAGTCGCCGTTGGGCATCCGCTGGGTGCGCGCAGCGAACCAGTGGTACTGGCCGTCCTTGGCGCGCAGGCGCACCTGGCGCTCGGTGACCCCTCCGTTGGGCAGGGCGGTCAGCCGCTCGACCACGCCGACCCGGTCGTCCGGATGGGTGAACTCGATGGCAGGCTTGCCCACCACCTCGTCCTCGGTCCAGCCCAGCAGGCGGGTCCAGGCCGGATTGATCAGTTTGTGGAAGCCGACGGGGCTGACGACATGCATGAGGTCGCGGCTGTTCTCGAACAGCACGCGGATCATCTCAGCCTTCTCGGCCGCGCTAGAGGCGCTTTTCTTGGCCATCGGCGATGTCCACCCCCAAGGTGCGGCGGCAAACTAGCAGCCAGTTGTAAACGTAACCTTTGCCGGCCGATGCGCCCGATCGTGGCGTTCACCACGCCGTGCGGGACGGAACGGTCCGGCCTCAGGCGAATTGAATCAGCATGAGGGCCCTCGATATCCCGCCCCACCCGCGCTCGAGCAGCCGCCTGGCGGTGGCGGTGCTCGCGCTGATCTCGGCCGGCGCGCTGGCCGCCGGCTACTTTCGCCAGGTCGTCGCCGACCGGCCGCAGCCTCTGGCGATCGGCGCGGCGAGCGCGCCCATCGCCGAGGCCACACCCGCGCCGGAACCCGCGCTGCAGATGGCCGAGGCGCCGCATCGAGCCCGCACGGCGGCCGGAGTCTCATCCGACCTCCCCGCCGAAATCGCTCAGCCCTCCGCGGCCGAGGCGGTCCCGGCGGCCGACGCCTCGGCGGTGACGGCGGAGCCTTCGCGGGCCGCGGCCCAGCCCCCCGCGCCGAACTCCGACGAGCCGATGACCTAGGCGTTCTGTCGCGGGCCGCGCGGCGCTGCGAGCTTGACCGTCCTGGCGCCGCGTAACAGGTTCGTCCTATGCCGGATGACCGAAAAGCCGACCGCTAAGCCATGCGCCCCGACCAGAAGGGCTGGACGGTATATGAGATCTGGAGCGGCAAGCCGGCCCTGGTGGCCCAGGCGCCGCAGGCCGGTCTCTCGGAGGCCGACGCCAAGCACACGCTGGCGCTGTTGAACGGCGCCGCCAAGCGCGGCGACGCCTCGATGCGCAAGCCCTAGGCGCGAATAAGGGGGCGATGGCGCCAATCGGGCGGGGTGGTTGCGACAGACCGCGACCCGTTCATCTTCGGGTCAGCTTGACCGGTGCAAAGACGCCCGCTCCGAGGGAGCAGCGACCCGTGCCGATCTACACCTTCCATCTGCGAAAGCCCGATGGCGCGCCGGCCTCGTTTGCGGCCCACGAGCTGAATGGCGACCGGGCCGCCGCGGACCGGGCGGCGGCGCTGCTCAAGGAGCATCTGAGCGCCAGCCACGTCGAGGTCTACGACCAGGACCGGCGGGTGCTGACGCGCGCGCGCCGGGGCGCCGCCAGGCGGGCGTGAGCCTTGTGTGAGCCGGACTGCGCCTGATCTAGGCGGCGATCGGCTTTTCGGCGGCCTGCTGGCGGAGGATCTGCATCGCTACGACCTCGGGCTTGACCAGGCCGCAGCGGGCCGCCTCGCGGCCGCCCCGCCATTCCAGCACCAGCTGGTCGCCTTCCATCCGGTAACGTCCGCGGTAGGTCATGGGGCCAACGGCCACCTGCACGGAATTCCACATTTGCGTCGCGCCTCGCGCTTGTCGTTAGGGCCGTTCTGACCCCACCCAGGCGTTCACCATTAGTCGAACGGGGTTACGCCTCGATTAATGGTGAATTCGGAGATGCTCACCCCTTAGGCGGCGCTGGGGGAGGATCCGACAACAAAAAACCCGCCGAGTATCCCCGGCGGGCTGTTTGTTCGAACTGGGCGCCAAGACCTGAAGCGTTGGGGCCTCAGATCTCTTCGTTGATCAGGGCGACCTGGTAGAAGCCGTTGCCCTGCAGGGTGTTCATCACCGACATGAATTCGCCGTAGCGGACCTGCTTGTCGGCGCGGATGTACACGCGCTGTTGGGTCGGAGGCAGGGTCGGATCGTCGGCGGCCAGCTTCTTCGCCAGGTCGGCCGGCAGGCCGTCCAGGCTGGTGGCGCTCTCGCCGATGAAGATGCCGCCACCCTGCTGGATGTTGATCAGCACCGGCTCCTTCACCTTGGTCCCAGGCGGGGGCGGGATCGCCGGCGGCAGGTCGAGCTTGATCGACACTGTCGCGGCGGGGATCGCCACCATGAAGATGATGAGGAGCACCAGCATCACGTCCACGAAAGGCGTGACGTTGATGTCGCTGTTCTGGCCGAGGTCGAAGCGTCCGCCCCCTTGGCCGCCCAGCTTTGCACCCATAGTAGATTCCTTCCCTGAGGCGCTTAGGCGCGCCCGTCGTTAAAAGTCCGCTGACCATTGGCAAGCCGCCACGGCGTTGTAAAGCCCGAAGCGGCGATCTAGTTGGGGCCATGCAAGCAAGCTTCGACGCCTATATAACGGCGGTCTCCTTCGACTCTGCCGGCCAAGCGGTATTCGCGCTTGGCGACGGTACGGTGAGGTTCGAGGGCGGAACGGCGGTCCCGGCCCACGACGGGGCTGTCCTCGCGGCGGTCTCTCATCCTTCCGGCGAGGGAATGATCACCGGCGGCGACGACGGGCGCCTCGTTTGGTCGCGGGTTTCAGGAGCCGAGGAGCTCGCCAGCCTGCCGGGCAAGTGGATCGACGCGGTGGCGGCGAGCGCGGCCTCTGGGCTGATCGCCTTTGCCTCGGGGCGCGACGTGCATGTGCGCGACACAGCAGACGCCGGCTTTTCACGCAGTTTCGCCCACGAGAAGTCGGTGGCCGACCTGGCCTTCGAGCCCAAGGGCCGGCGGATCGCGGCGGCGACCTATGGCGGGGCCTGGCTCTGGTACGCCCGCATCGAGGCGCAGAAGCCGGCGAAGCTTTCCTGGGCCGGCAGCCATGTGGGCATCGCCTGGAGCCCGGACGGCAAGTTCCTGGTCAGCGCCATGCAGGAAAACCAGCTGCACGGCTGGCGCGTCGCCGACGAGAAGAACATGCGAATGGGCGGCTACCCCGCCAAGCCCAAGAGCCTGGCCTTCCTGAACAAGGGG
>JANXXK010000239.1 GCA_025350685.1 Alphaproteobacteria bacterium | reverse complement strand
GGAAGGCGCCGTCTTGCCGATCAGGTCCTTCACCGAGGGGTAGACGTAGAACGCCCCCTCCGGCGTCGGGCAGTGCATCCCCGAGGCCTGGTTCAGCATCGAGACTACGAGGTCGCGCCGGCCTTCGAACAGCTTGGCGTTGGGCTTGATGAAGTCCTGCGGCCCGTTCAGCGCCTCGACCGCCGCCCATTGCGAGATCGACGAGGGGTTGGACGTCGTCTGGCTCATCACCTTGGCCATCAGCTTGATCAGCGGCTCGGGCCCGGCCGCATAGCCGATCCGCCAGCCGGTCATGGCGTAGGCCTTGGAGACCCCGTTCATAGTCAGGGTCCGGTCGTAGAGCGCCGGCTCCGCCTCAGCGATCGTCGAGAACTTGAAATCGCCGAACACCAGATGCTCGTACATGTCGTCGGTGAGAATCCAGACGTGCGGATGGCGCAGCAATACGTCGGCCAGCGCCTTCAACTCGGCGCGGGTGTAGGCCGCCCCTGACGGGTTCGACGGTGAGTTCAGCAGCACCCAGCGGGTCTTTGCCGTGATCGCGCGGTCGAGTCCTTCGGCGCTCAGCTTGAAGCCGGTCTCCGCGCTGGTCGGCGCGGCCACCGGCTGGCCGCCGGCGAGCGCAACGATGTCCCAGTAGCTGACCCAATAGGGCGTCGGGATCACCACCTCGTCGCCGGGGTTCAGGGTGGCGATCATGGCGTTCCAGATCACCGGCTTGCCGCCGGGCGACACGTTCACCTGGCTGGCCTTGTAGGTCAGGCCGTTCTCGCGGGCGAACTTGCCGACGATGGCTTCCTTCAGCTCCGGGATGCCGTCGACGTTGGTATATTTGGTCTTGCCGTCGGCGATGGCCTTGACGGCGGCGTCCTTGATGTTCTGCGGCGTGTCGAAGTCGGGTTCGCCGGCGGCGAGCGAGATGATGTCGCGGCCGGCCGCCTTCAGCTCACGCCCTTTCTGGTCGGCCGCCAGGGTGGCGGACGGCTTGACGCGGGCCAGCGCGGCGGATTCGAGCGACATGGCGGGCAGGGCTCCCGTGGGTTGGCAGGTTGAAGGAACGGGGCGGGGTTTAGCCTAAGCCGGTCCCCGGGTGAACCCAGCTTGACCCGCCCCGTGCTATCGGCGACCTCAGCGCCCATGCGCCGCCTGTTCCAGGTCCTGTCGAACATGGACGCCCAGGCGTGGCGGACGCTGGCGGTGTCTTTCGTGCTGTTCGGCGGGGTCGGGCTGGTCTTCCTGTTCGGCGCGCCGCTGATGGGACTGAATGGCGAGCAGGCGGTGCAGCAATGGCTGACGGCGGCGCACGGCCCCTGGGCGCTGCCAGTGGCGGTGCTCGCCTTCGGGACCCTGGCTTTCGTCGGTGTGCCGCAGATCGTGCTGATCGCCGCCGCCGTGGTGGCCTTCGGACCGGTCGCCGGGTGCGTCTACAGCTGGATCGGCACCCTGGTCTCCTCGCTGGTCGGCTTCTATCTGGGCCGGGTCGCCGGGGCGCGGGTGCTGGAGCGATTCTCCGGCGCCGGCGCGAAGCGGTTCATGGACCACGTCGGCCGGAACGGCTTTCTGGCCAGCTTCATCGTCCGCCTGGTCCCCTCGGCGCCATTCATCGTGATCAACATGGCCGCCGGCGTGACCCCCATGCCGGTGGCGGACTACGCCCTGGGCACCGCGCTGGGCATCGTGCCGAAGATCGTGCTGACCGCATTCGCCGGCAATTCCATCGTGCGGCTGATGAAGGGCCAGGTCGGCAGGGACGCCCTTTGGCTGGTGGTCATCGCCGCGACGTGGATCGCGCTGGGCTGGGGGGCCCGGGCCTGGCTGCGCAGCCGCGACAAGGGAGAGGCCTGATGCTGAGGCTGTTCTACAATCTCGGTTCGATCTCGCTGGCGTCGCACATCGCGCTCGAGGAAGCCGGCGCCGACTACCAGGCTATTCGCATCAACATGCGCGAGAACGACCAGAAGCAGCCCGAGTACCTCGCCATCAACCCCAAGGGCCGGGTGCCGGCGCTGCTGACCGACGCCGGCGTGCTGACCGAGACGCCGGCCATCCTGGCCTATATCGCCCAGACCCACCCGGGGTCGAACCTGGCGCCGACGGACGCCTGGGGCTTCGCCCAGCTGCAGGCGTTCAACAGCTATCTCGCCTCCACGGTCCACGTCGCCCACGCCCACCGTCACCGCGGCTACCGCTGGGCCGACGAGGAAAGCTCGTTCGCCGACATGACCCGCAAGGTGGCCCAGACCATGGCTGAATGCTTCGCGCTCATCGAGACGGAATTCCTCAAGGGCCCCTGGGTGCTGGGCGAGCGATTCAGCGTCTGCGACGGCTACCTGTTCACCATCGCCGACTGGCTGGAGCTGGACGGGGTGGACCCGGGCCGGTTTCCGCGCGTCCATGACCATCGCGAGCGGGTGCGCGCCCGCCCCGCGGTGCGCAAAGTTCTTGCCGAAGAAGCGACTTAAGCGCCCGTTTGGCGCAAGTTGGTTGCGCGTTAACGCCCATTTGGGTAGAGCCTGTGGCCATGCGCACGCGCAACGACAACCTGCTTCTCCTTTCGCTGGGGCTTAGCCGCCCCTGGGCGCCTCTTTAGGCTGCGCGTCTTCGCGGCCGGGCGTCTCAGGGGATCCATCCCGCGCCCGACCCCAACGAAACTCCCGCGAAGAGACCACAGCCATGACCACCACCGCTAACGATTCCACCGCCCCGCGATCGGACGCCGATCGGGTCATCGTGTTTGACACCACCATGCGCGACGGCGAGCAGTCGCCCGGCGCCTCCATGTCACTGGAAGAGAAGATCGAGCTCTCCAAGATCCTCGAGGAAATGCGCGTCGACGTCATCGAGGCCGGCTTCCCGATCGCCTCCAACGGCGACTTCGAGGCGGTCCGCCAGATCGCCGAACTGGTCACCGAAAGCACGGTCTGCGGCCTGGCCCGCGCCGGCATGGCCGACATCGACCGCTGCGCCGAAGCCCTCAAGAAGGCCAAGCGCGGCCGCATCCACACTTTCCTGTCCACCAGCCCCAGCCACCGCGACCACATCCTGCATGCCTCGCAAGAGGACATCCTGGAGATGATTACCAAGTCGGTGGGCCACGCGCGCAATCTCTGCGACGACGTGGAGTGGTCGGCCCAGGACGCTACGCGCACCGAGCAGGACTTCCTGCGCCGCTGCGTCGACGCCGCCATCAAGGCCGGGGCCACCACCATCAACCTGCCGGACACGGTGGGTTACTCCTACCCCTCCGAATACGCCGACATCTTCCGCGACATCCTCGAGCACGTGGACGGGGCCGACAGGATCGTGCTCTCGACCCACTGCCACAACGACCTGGGCCTGGCCGTCGCCAACTCCCTGGCCGGCGTCCAGGGCGGCGCGCGGCAGGTGGAGGTCGCGGTCAACGGCATCGGCGAGCGGGCCGGCAACGCGGCGCTGGAAGAGATCGTCATGGCACTGAAAGTGCGGGGCGATGCTCTGGCCTTCCATACCGGCGTCGAGACCCAGCATATCACCCGCGCCAGCCGCTACGTTTCGGCGATCACCGGCTTTCCGGTGCAGTTCAACAAGGCGATCGTCGGCAAGAACGCCTTCGCTCACGAGAGCGGCATCCACCAGGACGGGATGCTGAAGGACCGCGGCACCTACGAGATCATGCAGCCCGAGGACGTGGGGCAGGGCGCGTCCAACCTGGTGATGGGCAAGCACTCCGGCCGCCACGCCTTTCGCGAGAAGCTGAAGGCGCTCGGCTACGAGCTGGGCCAGAACGCGCTCAACGAGGCCTTCCAGCGCTTCAAGGACCTGGCCGACAAGAAGAAGCACGTCTTCGACGACGACATTGTCGCCCTGGTGGACGACGCGCTCGCTTCCGGCGCCGACCGCATCCAGGTGAAGAACCTGCGGGTCATCGCCGGCACCGAGGGGCCGCAGGAGGCCTTCCTGACCGTCACCATCGACGGCGAGGAAAAGTCCGCCAACGCCACCGGCGACGGCCCGGTCGACGCGGTGTTCAACGCCATCCACAAGGTCGCCCCGCACGAGGCGATCCTGCGGCTCTTCCAGGTGCATGCGGTGACCGAAGGCACCGACGCCCAGGCGCAGGTGTCCGTCCGGCTTGAGGAAGACGGCCGTATCGCCACCGGCCAGGCCGCCGATACCGACACGCTGACGGCCTCGGCCAAGGCCTATATCAACGCGCTCAACAACCTCACGGCGCGGAAAGAGAAGTCCGCGCCCGACGCGATCGCGTCCGGGTTCTGATCCACACCGCTCATCCCGGCGAAAGCCGGGACCCAAGCGGACTCTCGATGGCCTGAACCTCAGCTTGGATCCCCGGCTCGGCCTGCGCGGCTTCGCCGCTCCGTTGGCCGGGGACGAGCGGGATTTTGCGGAATGCTCTGGATTCTCCTGACCGCAGCGGCCGCGCCGCTGCAGGTGGCGCGCAACGCCCTGCAGCGCGGGCTGGTCGGCGACGCCGGCCCCTGGGGCGCGACCCTGGTCCGCTTCCTGTTTGGCCTGCCGTTCTCGCTGGCGCTGTTCGGCGTCGTGGCCCTGCTGACGCCGCACGCCGCCCCACATCCCGGTGCGCGGTTCCTCATCGCCGTTGCGGCCGGGGCCGTCGCCCAGGTGTGCGCCACCGCGGCCCTGCTGATGGCCATGCGCAGCTCCGGCTTTGCGGTGGCGACCTTCATGCAGCAGTCGTCCCTGCCGCTGGGCGCGTTGATCGGCTTCTTCGCCTTCGGGGACCGTCTGACCGGGGTCCAGTGGATCGGCGTGGGCGTGACCTCGCTGGCCCTGCTCACCCTCTCCTGGCCGCCGCGCGGGCAGGCCACCGGCGTCGGGCTCGGCTCGCTCTACGGCCTGGCCTCCGGCGTGGCTTTCGCGGTGGCGCTCAACGGCTACCGGCAGGCGGGCCTGGCTCTGGAGCCCGCGCACCCGATCTATTCGGCCACCGCCGCGCTCTTCGTCGCCCAGGCTCTGCAGTCCCTGGTCATGGTCCTGTTGCTGGCTGCGATCCGGCCGAGCGCGCTGAGCGCGGTCTGGGCTTCCTGGCGGGTCTCGCTGGGGGCCGGCTTCTTCGGCACGGCGGCCTCGGCCTGCTGGTTCTCGGCGCTGGCGCTGGCCCCGGCTGGGCAGGTGCGCGCCGTGGGCGTCATCGAGGGCCCGATCGCCGCCGCCGCCGGGCGTCGCCTGTTCAAGGAACGCCTGACCCGCCGCCAGCTGGCCGGTGGGACGCTGGCGGCGGTGGGCGTGGTGATGACCGCCCTGGGCTGACAGCCGCATCCGAGGTTGCGCCGCCGGCAGGATCACCCAAGCGACGACCTGAGCCACACGCCGGCCGATTGCCCCACGATAGGCAGTCACGCTACACAACGGTCATGGTCACACCGCTGCTCAATGCGGCCCTGTCCCTGCGCCGGGGCGAGGGCCCACGCGTCGGCGGCGCGCGCATCGCCTTGCTGGAGGCGCTCGACGAGTTCGGCACGATCCGGGCGGCGGCGGCGAAGGTTGGGTTGAGCTACAAGGCCGCCTGGGACGCTGTGCAGGCGCTGAACAACCTCTTCGAGTCCCCTCTGGTCACCGCCAAGGCCGGCGGCCGCCAGGGTGGGGCGGCCGAACTGACACCCTCCGGCCGGGCGGTGGTCCAGGCTTTCCATCGCGTCGAGACCGAACTGGCCGAGGTCATCGCGCGCATTGAACAGGGCCTCGCTGGCGCGCCGGCCGACGACCTCGGCGGCCTATTCTGGAGTCTTGGCATGCAGACCTCGGCCCGCAATGCGCTGCGCGGAACCGTCAGCCGGATCACCGTGGGCGAGGTCAACGCCGAAGTGGGGCTCACGGTCACCGAGGGGCTGGAGATCACCGCGGTGGTCACCCGCGACAGCGTCGCGGCTCTGCGCCTGGCCGTCGGCCGCCCTGCGATTGCGCTGATCAAGTCGAGCTTCGTGGTGCTGGCCAAGGGCATGGACCTGGTCACCTCGGCGCGCAACCAGATCGCTGGCGTCGTCGCCTCGCGCACCGACGGCGGGGTGTCCAGCGAGATCGTGCTGGAGATCGCCCAGGGCAAGACGCTGACCGCAACCATCACCGTGGAGAGCGCCGAGGCCATGGGCCTGGCTGAGGGCGAGGTGGTCACCGCCCTGATCAAGGCGCCGCACGTGATCCTGGCCGTGGAATAGGCTCCAGGGCGGCCCGCTCACACGCTCGCCACCCCGTCAAACGTGCAACGCTCGCCCTAGACTTGCGAAATTCGCCTGCGGCGCGAACGCGCGCGGCGCTCTTTATGCCTTGAAATCAACCCATGAGCAGGGCAGGACACGCGGTGTCCGCCAGTATTTCGTAACGACTCGACGCCATATTGTGCGTCGGCGGGTCGTTTCGGCCCACCGGCGCATCCGTCCCATTCCCGCCCCCAGTCTCCAGGGCCCTCCATGATCTCTTCGCTCTTCGGCGCAATTTCCAACGACATCGCCATCGATCTCGGCACTGCCAACACCCTCATCTACATGAAGGGCAAGGGCATCGTGCTGAACGAGCCCTCGGTGGTGGCGCTGCGCAATGTCGGTGGGCGCAAGATCGTCCACGCCGTCGGCATAGAGGCCAAGCAGATGCTGGGCCGCACGCCCGGCCACATGGAAGCCATCCGGCCGATGCGCGATGGGGTCATCGCCGACTTCGAAGTCGCTGAGGAGATGATCAAGTACTTCATCCGCAAGGTTCACAACCGCAAAGGCTTCGTGAACCCCAAGGTCATCGTCTGCGTGCCGTCCGGCGCGACCGCCGTGGAACGCCGGGCGATCAACGACAGTTGCCTCAATGCGGGTGGGCGACGGGTCGGCCTCATTGATGAGCCGATGGCCGCGGCGATCGGCGCCGGCCTTCCCATCCACGAGCCGACCGGCTCGATGGTCGTCGACATCGGCGGCGGCACCACCGAAGTGGCCGTGCTGTCACTGTCCGGCATCGTCTATTCGCGCTCGGTCCGGGTCGGCGGCGACAAGATGGACGAGGCGATCATCTCCTACATGCGCCGCAACCATAACCTGCTGATCGGCGAGACCACCGCCGAGCGGATCAAGAAGGAGATCGGCACCGCCAGGGCTCCGGCCGACGGTGAGGGCTTGTCGATCGAGGTCAAGGGCCGTGACCTGATGCAAGGCGTGCCGCGCGAAGTCCGCATCTCTGAGAAACAGGCGTCCGACGCCTTGGCCGAGCCGGTCGGCCAGATCGTCGACGCGGTGAAGATGGCGCTGGAAGCCACGCCGCCGGAGCTCGCCTCCGACATCGCCGACAAGGGCATCATGCTGACCGGCGGCGGGGCCTTGCTGCGCGGCCTGGACGCCGAGATCCGCGATCACACCGGCCTTCCGGTGACCGTCGCCGACGACCCGCTCTCCTGCGTGGCGCTCGGTTGCGGCAAGGTGCTCGAACATCCGAAATGGATGAAGGGCGTGCTCGAATCCACGCTAGCCTAGGTTGCGCGAGTCGCGGGGTTCCGGGGGCTATCCGCACGACTGCTGGAACGAGGCCTAAGTGTCCTTCAGGGACAATCCGCTCGGTGAACTGAAGGTCCCGCTGACCTGGGCGGCGGCCATCGCCCTCATCGTGGCTGCTGTGGCGGCGACCGCCATCCTGCTGTCCGACCGCCGCGAGACCTTCAAGGCTGAGGCCTACGGGGCGACCCGGCGCGCCAGCGACACGGTGATGGCCCCCGTCGGCGACGTGCTGACCGCGCCCGGCCGCTGGATCGGCCATGGCGTCGACGCCATCAAGGACTATTTCGCCGCCGGCTCGCAGAACGCCGACCTCAAGGCGCAGCTCAAGGATATGCGCCAGTGGCGCGACGTGGCCATCGCGCTGAAGAGCGAGAACGCGCGCTACCGCACGGTGCTCGGCCTGAAGACCGACCCGCCGATCCCCATGGCCACGGCGCTGATCGTCACCGACAGCCGGGGCCCTTTCGCCGACACCCGCCTGGCTAACGCCGGCTCCGAGAAGGGGGTGAAGCCGGGCAATCCGGTGATGAGCGAGAACGGTCTGGTGGGCCGGGTGATCGGCGTAACGCGCGGCGCGAGCCGGGTCCTGCTGCTCACCGATATCGCCTCGCGGACGCCGGTGATGGACGAGCGGACCAATGCGCGCGCGATCCTGACGGGTGATGGCGGACCCAACCCTCGGCTCGACTACCTGCGCGGCCGCGACCCGATCCGCGAAGGCGACCGCGTCCTGACCTCCGGCGACGGTGGCGTCCTGCCCCGCGGCCTGCCGGTGGGGACGGCGGTCAAGGGCCTGGACGGCCGCTGGCGGATCGTCCTGGCCTCCGATCGGGCGCCGATCGACTATGTGCGCATCCTGCTGTTCGAAGACTTCACCCAGGTGGTAAACCAGCACGAGCTCAACGAGATGCCGGCGCCGCCGCCGACGGCGGGCGACCGCACGGTCACCACGGCGGCGCCAAGCCCGCCGAAGCCCGCGGCTGCGACGACCGCCGCCGCGCCGGCCGTGGAACCCGCCAAGCCCGTCGCGACAAAGTCTGCCGCCGCCAAGCCCAATCCACCAGCCGCCGGCAAGCCGGCCCCCGACAAGCCGGCATCGGACAAGCCGGCATCGGACAAGCCGAAGCCGAAACCCAAACCGCCGGCCCCCAAGCCGTCAGACGGGACTAACCCGTGAGCGCAGCAAGGCCGCTCGAGCCCTGGCGCTGGCTGGGCGTGCCGATGCTGCAGGTGCTGGCCGCCACGGTCCTCTTCGGCATCCCGCTCCGCGCCTTCAATCTGCAGCTGCCCGAGCCCGTGTTCGCGATCACCCTGGCCTTCGCCTGGGCGGTGATCCGGCCCTCGGTGCTGGCGCCCTTCGCCCTTCTGGTTGTGGGCCTCTTCCTCGACCTCTTCTGGGGCGGGCCGCTGGGCCTGTGGGCCATCTGCCTGCTGATCGCCTATGGGGTGGCGCTGGCCGGCCGCACCATGATGGCCGGCCAGAACCGGCTGATCCTGTGGGCATGGTACAGCCTGGTCACCGCCACCGCATTGGTGTCGGGCTATCTGTTCGTCATGCTGGATTCCAAGTCATCGCCGGGTCTGATCCCCATGGCCTGGCAATTCCTCGCCACAATCGTGCTCTATCCCTACGCCCAGCGGCTCGTCGACCTGTTCGAAGACGCCGATGTCAGGTTCCGGTAGATGTCCGAGCCGTCCATCTTCTTCGCCGAGGTCAACGAGCGGCAGGGGATCTTCCACCGCCGGGCCTTCCTGCTGGGCGGCTTCGCCGGTGTGGGCCTGCTGGCGTTGGGCGGACGGCTGGCTCACCTGCAGCTCATCGAGACCCAACGCTACGAGAAGCTCTCGGCCTCCAACCAGTTCAATTTCAAGCTGACGCCGCCGCCGCGCGGCCTGATCGTCGACCGCAACGGCGTGGTGCTGGCCTCGAACCGCCCGAACTTCCGGCTGATGGTCGCCAGGGACAAAGGGATCGACCCGGCACAGACGGTCAAGACGCTGGCCCAGTTCGTGCCGCTGGACGACGCGCGCCAGGCACGCCTGCTGAAGGACATCGCCAACGCGCCCCGCAAGTCCCCCGTCCAGGTGATGGAGGACATGAGCTGGGACCAGTTCAGCGCGATCAACATCCGCGCCCCGGAGCTACCCGGGGTCACGGCCGACATGGGCGAGGTCAGGGTCTATCCCTCCGCGGCCTTCGCCCACGTGATCGGCTACGTTGCCAAGGTCAACAAGACCGACCTCACCGCCACCGGGCCCAACGCCGACCCGATCCTGCTCAATCCCGGCTTTCGCATCGGCAAGCAGGGGGTCGAACTCGCCTTCGACCTCGACCTGCGCGGCAAGCCGGGAGCTCAGAAAGTCGAGGTCGACGCCAACGGTCACGAGGTGTCCACCGACCCCGCCGGCGACATCAAGGCGATTCCCGGCAAGGAGATCGTGCTCACCCTCGACAATGACATCCAGAATCGCGCCATGGAGGTGTTCGGCGACCAGTCGGGTGCGGCGGTGATGATGGACTGCCGCAACGGCGACATCCTGTGCATGTACTCGGGGCCCAGCTTCGACGCCAACCGCTTCGTGCGCGGCCTGACCGGGGCCGAGTACCGGGCGCTGGCCCAGTACGATCACAAGCCCCTGTTCAACAAGGCGCTCACGGCCACCTATCCGCCCGGCTCGACCTTCAAGACCATGGTGGCGATCGCCGCGCTGGAGAACGGCTACGATCCGGCCACCGTCCACGTCTGCAACAAGGCCTGGTTCTGGGGCGGCCGAACCTGGCACTGCGACGAGGCGCACGGGCCGCTGGACCTGAAGGGCGGCATCCGCCGCTCCTGCGACATCTATTTCTACCAGTGCGCCCTGACGTTGGGGCCCGACAAGATGGCGTCCGTGGCGCGCCGGTTCGGCCTGGGCGAGATCTTCGATATCGGCATCCCCGGACAGAAGAAGGGCCTGGTGCCCGACACCGCCTACAAGCGCCGCGCGTTCAAGAACGACCCTGTCTGGCATCCCGGCGAGACCCCTAGCATGGGCATCGGCCAGGGCTACACCCACCTCAACCCGCTGCAACTCTGCGTTCAAGCCGCCCGGCTCGCCAATGGCACGAAGGCGCTGCATCCGCGGCTGATCCAGTCCATCGGCGGCGTGCCGCAGCCCTCTGGCGCGGCGTTCGGCGATTTGCAGGTGGCGCCCGAGCACATCGAGTTTGTCCGGATCGCCATGGCCGAGGTGACCGTCTCGGGCACCGCCGCGCTGTTCGGCGACCTGGGCCTTGGCGATGTGAAGATGGCGGGCAAGACCGGCACCGCCCAGGGCTTCAACTACACCAGCGGCCACGGCGTGCACGGCGCCCTGGGCGAATGGAAATTCCGCGACCATGCCTGGTTCATCGCCTTCGCGCCCGTCGACAACCCCCGCTACGCCATGAGCGTGCTTGTCGAACATGGCGGCTTCGGCGGCTCGGCGGCCGTGCCCCGAGCGCGCGAGATCATGCGCACGGCCCTGCTGAAGGATCCCGAGATCCGCGCCCGGGTGGAAAAGCCCCTGCCGATGCCAGCCCTGGCGCCGACGACCAGCGACCCCGACGTCGTTGACCCGCTGACCACGCCCGACCCCACCGCGCCCACCGGAACCCCCACCGCATGACCGTCTCGGCGCTCACCCGACCCGGCGAACGCGACCGGCTGATCGTCAAGATCGGCGAGATCGACTGGATCTTCTGCCTGACCATCACCCTGATCGCCGGCGCGGGCGCGGTGATGCTGTTCTCCATCGCCGGCTCATCCTGGTGGCCGTGGGCCGCGCCGCACATGATCCGCTACGCCGTGTTCTTTGCGATCATGATCGTGCTCAGCCTTATCGATATCCGCGTCTGGTTCGCGCTCGCCTATCCGGTCTACGGGATCGGCTTCCTGCTGCTGATCGCGGTGATGTTCGTCGGCCACCATGCCCTGGGCGCGCAGCGCTGGCTGCAGGCCGGGCCGATCACCATCCAGCCGTCGGAGATCATGAAG
>JANXXK010000215.1 GCA_025350685.1 Alphaproteobacteria bacterium | reverse complement strand
GTTCACACAACCGGCGATGCCGGGACCGTTCGCCGAGATGACGTTGGTGGCCAGGCCGCTGCAGCCAAAGCCGGCGTTGATGTTGGTGGAGGCCTGCGGAAACTCGATGATGTTGAAGCCGTTGCCGCCGTTGCGGTTGGTCGCGCTGATGTCCGGCAGGATCTGATTCGGGTGCGCGGGGTCGGCTGAATAGATGTTGGGCGTCCAGCCGCCCGACTGCGAGCCCGGCCCGCCCGCGCCGTTCTTCCAGTTCGTGTAGCCGAACTTCGACCACATCTCGAGCTTGTCACCGAATTTCCCCTGGATCTGACCTTCGACGTAGAAGGTGTTGAGAACATTGCCCTCGCTGGCCTTGTTGGGGACGGTGTTCTTGATCCAGCCCTGTTCTTGATCTTCCCATTGGGCGGCCAGGCGGAAGGTCCAGCCCGGGATCATCGTCGGGCCGGAAACCGCCAATTCGACGTCGCTGTGCTGGTAGTTCGCGTAGCCGACCCGAGCTTCGGCGTACCATTCCTCGGTCGGGCGCTTGGAGATTATGTTGAGCGCGCCGGCGATCGAGTTGCGTCCGTAGAGGGTGCCCTGCGGGCCGCGCAAGACCTCGACGCGATCGGTGAACAGGGTCGATGCGCCCGCGCGCACAGCGAAGGTCTCGTAGACGCCGTCGGCGTAGTTGGCGACCGAGGCGTCCGCCGACAACACGTTGGTCAGGCGTCCAAGGCCGCGCAGCGACACCCGGTCGGTTGATGTCGAATACTGGAGACCGGGCGTGAAGTTGGTCATGTCCTGAATGGACTGAATGCCGATGATATCGCGCTGCTTGTCGGTGAACGCCGAAATCGCGATCGGAATGTCCTGGAGGTTCTGTTCTCGCTTCTCGGCGGTGACCACCAGCTCTTCGATGGTGTTGGTCGAAGCGGCCGCGGCGGCTGTCGTCGCGATCTTCGACTGTGCGTGGGCCTGGACGCTCAGCGCACTGACGAACAACGCGCTGCTCACCATCAGATGATGCTTGAACTTCATGGGTCGCCTCCCAGCGAATAATTCTAGGGCGCTATTTTCTGCGCTTAGGTGGAAACGTCTGTCGGGGGCGAGAGTCCGTCAACTTCCAAATGTAGGTTATCGGCGTTAACTAAGTACCGATTATTCGGAATGCGTCACTTTTCCCACGGTCAAAATGCAAACCAAATAAATGGCGCGGCGTCAGATGCCTTGGGTTAGGCGAAATGGGCGTCCCCGCGAAGCTCAGGTTGAGCCAGGATGCTGGAACGGCGGGCTTTGAACCTGTAGCCTTGCCGGCATTTCCACCCGGAGACAGAGCCATGGCCGCCAGCGCCCACGACTTCGCGTTCCAGACCATCGACGGCGCGCCGCTGCCGCTGACCACCTTCAAGGACAAGGTGGTTTTGGTGGTGAACACCGCGTCGAAGTGCGGGCTTACCCCGCAGTACGAGGGGCTGGAGAAGCTCTATTCGGACTACCGCGACAAGGGGCTGGTGGTGCTGGGCGTGCCCTGCAACCAGTTCGCCGGCCAGGAGCCGGGCGACGAGGCGGAGATCAAGGACTTCTGCGAGACCCGGTTTTCGGTGGACTTCCCGCTGACCTCCAAGGTCGACGTCAAGGGCGACGGCGTCCACCCGTTCTACAAGTGGGCGGAGGGGCAGCTCGGCGAGCCGGCCGTGCCAGTGTGGAATTTCCACAAGATCCTGATCGGCAAGGACGGCCAGGCGATCGGCGCCTTCGGACCGCGGACCGAGCCAGAGGCCGCCGAGATCACCGGCGCCATCGAGGCGGCGCTTTAGGACCTGCCTCCCGTTGCGCCGCTACGCGGGGGAGGTTAGCCCGAAGCGATCACCCTTGCGGCCCCTGACGGCCAGGTCGACGGTGAGCAGCCGCCGTTCGCCCTCCATGCGCATCGCTGAACCGGGCATCCACATCATCGCGCAATAGTCGCCGAGCGAGTCCTCCACCGCCTGGGTGAAGCCCTGGGCGTCCTGGGCCTTGTTCATCTGGATCTTGGCCATGCGCAGCGCCTCGGGGCTGTTCTCGGCCACCCGGCGGGCCCAGGCCATCGTCTCGCGTTCCAGCTCAGCCGGGCCCAGCACCCGGTTGACGAAACCGTAGCGTGCGGCCTCCGCGGCGGAGATGAAGCGGCTCTCGAAGCACAGCTCCTTGGCGCGCCGGATGCCGATGTCCCAGGGGATCGAATTGTATTCCACGAAGCCGCCCAGGAACTGGGCGTCCTCGGCGGCGAAAACCACGTCCATGGCCGCGGCCAGCATCCAGCCGGCGTAGATGCAGTAGCCCTCGACCATGGCGATCGTCGGCCTGGGGAAATTTCGCCACTTCAGCAGCAGGTCGAGATTGTACTTTTTGAACTGGTCGTAGGTCTGGATGCCGGGCTTGGCGCCCAGCGCCTGACGGTACTCCATCCCCTCGGGGGTGCCGAGGTCGTGGCCGGTGGAGAACACGCCGCCCGAACCGCGCACCACCACAACGCGGACAGCCTCATCGGCGCGCGCCAGGTCGAAGGCCGCGTCGATCTCGTCCAGCATCCGGTAGCTCTGGGCGTTGCGGTAGGCCGGCCGGTCCAGGGTGATCACCCCAAGGCCGTCGCCGGCGACGTAGCGGATATCGTGGAAGGTCGTAGGATTGGTGGTCACAGGTGGCGCCTCCCGCGGTCTTGTTGCGGCGACTATAGGCAGGCGGGGCCGGGGCGCGAAGGGAAGACGATGCCACGACAGGACGAGGCCATGACGCTGAACTTTCGGTGTCCGAAGGAACTCGAAGGTCGATTGCCGTCGCCGACGCCGGCGGCGCAAGGCCTTCCTGAGTGGCTGAAGGCGATGCCGGCCCAGGCCGTGTCGGCCTCGTTTTCCGGCGAGGAGGATACGGTCAAGCGCTGCCCGCCCTTCATCGACGCCATGACCAGCGGCTTCCTGATCCCGCTGATCTGCGACCTAACCGTCGAGAACGGCCAGTTCACCTGGGACGAGGACCTGCCGGCGGGCGGGACCGTCGGCTTCGCGCGCTCGCCCATCGGCCTTCACGACCCCAGCCAGGTCGCCGGCACGCCGCTGTTCGACGCCGACCGCTTCCTGATCAAATTCCACAATCTGTGGACCATCCAGGCGCCGAAGGGCTATTCGCTTTTGTTTACCCATCCGGTGAACCGCTTCGACCTACCGTTCACCACCCTGACCGGTCTGGTCGATTGCGATCTCTATCACGACACCTGGATCAATTTCCCGGCGCACTGGAATGACGCGAACTTCAGCGGCGTTCTGCCGAGGGGCACTCCGGTCGCCCAGTGTTTCCCGATCCGCCGGGAGAAGTGGGCATCACGCTCGGCGGCCTTCACTGACGAGGAGGCCAGGCGGACCCACGACCTGCTCAATGACATCCGCCGAGAGAAGGGGGTCTATCGCAAGCGGTTCCGCGGCTGACGGCTCAGGACGGCTCGACGCCGAGGAACGCGGCGACCGCGCTGGGTCGCAGGAATGCCCGGCCGTGCGGCGTGGCAGCCAGCGCAGCAACCGCCGGCCAGGCCCGCTCGGCAGCGCCCGCGGTCGCCGCGCGAAGGGCCGCCTCGCCGGCTTCGCGCTCGCCCATCTCCAGCAGGCATCGGGCGACGCCGATTTGCGTCAGGGCGTTGTCGGGCTGCAGTTCAAGTGCGCGGCGATACAGTTCGACCGCGGCGGCGTACTCGCCGTCGAGGGCCATGACATTGGCCAGGCCAACGAGGCCGTCGTAGCGCCCGGGCGCAAGGCTGCGGACCTGTTCGAATTGGGCGCGGGCGGCGGCGCGGTCGCCGCGATTGAGCAACACGTAACCCAGGCCGACCCGCAGGATGATGGCGTCCGGCTCGCGCGCCAGGCCAGCCTCGAACGCGGCGATACCCTCATCGTAGCGCCCGAGCCGACCCAGCAGGTCTCCGAGCTCCAGGAAGGCCAACGGGTGAGGTGCGTGCACCTGCGTCGCCCGCCGCAGCGTCTCGACGGCGTCCTGCGGCCGACCTTCGCGGAGGGCTAACGCCGCGTGGTCCAGAACGTCCTGGATCGTCCGCGGATGCTGGGTGCTGGCGAGGCGCTTCGACATTGTTCCAGGCTATAGGCGACCCTCAAATGACGAGGGCGCCCTACCCGAAGGTAGAGCGCCCCAGCCGACCCGTCAGGGATGGGGCCTAGAAAAAGCGGTACTGCAGCTCAATACCGTAGGTGCGGGGCGGGGTGATCGTATAAGTGGACTCGATCCTCTGGATCACCGGAGTGGGAGCGATGCCCGGCAGGCCCAGCGTGTAGGCCGGCGCGAAGCCCGCTTGGCGCCCCGCGGTCGCGCCGCCTTCGTAACCGATGTCGTCCATGAGGTTCTTCACCCAGGCGATGATCGTGTACTTGTTGGCCTTGTCCTTATAGGTGAGCCGTAGGTCAACCTGACTCCACGACGGAGCCTCGTAGTACGACCGATTGAAGATCGAGCCGAACTGCTTGTCACGCCAGACGTAGGAGGCGCTGCCGGTTACAGAGCCCGTGTCGAGAACCCAGGTGTAGTTGGCGTTGAACGCCACCTTGTTCTTCGGCGCGTTGGGCAGGTTCGACCCCGACACATCCTGACCGCGCGTGACCAGACCGGTGAAGATATCGCACGACCCGGTCGGATTCGCGG
>JANXXK010000207.1 GCA_025350685.1 Alphaproteobacteria bacterium | reverse complement strand
GCACCTTCAGCCGGTCCTGATAGGCCTGGTAGAGCTTCTGGCCCTTGTTGTTGGCGAAGTGGGCGCCCTCCGCGGGGGGGAGTTTCTCCGGCGTCCAGCCGCGGTTCTTCCAGTGGTCGATCAGCCCGGCCAGCATCTTGGGCGGCCAGTGCTTGGCGTCGATGTTCTCGGCTTCGAGAACCTGCTTGATCAGCCGCTCCTGATCGTCCTGGTCGAGGATGGTGTAGTTCGATTTCAAACCAACCAGTTCGGCGTGCTTGCGCAGGATCTGGGCGGCGATGGAGTGGAAGGTGCCCAGCCAGCGCAGGCCCTCGGCCTGGGGTCCGATGATGTGGGTGATCCGCTCGCGCATCTCGCGCGCGGCCTTGTTGGTGAAGGTGACGGCCAGCAGCTCCCACGGCCGCGCCTTGCCGGTGGCCAGGATGTGCGCCAGCCGCGTGGTCAGCACCCGGGTCTTGCCGGTGCCCGCGCCGGCCAGCACCAGCACGGGGCCCTCGGTGGCCTCCACCGCCGCCCGCTGCTCGGGGTTCAGGCCGTCGAGATAGTCGGCCGGCCGCGCGTCGGCGCGGGCCAGGTCGCTGACCCGCGGGGCAGGGGGCTCGAAGTCGGACTCAGGCGAAGACATCGGGTTTCATCTAGCACGTCGGCCGTGGAATGGGCGCCCGCTCGTTCGTGATGTGTTCTACCCGCCTGTAGGCTGGCTCTGCGGCAGGGGCGGGGGCGCCGCCTGGGTGGGGGCGGTGCGTGGCAGGGCCGGACGCAGGGGCCGCTGGCACTCTCTGAGGTGTCCCAGGAACCAGCCGTAACTCATCTCCGATTCCGGCACGATCAACCGCAGCCACTCCTTAGAGGGATCGCTGCTCCGCAGTCGGCCAAGGTAGATCCGCACCAGGCGCGCCGCCCAGGGGTTGGTCCCCGCGCCATGGGTCGAATTGCCCAACACCGCCCCGATGCTCATGCAGTCGAGGTCCCTCTGCTGCGCTTCGGTGATCGCAGGCGGACTGGCGGGCGGCGGCTCGGCGAACATTCAGCTCAACTGTTCATGCCAAGGTAGGTGAGCACAACCGCTAGCGTGTCGCTCAGGCCATGCGCCAGAATGCAGGTCCACAGGCACCGGCCCGAGGCCAGGTAGACTCCGGCCATCAGCAGGCCGGCGATGCCGGAATCGAGAATGCCGGCCGGGCCCTTGTAGAAATGGCCGTAGCCGAACAGGACCGCTGAGATGCTCACGCCGGCGAACCAGGCGGCGCGTCCGCCGCCGAACATGTGGGCGGCGCGGCCCATGATGTATCCGCGGTAGCCGATCTCCTCGCCGAACGCGGCGAAGGTCCAGATGAGGCCGAGGGCGGCGAGCGCCGCCAGCGGGTTGCCGACGATCTGATCGGTTCCCTTCGGCGCGTGGATCGGCGGCCAGAAGCTGGCGGTGAGCGGCTCCACGATGTAGCCGATCCCCCAGCGCACCACCACGAAGCCCAGCGCCAGCCCGACGACCAACCGCCACGATCTGGGGCGGCGGAAGCCCAGGCCTTCGAGCCCGCCCCGCATGAGCCGTGCCGAGACCAGCGCCACCACAGCCAGGATCGCGACCTCGTTGGGAAAGACGTGGAAGACGTTGTGGCCGATGACGATCCACGCCGCAGCCGCCAGTTCCGCCCCGCTGAGAATGCGCTCCCGCAGGGTCTCGCGGGCGACGACGGCTTCAAGGTCGGTGCGCGAGTTCGACGTCATGGCCGGTCCTCCAGGTCCACATACACGTTGACGCATGATACATAGATATGCAAGGTATGATGCATGAACGATCAACGAGAGCCCTCGCTCGACGAGCTCGGCAAGTGGGAGATCCAGGTGCGCAAGGGCGGCCTGGGCCTCGCGGTCCTGGCTGTCCTTTGGCCCGAGAAGCTCTACGGGCTGGAGATCCTCCGGCGGCTCCACAGCCAGGCCGGCATGTCGATCCCGGAAGGCACCATCTATCCGCTGCTCAGCCGGATGAAGGCCGAGGGGCTGGTGGACTCCGAATGGGTGGAGGCCGACGCCGGCCATCCGCGCAAATACTATCGCCTGACCGCCCCCGGGCGTGGCCGCGTGCGCGAGATGGCGCAGAGCTGGCGCGCCTTCGCCACAGGGCTCGAGCGCCTGCTCGCCCCGCTGGAAGGAGCTTCCAAATGAGTCCCAATACAAGCCGGGACGCCGGCCAGGCTCACCTCGACACCTACCTGCATCAGATCCAGCGCCACCTGGGCGGCCTGCCCGACGCCGAGGCCCGCGAGACGATCGCCGAACTCCGCAGCCACGTGCTCGACAAGGTCGCTGGCGACCACTCGGTGCGGGCCATAGAGGCGGCCATTGAAGAGTTGGGGTCGCCCCGCGAGGTCGCCCGGCTGAACGTCACCGAGCGGGTCGCCGCCGAGCTGGAGACCAACCGCTCCCCTTGGCGGGTGCTAAGCGCCATCGGCCGGCTGGCCAGCCTCAGCGCCTACGGCGTGTTCGCGTTCCTGGTCTCGTTCAGCGGCTACGCTTTCGCCGCGGCCTGCCTGATCACCGCGGCGGTGAAGCCGTTCAACCCGCGCCGGGCCGGCCTGTGGCGGCAGTCGGAGGACAGCTACTCGTGGATGCTGGGCGTCACCGACCATACCCAGACCGGCCGCGAACTCCTCGGCTGGTGGATCGTCCCCATCGGCCTGGGCCTGGGCCTGCTGCTCGGTTGGCTCACCTGGCGCTTCGGCATCTTCAGCGTCCGCCGCATGCGCCGCACCGCCCGCGGCGGCCGCGCCTAACCCCGCCCCGCGAAGGCCAGCGCAGCCACCCGGCAGGCCGAGGCCAGGGGACGCCCCTGGCGCGCGTCGTCGATCCGCCCGATCAGGCCGGCAAGGCTCAGCCGTTCCGCCGCCGCCATGGCCTCCAGCATCGCCCAGAACTCCGGCTCCAGCGCGATCGACGTGGCGTGGCCCGACAGCTGGACGGAACGCTTTTTCAAGGTCGGCATGGTCCTATCCATCCGCCGCTTCGCCCTGCTGAGCAAATTGGGGGGCGATCAAACCCCTTGCATAAAGTTGACGGGGTCGTCATCTTTGAGCGGTTCGCTGAGCCTGGGTATGCCAATGACCGTGATCGACGCTGCTGAACGCCCCGCCTTCCGCGCCAGCGCGCCGAAGCTCGACTGGATGCATGCGCTGCGCGCACTGCGCCGCCTGCTCAACGACAAGGAAGACACCGGCCAGGTCTTCGAGATCATGCGGGCGCTTAACGGGACGTCGACCGCCAAGGCTTATCATCGCTTGCTGACCACGGCGCAGGGCGGCCGCATCGCCTACGAGCGGCCGGAGTTCGCCCGCCGGCTGATGGACGACGCCTGGCTGGACAGCCTGCCCGAGGGCAGCGTCGGCGCGGCCTACCGCAGCTTCATCCGCTCCGAAAACATCTCGGCCGAGGGCCTGATCGACGTCAGCCGCCAGAACGCCGACCACGTGGACGAGCCGCATCCCTACGCCTGGATGGGCCGCCGCACCCGCGACGTGCACGACATCTGGCACATCCTCAGTGGCTATCACCGCGACGGGCTGGGCGAGGCGTGCCTGGTGGCCTTCTCCTATGCGCAGACCAAGGGTCTGGGCTGGGCGCTGATCGCCATCGGCGCCGCCAACCGGGCCCGCGGCGCCCAGGCGCACCCCTACGTCCGCGCCATCTGGCAGGGCTACCAACGTGGCAAGGCCGCCAAATGGCTCCTGGGCCAGGACTATGAGCGACTGATGGCGGAGCCGCTGGAGGCCGCGCGTCACCGGCTGAACATCACCCCGGCGACGATCTACGATGCCATCCCGCCGGAAGCCCGCGCCTAGTCGTCCCGCTTCTTCTGCTCAAGCGCGCGCCGGGCCCGCTCGGCCTCCAGCCTTGCGCTCAGCGTCTGCATCTTCGGCAATCCAAACAGCGCGCGGTTCTGATCGGCCTTCGCCTTGGCGGCGGCCTTGGCGCGGACCTTCCTGGCCTTGTTGAGATTGATCGGCTCGACCATGGGGGAAACTTCCCACGGCCTTCGTCGTTTCCCAAGCCCCAAGGCGAGAAGGAGATGACGATGATCCAGGCTTCCCAGATCCGCGAACACATGGACGTGGAAGGCTCAGATGGCCGCCACGTGGGACGCGTCGACAAGGTGACAGGCGATCAGATCGAGCTGACCAAGCTCGACCTCGCTTCCGGCCTCAAGCACCACCTCATCCCAATGAGCTGGGTCGACTTGATCGACGACGACACCGTGCGCCTGTCGATGACCAAGGACGCCGCGAAGGCTGCCTGGCGCGAGAAGCACTAGAGCACGATGGGTTTTGATGGACCCATCAAAACCCTGAATCGTGCTCGCAAGTTTGAGCGACGACCCGGCTTCTCCGGTTTTGATTGATTCAATCAAAACCGAACAGGGTCTAGCGGCGCAAACCCGCCCCGTGCCAGTTTCCACCCTGGCATCGGGCGACGCCGTCGCCCGGAAGTGATCCGGAGCCGCGTTGAAGCCGTCAATCCTGTTCGCGGCCATCCTGGCGGCCGCCGCCGCGGCCGTCGCGCCAAGCTCGCCGAACGCGGCAAAGCCGGTGGTCTGCGCGGAGTGTGTCCGGTCCAACATGCAGCGGCTGGCGGGCGACGAGCTGCGCGGCCGCGGCTGCGGGACCGAAGACGAGCACGCCGCCGCCCGGTTCATCGTCGACACCCTGAAACGCACAAGGATCGACGCCGGGTTTGGGCCGGACACCTACCTGCAGCCCGTCGAGCTTCTGACCCCCACCGCCGCCGCGCCGGCCACCCTCACGGTCACCCGCGGCGACAAGAGCCTGTCGATTGTGCAGGGCCGCGACATGATCGCCCTGGAGGCGCCGGAGTCGCTGGCGGGCCCAATTATGGTGGTCCGCGACGCCCAGGCCACCGCCGCGGCGGTCCTGGGCAAGGTCGTCGTCTACGACAGCGCCTTCTTCGACCTGCCGGGCGTTCAGACCCTGTTGCGCGAAGGCGCGGTGGCCGTGGTCGCGCCGGCCAGCGAGCAGATCGACGAGCATTGGACCGAATTCGCCGCCCGCGCGCCAGGCCGCACCCAGGTCGTCGGCGTCGATGGGCGGCCTGGCCTGCGGGATGGCCTCTCCATCTTCGTCAAGCCGGACGCCATGGCGGCGCTCAGGGCGATGGGCGAAGGCCAGGCCCAGCTCGACGCCCCGCGCGGCCCGCCGAAGACGCGGACCACCTACAACGTGCTTGGCGTCTTGCACGGCAAGGGCGCCGACGCCGACCGCCATGCGCTGTTCCTCACCGCGCACTATGACCACCTGGGCGTCCGCAATGGGGTGACGTTCCACGGCGCCAACGACGATGCTTCAGGCACAGCGGCGGTGCTGGAGTTCGCCCGCATCCTCGGCGGCCAGGCGCGACACCGCCGCACCGTCTACTTCGGCTTCTTCGGATGCGAGGAGGAGGGCAAGCTGGGCGCCCAGTTCGCCCTGGCCCACCCGCCGATGGCGCTTAGCGACCTGGTGGCCAACCTCGAATTCGAAATGATCGGCGTCGACGATCCCCAGCGGCCCGGCGCTCTGATGATGACCGGCTGGGAGCGCACCAACCTGGGTCCGACCCTGCAGGCCCACGGCGCCCACGTCGGCCCGGACCTCTACCCGTCGCAAAACTTCTTCCAGCGCTCCGACAACTATGAGCTGGCGCTGCGCGGGGTGATCGCTCAGACGATCAGCGCCTGGCCGGTGCCGCCGACCTATCACGCCGCCACGGACGACCTGAACCATGTCGATCTGGCGTTCATGGACACCGTGATCGGCTCGATGGTCGCGCCGATCACCTGGCTGTTGGACTCGGACTTCCAGCCGATCTGGACGCCCGGCCAGAAACCCTAGGCTGCCGCTTTTTGCAGGTGATAGGTCAGCGCCAGGGCGATGCAGTGCCGAAGCGCGTCCTGCGGCGGCGGGGCCGCCGCCGAAAACAGCATCGCGCGCCGACCGTCGAACCGGAACGAGCCTGCGTAGAGGTGCTTGTAGCTCTCCACCAGGCTGGTCTTGCAGTTGACGTAGAGGGCGTAGCCGTCCGGTGAGCCCTTGAGCGCATCGATGCGGATGGTGGTCCCGGCGCGGGTCTCGGTGGTCAGATATGACGGTTGCTGCCAGCGCAGCGCCTCGTTGAGCGCGCCCACGCCGGGGGTAGCCGCCGCCGTGTCCAGGATCAGCCCGCGGAGATCCAGCAGGGCGTCGCGAACCGGCTGCGGATAGGCGTCGAACACCGCGCGGACGGACGGGTCCAGGCCGCTCTGGGCCGCCACCGCGCGGGGCCTATTTCAGCGCCGCACAGAACCGCTGGATGCGCCCGCAGGCGTCCTCCAGCTGGGCGTTCGATGTCGCGTAGCTGATCCGGAAGTGCGGCGAGAGGCCGAAGGCCGCGCCGAACACCACCGAGACGCCCTCGGTCTCCAGCAGCTCGACCGCGAAGTCCTCGTCGTTGCCGACGGTCTTGCCGGAAGGCGCCGTCTTGCCGATCAGGTCCTT
>JANXXK010000204.1 GCA_025350685.1 Alphaproteobacteria bacterium | reverse complement strand
GCAGCCTTGGCCGCGCTGAGGTCGAGGCCGAGGCTGCGGGACAGCGCCAGATCGAGGCCGTTGCGGAGCGACGCCGGGCCTGGATCGCCGGCGCCGGCGATCTTGGCGCCCATCAGCCGGCCGAACACCGCGTCCTTGGCCTGGGCCTGGGCCAGCTCGAAGGTCAGCTGGGCCTGGGCGGTCTGGCCGCCGATCGCCTGGCAGTAGCTGCGCAGGCGCAGCCAGTAGATCTCGTCGCGGCCCTCGCCCAGCGCCTGGGCCGTGGCGCAGGCGCGCGCGTCCTCCCCCGCCAGCAGGGCGGTCTCGGCGATGGCGCGGGCGAGTTCGGGGCTGCGCTCGGCGCCGGCGGCATGGGCGAGGACGGCGGCGGCCGCCTTCGGGTCGCCCTGGAAGGACAGCGCTCTGGCCCGGGCCGCGGTCAGCTCCGGATCGCGCGCGCCCTCGGGCCCAGGGGCTCCGGTGGCCAGCACCCGGCGGGCCAACGCCGCGGCGGCCGGCGACAGCGGCTTGGCGGCCAGCAACGACAGCACGGTGCGGGCTGTCTTGAGCGAGGTCCCGGTCCACAGTCCCGGCGGCAGGCCGGTGGCGCGCCCCGGCGTGGTGAAGGCGTCCGGCGCGGCCAGCGTGGTCACCTCGACGCCCTGGGCCGCGGCGCCCGTCGCGGCCCCCATCGCGGAACAGAGGGCGAGAAGCACGGCGAGGAGGCTGGCGGTGCGCGGCATGGGGCCGATCATAGCGGGCGCGCCAGATTGGCGCGAGGGCGCGGGCTCGTGTAAGCCTAGTGTGGTGGTTCTGAAGTTCGCATCGGTTTGGAGCAAGCTCGGTTGCGAACTTCAGAACCGTAAACCACACTAGAAACATGGACTTGCTAGTGTCCCTATCGATTCCGAAGTTCGTCGGAGCCTCCCCCAGAGCCATGCGACCTTTGGAATCGGGACACTAGGCCGTTCATGGACCGCAATGACCCGCTGCGCCGCCGCACCATCGCCCTTGTGGGCCTGATGGGGGTGGGCAAATCGAGCGTGGGCCGCAGGCTGGCCAACGCGCTGGACCTGCCGTTCCGCGACGCCGACGCCGAGGTGGAGGCCGCGGCCGGCCGGTCGATCTCCGACATCTTTGCCGACCTGGGCGAATTGGCCTTCCGCGAAGGCGAGCGCCGGGTGGTCGCCCGCCTGCTCGACCAGCCGCCACACGTCCTGGCCACCGGCGGCGGCGCCTTCATGAACGACCAGACCCGCGAGCTGATCAAGTCCCAGGCGATCTCGGTGTGGCTGAAGGCCGACCTCGAAGTGCTGGCCCGCCGGGTCTCGCGCAAGGACACCCGCCCGTTGCTGGCCGGCAAGGACCCGATCGATGTCCTCAAAGAACAAGCCGCCGCCCGCTATCCGATCTACGGCCAGGCCGACGTGATCGTCGAGACCGGCGATGCGGCCCACTACGTCACCGTCGACCAGGTGATGCAGGCGATCACCGCCTTTCTGGAGACCCACGCCCAATGACCCGCCAGATCAGCGTGGGCCTGGGTGCGCGGTCCTATGAGGTCCTGGTCGGGCCGGGGCTGCTCGACGAGGCCGGGCGACGGATCGCGCCGTTCCTGAAACGCAAGCGCACGGCGGTGGTCAGTGACGAGACCGTCTGGGGCATGCACGGCGCGCGGCTGACCGCGGCCCTGGAAGCCTCAGGCGTCACGGTCTCGCCGGTGGTCGTGGCGCCAGGGGAGCAATCGAAGAGTTTCGAGGGCCTGGCCGAGGTCACCGACCAGTTGCTGGCGCTGGAGCTCGACCGGGGCGACGTGATCACCGCCTTCGGCGGCGGCGTGGTCGGCGACCTCGCCGGCTTCGCCGCGGCGATCTACAAGCGCGGCATCGACTTCGTGCAAATCCCCACGACCCTGCTGGCCCAGGTCGACTCCTCGGTGGGCGGCAAGACCGCCATCGACACCGCGCGCGGCAAGAACCTGGTGGGCGCCTTCCACCAGCCGAAACTGGTGCTGGCCGACCTCGACGTGCTGGCCACCTTGCCGCAGCGCGAGATGCGCGCCGGCTACGCCGAGGTGATCAAGTACGGCCTGCTGGGCGACTTCGACTTCTTCGAGTGGCTCGAGACCAATGGCGAAAAGGTGCTGGCGCGCGAGCCGCAGGCGCTCGCCCACGCCGTCGCCCGGTCGATCGAAATGAAGGCCGAGATCGTCGCCGAGGATGAGACCGAACAGGGCCGCCGCGCGCTCCTCAACCTGGGCCACACCTTCGGCCACGCCCTGGAATCCGAGACCGGCTACGGGGCGGCCCTGCTGCACGGCGAGGCCGTGGCGGCCGGCCAGGCGCTGGCCTTCCGATTCTCCGCCGCCCAAGGCCTCGCGCCGAGCCAGGACGCGCACCGCGCCGCCGCCGCCATCGCCGCCGCCGGCCTGCCGACCACCCTCGCCGAGGTTCCCGGCCATCCCTTCGACGCCGCCCGGCTGGTCCGTCACATGGCCCAGGACAAGAAGGCCGAGGACGGCCGGCTGACCTTCATTCTCGCGCGGGGGCTCGGCGAGACCTTCGTGGCCAGGGACGTTGACGCCGGCGCGGTCGCCGCGTTCCTCCAGCAGGAAGGAGCCCGCTGATGGGCGCCATCATCGCCCTTGCCCCCATCGTCTTCGGCCTGATCGCCATGTCGGCCCTGTTCTCGGCCGCCGAGACCGCTCTGACCGGGGCGAGCCGGGCGCGCATGCACCAGTTGGAACGGGACGGCGACCGCGGCGCCGGGCGGGTCAATCGGCTGCTCGGCGATCAGGAGACGATGATCGGGTCGATCCTGCTGGGCAACACCCTGATCAACATCCTGGCCTCGGCGCTGGCCACCCAGGTGATCACCCGGGCGATCCCGGGTGGCTGGGGCGTGGCCGCCGCGACGGCGGTGATGACCGCGCTGCTTCTGGTGTTCGCCGAGGTGCTGCCGAAGACGCTGGCTATCCTGCGGTCCGACGACGTGGCGCGGTTCCTCTCCGGCCCTGCGCTGCTGGTGGTCCGGGTGTTCGGACCGATCATCTATGCGATCCAGTGGGTGGTCCGGCACATCCTGCGGCTGTTCGGCTTCCGAATGTCCATGGAGATGGACGTGCTGGCCGCCCACGAGGAAATCCGCGGCGCGGTGGAGTATCACCACTCCGGCGGCCTGGTGGAGAGCGGCGACCGCTACATGCTGGGCGGGGTGCTGGACCTGGCGGAAATGGACGTCAGCGAGGTGATGCTCCACCGCAAAGCCATCGTCACGCTCGACGCAGCGCTCAGCCCGCGCGAGATCCTGACCGCGGCGCTGGAGAGCACGCACTCGCGCCTGCCGCTCTACCGCGACGACCCGGAGAACATCGTCGGCGTGCTGCACGCCAAGGACCTGCTGCAGGCCATCGCCGCCGCCGACGGCAAGATCGACGCGATCGACATGGCCGCGATCATCCGCGAGCCCTGGTTCATCCCGGAGACCACCAGCCTGAAGGACCAGCTGGCGGCGTTCCTCAAGGCGCGCACCCACTTCGCCCTGGTGGTCGACGAATATGGCGCCCTGCAGGGGCTGGTGACGCTGGAGGACATCCTCGAGGAGATCGTCGGCGAGATCGAGGACGAGCACGATGTGGCCCTGCCGGGCGTGCGGGCCGGAGCGGACGGCTCGGTGATCGTCGAGGGAACGGTGACCATCCGCGACCTCAACCGGGCGATGAACTGGGGCCTGCCGGACGACGAGGCGGTCACCGTGGCTGGTCTGCTGATCCACGAGGCGCGCGCCATCCCCGACGTCGGCCAGGCCTTCACCTTCCACGGCCAGCGCTTCGGCGTGCTGGCCCGCAAGCGCAATCAGGTCACCCAGCTGCAGATCTGGCCCGCCAAGGATCGCGACAAGGCTTGAGCTGGGAACCCGCGCAACGACCAGGACGTTCAGCCAAGCTTGGCGAGTTGGGGAGATGCAGTGTCATGAGCCAAATTTACGCGCGCGCCACGCCTTCCCCTGGTCTCACCGAAAGCCCAAGATCAGCGGCGCCGTTCGACAATGCAGGACCCCTTCCAATGACCGACACTACGAAGCTCCAGGGCCTGCGCGTGCTCATCGTCGAAGACGAGATGATGGTCTCGATGCTGATCGAGGACATGCTGAGCGATCTGGGCTGCATCGTCGTGGGCCCGGCCGCGCGGCTGGACGAGGCCATCGAGCTGGTCAACGCCGGCGGCATCGACTGTGCGGTGCTGGATGTGAACCTGGGGGGCCAGCCGATCTTCCCGCTGGCCGACCTGCTGCGTGAAAAGGGCCGCCCCTTCGCCTTCGCCACCGGCTACGGGGATGCCGGCCTGAGAGACGTCGATCGCGGCTCGCCGGTCCTGCAGAAACCCTTCCGAGAGGGCGACCTCGCCCGGGTGCTGCGCGAACTCCGGGCTGTTGTCGGTTAGAGGTAGCCCAAGCCGCCCGCGACCCAGCTGTTGAAGAGCAGTGTAATGACGGCCGCAAGGCTCGCCAGTGGCAGTATGAGTTTCATGTCCCGTCCTCGAACGCCCTGAAGAAGCTCTGCCTTCAAGACGCCTGAGATAGGTAAGATCCGACACGCCGATAGACGCAATTTTCGCAGAACGGTGTTGCGAAAATCAAAGATCAGCCCCTCAGCGGCCCTGGGCCTCCAGCGCCGCCAGGACTTTGTCCGGAGTGATCGGATAGTCGCGCACGCGCACGCCGCAGGCGTTGTAGATGGCGTTGGCCACCGCCGCGCCCGCGCCGGAGATGCCGAGTTCGCCGACCCCCTTGATGCCCATCGGATTGGCCTTGTCGTCGACCTCGTCGAGCATGATCGCGTCGAGCTCGCCGATGTCGGCCTGCACTGGCACCAGATAGCCGGCCAGATCCTGGTTGATCAGCGAGCCGTAGCGCGCGTCGACCACATTGCCCTCGGTCAGCGCCGAGCCGACGCCCCAGATCATCCCGCCGGTGAGCTGGCTGCGCGCGGTCTTCCAGTTGAGGATCCGGCCAGCGGCGAACACGCCCAACATGCGGCGGGTGCGCACCTCGCCGGTGACGGTGTCGACAGCCACCTCGACGAAGTGGGCGCCGTAGGTGTGCGAACTCCACTTGGCCGCGTCGGCGGCGGGGCGGACCTCGCCGTCGGCGGTCAGGCCCTCGGGACGGTTGCGGCGGATCAGCTCCGACAGCCGCTCGGATCGGTTGGAAATGGCGATCACCCCGTCCTGGAAGGTGATGTCCTCCGATGGCCCGCCATAGAGCGGCGAGGCTTGGTCGTTGACCGCGATCTCGGCGATGGCCTTGCGCAGGTTCATGCCGGCGTCGAGCGCCGCCGAACCGGCCGTGGCCGCGCCGAACTGGCCGCCGGAGCCGGGGGCCGGCGGCAGCTCGGAGTCGCCGATCTCCACGCGCACGTCGCCCAGCGGCACGCCCAGGGTCTCCGCCGCGATCTGGGCCAGCACGGTGTAGGTGCCGGTGCCGATGTCGGTCATGCCCTGCTTGACGGTGATTACCCCGTCGGCGTCGACCGTGAAGCTCGCCTTGGCCGGAAGCAGGAAGTTGCCGCGAATCGCCGCGGCCATGCCCAGGCCCATATGCCAGCGACCGTCGCGGACCTGGCCGGGCTTGGGATTGCGCCGGTCCCAGCCGAACTGCTGGGCGCCCTCGCGCATGCAGCGCACCAGCTGGCGGATCGAGAACGGCTTGCCGGTTTCCGGGTCGGTCGGCGGCTCGTTGAGGATCCGCAGTTCCATCGGGTCCATGCCGAGTTTCTCGGCCAGCTCGTCCATGGCGACTTCGAGGCTGAGCGTACCCGAGGCCTCACCCGGCGCGCGCATGGCGCTGGCCACGGGCAGGTCGAGGCGCACCAGGCGGTGGCCGGTCAGCCGGTTGGGGGCGGCGTAGAGGTTGCGGGCGAAGTTGGACGCGTGCTCGGTGAAATTGCCCCGCCGGTCGCAGTGCGTCGTGGTCATGATCGACATGGCGGTCAGGTGGCCGTCCTCGGTCGCCCCCAGCCGCACCCGCTGCTCGGTCGCCGGCCGGTGCACGGTGCCGTGCATCATCTGCTGGCGGGAGAAGGCGATCTTCACCGGCCGGCCCAGCTCGCGCGCCGCCAGCGAGGCCAGCACCAGGTCCTCGTAGAACGAGCCCTTGCCGCCGAAGCCGCCGCCCACATAGCGGGTCAGCAGCCGCACGTTCTTGTGCGGCACCATCAGGGTCTCGGCGAGCGAGTTCTGGGCGAACCGCACCATCTGCACCGAGGTGTGCACGGTGAGCTGGTCGCCATCCCACCAGGCGGTCGTCGCGCAGGGCTCCATCTGGCAGTGGTTCTGCAGGGGCGTGCGCCAGATGTCGTCGATCTGCACCGGGGCCTCGGCGAAGCCTGTCTCGAAGTCGCCGATCTCGATGTCGGACTCGCCGGGCGGCTGGTCGGCCTCGTCATAGTGATCGGAGAAGATCACCGACTGCGGCGCGGCCTCGAAGCTGAGCTCCACCAGGGCGGCGCCGGCCTGGGCGTTCTCCAGGGTGTCGGCGACCACCACGGCCACCTGCTGGCCGAAATAATAGACCTGGTCGGACTCCAGCGCCGGGCGCGGCGAGGGGGTGAAGAAGTCGTACCGCTCGGGGCGCGGACCCTGCTTGGGCGCGTTCTTGTAGGTCCAGACCAGCTGCACGCCGGGCGAGGCCTCGGCGGCCTTGGTGTCGATGGCGGTGATGCGGCCCTTGGCGATGGGCGCCGACAACATCACGCCATAGTCCGGCGGTGATGGCGGCTCGACCTCGTAGGCGTAGGGGGCCGTGCCGGTGACCTTCAGCGGGCCCTCATAGCGGTCCACCGCCTTGCCGATGTTTCCGGCGCGGTTTTCCTTCACCGGATTGGGGGTGGCTTCCCAGTCGAGAACCGAGCTCATGCGACGCTCCCATTCTTTTCGGCCCAGTTGCTGCGAGCCTCCTCGATCGCCGCCGGAACTAGGCGGCGGACGAGGTTGATCTTGAATCCGTTGCGGCCGTTCTCGCTGGCGTTGGCCAGCTCCGCGGCGATGGCCTCGGCGGGCGAGGCGCCGGCGCCCAGGGCGGCCTCCGCCTCCGCCGCGCGCCAGGGCTTGTGGGCCACGGCGCCGAGCGCGACCTGGCCGCCGGCTATGGCGACGCTGGCCAGCCCCGCCGAATAGGACGCCCGGTCGCGGACTTTGCGGTAGATCTGCCCACCCTTGGGCGGCGGCGGCAGCACCACCGCGGTGATCAGCTCGCCCGGGACCAGGTGGGTGTCCACATCCGGCCTCTCGGCCGGCAGCCGGTGCAGTTCCATCAGCGGGAAGCTGCGGGCTCCGCCGGAGGGCGACAGCACCTCCACCGACGCGCCCAGCGCCACCATCGCCACGGCCATGTCGGACGGGTGGGTGGCGATGCAGGCGTGGCTGGCGCCGAAGATCGCCGAGTTGCGGTTCAGGCCTTCGAGCGCCCCACAGCCGGAACCGGGCGCGCGCTTATTGCAAGGCTTGGCGGTGTCGTAGAAGTAGGCGCAGCGGGTGCGCTGCAACAGGTTGCCGCCGGTGGTGGCCTTGTTGCGCAGCTGGCCCGAGCCGCCCGAGACGATGGCCTGGGTCAGCACCGGATAGCGCGACCGCACGCGGGCGTCGGCCGCCACATGGCTGTTGGTGGCCATGGCGCCGATGCGCAGGCCCCCCTCCGCCGTCTCCTCGATCCCGGCCATCGGCAGGCGGCCGACGTCGATCAGGTGGGTCGGGGTCTCGATCTCCAGTTTCATCAGGTCCAGCAGGTTCGTGCCGCCGGCGACGAACCTGGCGTTCGGCGTCTCCGTCGCGGCTTTCACCGCACTGGCGGCGTCGGCGGCCCGCTCGTAGGTGAACGGCCTCATGCCGCGTCTCCTGCGACGCTGCGGATCGCCGCGACGATCTGCGGATAGGCCGAGCAGCGGCAGATGTTGCCGCTCATCCGCTCGCGCAGCTCGTCGTCGGTGAGCTTGATCTTGCCGGTCAGGTCGGCGGTCTCCTGGCTGGGCCAATTGTCGGCGACCTCGGCCAGCATGCCCACCGCCGAGCAGATCTGGCCCGGCGTGCAGTAGCCGCACTGGAAGGCGTCTTCGGTGAGGAAGGCGGTCTGGATCGGCGCCAGCTTGTCGACCGTGCCGATCCCTTCGATCGTGGTCACCGCGTCGCCGTCGTGCATGACCGCCAGCGACAGGCAGGAATTGATCCGCGTCCCGTTGACCAGGACCGTGCAGGCGCCGCACTGGCCGTGATCGCAGCCCTTCTTCGAGCCGGTCAGGCCCATATTCTCGCGCAAGGCGTCGAGCAGGGTGGTGCGCGTATCGACGTCGAGCGTCTTCGCC
>JANXXK010000177.1 GCA_025350685.1 Alphaproteobacteria bacterium | reverse complement strand
TTTTCGAATGGTATTTCGGCAGGATGGCGTCCTTGTCGATGCCGAGCACACCTTCCATCAGGCTCCGGGTGAGGCTGTTGCGGGTGTCCGTGGCCCAGTTGGCCAAGCCCGCCACCGGGGCGATCAGCTTGCCGTTGCGGTCGGTCTCGCCGAGCTGTTCGCGCACGAATTCGCCGCCGTCTTTTTTTCGGGTGGCGGCCCGGTGGCGCAGCATCAGGTGCGGGAAGTCCACGTTCCACTCGTGCGGCGGCACATAGGGGCACTTGGTCATGAAGCACATGTCGCACAGCGTGCAGGCCTCATCGACCTTGGCGTACTCGGACGCCGGTACGCTATCGAGCTCGCCGGTCTTGCTCTCGTCGATCAGGTCGAACAGCCGCGGGAAGCTGTCGCAAAGATTGAAGCAGCGGCGGCAGGTGTGACAGACGTCGAACTGCCGCGCCATCTCGGCCTCGACCTTGGCGAGGTCGTAGTAGGCCTCGTCGCGCCAGGCGATCGGATGGCGGAACGGCGCGTCGAGACTGCCCTCCCGCGGAGGGCCGGCCGTGCTGTCTGCCGGAGCTTTGGGTGGGCTGTCGCTCACGTCTCATCCTGCCGCGCTGGAGCGTCGACGGCGACCGTCATGGCCGCCGCCTTGGCGATTTCCGATCGATCCGCAATGGATCAGTCGAGGGTGTCGAGGGCCCGCTGGAAGCGGCCGGCGTGGGACTTTTCCGCCTTGGCCAGCGTCTCGAACCAGTCAGCGATCTCGTCGAAGTTCTCCTCGCGGGCGGTGCGCGCCATGCCCGGGTACATGTCGGTGTATTCGTGAGTTTCGCCGGCGATGGCGGCCTTCAGGTTGTCGCCGGTGGGGCCGATCGGCAGGCCGGTCGCCGGATCTCCAACGGCTTCCATGAACTCAAGATGTCCGTGCGCGTGGCCGGTCTCGCCTTCCGCCGTGGAGCGGAACACCGCGGCCACGTCGTTGTAGCCTTCCACATCGGCCTTCTGGGCGAAGTAGAGGTAGCGCCGGTTCGCCTGGCTCTCGCCCGCGAAGGCGGCCTTCAAGTTCTCAAGGGTCTTGCTGCTGCCGAGGCTCATGGTGGTCTCCGAGGCTGGTGGACGACTTCAATGGCCTAATAGCTCCACGAACGGAAATAGAGCCAATCGTTTGTTTCTATCGACAGGATCGAGATGTTCTATGGGGAACCGGCGGCGCTACGCAGGGTTAGCTCCCGTGGGAGAACGGAGGATTCAGCCATGACCGACAACAAGGACATCCAGGGCGAAGGCAACTACGACGCCGGGCGCAAATTCGACGCCGAGGAACGCGCCTTCGTAAGGAGCGGCCAGGTCCAGAAGAAGGCCCGCGAGGCCGAGCAAGCCCTCGACGGCCCCGAAGGCGAAGAGCTCGAACGCGCCCGCAAGGAGGCCGACGAACGCGGCGCGACAGCCAAACCCTGAGCCCGTTGCGGTGGTTTTCTTACGCTTGTTTGAACGTTGCGGCTTGCCCGCCGGGCCGTGGCGTCGTTGGCTGGTTCCAACGAAAGAAAACCTGAGGAACCGCCATGTCGATCGACTTCGAAATCCCCGCCGAGGCCAAGGCCATTCGCGAGAAGGTCCGCCAGTGGGTGCATGACGAATGCATCCCCGCCCAGGAGAAAATCAAGGACAAGGCGAGCTACAAGAAGGTCCTCGACGACCTGCGCAAGAAGGCCCGCGCCCAGGGCCTGTGGATGCCCTTCGTACCCAAGGAATACGGCGGCATGGGCCTGGGCCCGCTGGCCAACGCCCTGGTGCAGATGGAGCTGGGCGAGAGCTACGTCGGCGCGCTTTCCATGAACAGCCAGGGTCCGGACGACGCCACCATCCTGACGCTCATCGCCCACGGCACCGAATATCAGAAGGAGAAGTTCCTCAAGCCGCTGCTGAACGGCGAGAAGCGGGTCTGCTACTCGATGACCGAGAAGGCCGCCGGCGCCGACGCCACCGGCATGCGCACCACCGCGGTCAAGGACGGCAACGAGAACTATGTGCTGAACGGCGAGAAATGGTTCTCCTCCGCCGCCAGCGCTGCCGACCTCGCCTTGGTCATGGCCCGCACCGACACCGAGGGTCCGCGCCACCAGCAGTTCTCGACCTTCATCGTCGAGCTGCCCAACCCCGGCTACAAGATCAAGCGCGACATCCCCACCATGGCCGCCGAAGGCCCGCTGTCGCACATCATGGGCGGCGGCCATTCCGAGATCGAGATCAAGGACCTCGTCGTCCCGGCCGAGAACATCGTCGGCGGCGAGGGCAAGGGCTTCGACATGGGCCAGCACCGCCTGGCCTACGGGCGCCTGCGCCACGGCATGCACAACATCGCCATGGCCCAGCGCGCGCTGGACCTAGCCGCGGCGCACATCACCAACCGCGAGACCTTCGGCAAAAAGCTGGATGAGCGCCAGGCCGTCCAGTTCATGATGGCCGAGTGCGCGAGCCAGCTCTACATCTCGCGCCTGATGCTCCTGCACATCGCCTACAAGGCGGAGAAGGGCATGGACATGCGCCAGGAGAATTCCATCGCCAAGGTCTACCTGGCGCACATGGTCCACCACGTGGTCGACACAGCGATCCAGCTGCACGGCGCGCTGGGCTACAGCCGCGATACGCCGCTCGCCGCCTGGTACACCCACATCCGCAGCCAGCGGCTGGTCGACGGGCCGGATGAGGTGCACCGCTGGACGGTCGGCCGCAACGTCATCAAGACCTTCAAGGCCACTGGCTCGACCGCCGGCGCCTGCGGCGGGGACCTGCTCTAGCCAACGAAGAGGGCCGCCCTCGCAGGCGGCCCTTGCATCGTTTGGACGGCATGGATTACGCCGCCGGAACCGCCTTGAACTCGGCCTCGATGATCAGGGTGACCTTGTCGCCGAGCGCCGGCAGATAGGCTTTAATGCCGAAGTCCGAGCGGTTGATTTCCGCCGACCCGGCGAAGCCCAGCTCATACCTCTTGTCGAGCGGATTGGCGCCGCCCTGGACGAATGTCGCATGCACCGCCACCGGCTTGGTCACCCCGTGCAGGGTCAGGTCGCCGGTGATGTCGGCGGTCCGCTCGCCGGTCTGGGCGACGCCGGTGGCGTGGAAGGTCACGGCCGGGAAGGCCGCCACGTCCAGGAAGTCCTTCGACTTCAGGTGGGTGTCGAGCGCCGGGTTCAGGGTGCCGAGGGAATTGGCGTCGACGCTGACATCGACCGCCGAGGCGCCGACCGCCTTGGGGTCCAGTTTCAGCGTGCCGTTCACCGCGGAGAACTGACCGACGTAGGTCGAGAACCCGAAGTGGCTGATCGACCAGGTGACCTTGGAGTGGGCCGGGTCGAGCTTGAACGCGCCGGCCTGCACGGCGGTGGGCGAGGGGCTGATCGCCTGGGCGTGGGCGGCGGGGGAGAAGGTGAGCGCGGCCGCCAGGGCGAAGGCGGCAGCGGGGAACAAATGACGCACGGGTGAATCTCCGAAAGAGGGAAACAGGTTCGCCGCGAAACCTATGCCCTTCCTGGAGAATGATAATCGCCGCTCTCAGCGCGAAACTTCTTCCATATTGGAAATAGAGACTAAGGCCGCGCGGCCTTGGCGATATAGTCCCGCACCAGGGCCAGACCCTCGTCATGGACCAGCGAGCGACCGAGTTCCGGCATCATCACGCCCGGGTCGGTCGAGGCCATGCGGTAGGCGATTATCGAGGCGTCCGGCTTGCCGGGGACCAGGTCGACCTCCAGGTTGCCGGAGCCCTTGCCCGCCGCCACTGGCCGCTTGCCGAAGCCCAGCCGGTTCGGCCGCGCCTCCTCGAGGTCGAGGAACAAGCCGGTAGTCGACGCCATGCCGCGCGGGTTGTGGCAGTGGCCGCAGTTGCCGTCGAGATAGGCTCTCGCGCGGCCTTCGAGCGGTTCTGAGGGACTGTCCCACACCGCGGTCCGAGGCCACGTCTGTGGGGCCGGCGCGCCGGCCAGCAGGCCCGCCCGCGTCCAGTGCGCCAGCTGGTTCTCCACCCCTTCGGCATATGCGAAGTCGCCGTTCAGGTTGCGCGCCTTCACCCCGATCGGCGCGATGCGGCCGGACAGCGAATGGCACTCCTTGCACTGATTGGAATTGGGCACCTTGTAGTCGACCTGGCGCCTCTGCCCCTTTGCGTCGACGAAGCTGACGTCGATCCGCGGGCCGGCGCGCTTCAGCACGGCCTCCGTCTGCGCCGCGTTCCACACATAGGTCTGCGCCGTCCAGCCGGAGCGGCGATGGATCAACAGCCGCGTCTCCAGCTTGCGGACGTTCTCGCCGGGACGCCTGAAGTCCGCCGGATAGGCGAAGGTCTTGATCAGCGCCGCGCCCACCGGCAGGTCCAGCGCTCCGGTCGGCCGATATCGCGCCTTGGTTCCAGGTGGCAGATATACGAACCGCGTCTTCTCCGCATAGTCGCTGAACAGCGGTGTGTTCAGCGCATAGGGTGTGACGCCGGCATTGGGATGCTGCGCATCCTCGTCCGTAAACAGATGATAGTCCGCAAGCGTCGGCGCCGGCTTAGCCGCCAGCAGCACGTCCAAGGCCACGCCCCCTGGCGCCGGTCCCGCGCCCAGGCAGGCCATCGCCGCCAGGGCGGCGATCACCGCCCTCATAGGCCGGATTGAGCCTTGGGGAGAACTACCGGCTTCGGCTCAGCCATCGGCCCGTCGTCGATCGAGGGCACGACCGCCGGCTTGGCGGTGAACACCGAGCCCGGCGCGGCGAAATGCAGATTGGCCACCGGCCCGTCCAGCAGCCGCACGTGCACCACCTCCGGCGCCGTCCCGCCCTTGCGGGTATAGTTGGTCACCCCGTCCCAGATCACCGGCGGCAGGGTGCCGCCCAGCGCCTTGGCCACCACGTCGCCGCCCGGGAATTGCGGGTCCCAGCCGTTCTTGCCGATCTTGTTGTCGCGCACCACGATGTCGCGCGGCAGCGGGTCATACGTCAGGTCGTCGTACTTCTGCGTGTAGGACACCAACATCACCGCGGCGGTCTTGTTCTGGTCGATCTCATTGCCGAACACATGCACATCGCGGTTGGCCATCAGCATGATGCCGGTGCCGGTCGGTACGTCGCCGACGATCGCCCCCTTGCGCGCGAAGTTCTGGGTGTCGTTGCTCACCACCTTGTTGTTAAACACCCGCGTCGAATGCCCGCCCATCTGCGGCAGGTTCGGCAGGTCGAACACCAGGATCCCGCCGGCGTTGTGGGTCGCGACATTGTCGTGCACGTCTGCGTTCATCGAGTTCTCGATCTCGATCCCGGCGACGTTGAATTCCGCGCGGCTGTTCTTGATGATGATCATCTTCGACTGGCCGACATAGATGCCGGCGTCGGCCGCGCCCTTCACGGTGACGCGGTCGATCAGAACATTGGTCGAGGCCACCGGATAGACCCCATAGGCGCCGTTGGTGTCCTTCGGCCCGCCGGTCCATTCGACGCGCAGATTGACGAAGCTGATCTGGTCGACGCCCTTCGATTTGATCCCGTCGCCCTTGGAGTCTTCCACCGCCAAGTCGCGCACAATGACCCTGTTCGAGGTCACCAGGAACGCCTCGCCCGAGCTCTTCTGGCCCTTGAACGACAGCACCGTCGCCTCCGGCCCCGCGCCCTTCACCGTCACCCCCGCCACGTCCAGCGACAGGCCGTCGGTCAGCTCATAGCGACCGGCGGCGATCATCACCGTGTCGCCCGGCTTGGCGTCCAGCAGCGCGGTCTGCAGTTTCTCCTGCACGTCCCCGCCCGGCGACACCGTCAGGGTCTTGGCCTCAGCCGCGCCGGCGATCAGAGCCGCCGCGCCCGCCGCGATCATCAAGGTCTTCATCGAAATCACACCTCCCACCGGCCTCTCGACAACCAGCGAACGGACTGATGCCCCTTCTCGCCATGGCGATCAATGGGGTGAAGCGCCGCGGAAGTTGCGAAAGGTGATCGAGTAGCGGTGCTCGGCTACCGGCGGGATCGAATGCTCCCAATCGGTCCGCGACGGCCCGCTCAGCACATAGGCCGAGCGCGGGGCGAGCGTCAGCGTCTTGCGCTCGAACCCCTCGCCGAGGCGCCGGCGGAAACGGAACGCACAGGGCGCGAGCAGGCTGACCCCCACCACCTGCGCGAACACTGGCCGGTCCCGATGCCAGCCGATCGGCGCGCCCGGCAAGTATTCGTTCAACAGCACCTGCTGCAGGTCTCCCGGCCGAAGTCCCGCCAGTTCGGCGGCCCGCGCGCGCACGGCCAGCAACTGCGGTGGAATATCGTCCGCCTTCAGGAGGTGGCTGCGCGAGAAATCGTACTGCCAGCCGAACGAGACCACGCGGCGTTTGCCCTCGTAGCCATGGAACTGAAACGGCGCGAACGGCAGGCTCCCGAGCCAGGTCGCCAGCTCCGCCTCCTCCTCGCGCGAGACGAAGTCTGCGCGATAGACGAACCCCTCGGGACCCGCGGGCTCCGGTTCGAACAGCAAGGCTTGATGCGCGGCAGGCATCGCTCACATGTAGTACGTCCAACGCCCTAGCCCAGGCTGCAAACGGCCTCCACGACCGCGGCGGTCTGCTCGATCGTCACCATGTGGCCGGCCTCGGGGATCGAGACGAGTTGCGCGCCGGCGATGCCCTTCTTGAAGGCATGAGCATAGGTGGGCGAGATGAGCTTGTCCGAGTCTCCCCAGACGATCACCGTCTTGGCCTTGATCCGATAGAGCCGTTGCGCCAGTCCGCGCTCCGGGATCGGGAACAAGATGCGGCCGGCCATGCCGAGCTGGCGCGCATTGGCCACCAGATAGGCCTGCAGGAAGCCCGGGTCCTGGACGTTGCGCCCGGCCGTCAGAGTGGCCGCGCCCGCCACAGGGTCGTGGAACAACAGCGCCGGCATCTCGAACGGCAGGGTCGAGAACATGTCGACCACCGGATGATCGTCGTCCCACAACCCCGCCGGGGCGATCAGCACCAGGCGCGAGAGATCGTTGGGCTGCAGCGCCGCCATCTCGGCTGCGATCATTCCGCCCATCGAGTGGCCGACCAGGATCGGATCCTTCAGCCCCAGAGCCTCGACCACGTCCCAGGTATGCAGGGTGAAATCCAACATGTCGCGGATTTCGGGCGCCTCTTCGCTGTCTCCATAGCCCGGAACCAGCGGCGCATAGATGTGGTGCTTTTCCGCGAGCGCGTTCAACAGCGGGTCATCACCGGTCACGCCGCCGGCGCCATGCAGGAAAACCAGCGCCGGGCCGGAACCACCCTCGTAGCAGCGGACCGGAACGTGGCGGGTCTGGACGGTCTTGAGGTCCAACATCTCAGGCCTCCAGCGCGTAGGTCTTGGCCAGGTCCGCCGAGGTCGGCGCCTGTTTCGGCAGCCGCCCAGCGGTCACCCGCTTGTCCAGCGGCGTGGTCCAGAACCGGTTGTCGTCTTCCCAGTCCGGGAACATGTTGCGAAGCTTCGGCATCACCTTCTCGGCGAACAGCTTGGTCGAGTACATGCACTTCTCCTTGGGCATGTTGCCGACATGCATGAGGCAGAAGA
>JANXXK010000123.1 GCA_025350685.1 Alphaproteobacteria bacterium | reverse complement strand
CCAGCATCGGGCCCTCGGCGTCGAGGGTCTTGAGGATGCGCGGGTTGAGCTCGCCGAACTCGGCGATCAGCACCTTCGGACCAAGCTGCAGGCGGGCCGAGCGGCCGGGGTGGAACCAGGGCGAGGCCTGGCCCTGGACGATCTGCAGCGTCGGCGCGCCCATCTCGTCGAGCAGGGCCATCAGGTCGGCCTTCAGCGCGAACAGCGGGTCGGCCTTGGCGCCGTCCCAGCGGCGGGGCTCGTGCGGGGCGATCAGAGCCGCGACGATGGTCTGCTGGTCGCCGGGCTGGTCACCCTTGAAGGTCGGGCCGACCTCGAACATCGCTGCGTCGGCGAAGCCCTGGCGGGCGTTGCGGGCCGCCGCGTCGATCAGGTTGGGCAGGATCGAAGGCCGCATGCAGTCGAGATCCGAGGCGATCGGATTGACCAGATGCAGCGAGGGCTGGCCACCGCCGAACAGGGCCGCCCACTCGCTGCGCATGAAGCTCCAGGTGACGGCTTCGGCGTAGCCGCGCGCCGCCATGGCGCGGCGCGCGTTGCGCATACGGGTCTGGCGCACGGTGAGCACGCCGCCGACGGCGCGGGGCATTTCGGGCAGGGGGGTGGAGGGCAGGGAGCCGAAGCCCTCGATGCGGGCGACTTCCTCGACCAGGTCGGCCTTGCCCTCGACGTCGCGGCGCCAGGTGGGAGGCGTGACCATCTCGCCGCGCACCGCGAAGCCGAGGTCGGTGAGGATCTGGTCGATGCGCTTGCCGTCGACGCTCAGCCCGGCGAGCCTGGCCACGTAGCTGTGGTTGAACTCGACGGCGGCGGGCGGCGCCGGCGCATGGCCGGCGACGCGGACTTCCGACGGCTCGCCGCCGCAGAGGTCGAGGATCAGCCGGGTCGCCAGCTCCAGGCCGGGGACCACGAAGCCCGGATCGACGCCGCGGGCGAAGCGGTACTGGGCGTCGGAGGTCAGGGTCAGCGTGCGGCCGGTCTGGGCCGTGCGGATGGGGTCGAACCAGGCGCATTCGACGAAGACGTCGGTGGTGGTCTCGCTGACCTTGGTGCTTTCGCCGCCCATGACCCCGCCCAGGCCGATGGCGCCGGAGCCGTCGGCGATGATGCAGATCTCGGGGTTGGCTTCATAGGTCTTGCCGTCCAGGGCCTCGACCTTCTCGCCGCTTTTGCCGAGGCGGGCCTCAACGAAGCCGTCGGTGAGCGTGGCAGCGTCATAGACGTGCAGCGGGCGGCAGCGGTCGTAGGTGATCAGGTTGGTGATATCGACGAGCGTGCTGATCGGGCGAAGGCCGACCGAGATCAACCTGCGCTGCAGCCAGGCCGGTGAGGGGCCGTTCTTCACGCCCTTGATCAGCCGGCCGGCGAACACCGGACAGGCGTCGCCGTCGACGCGGATCTCGATCGGGCAGGCGAACTTGCCGGCGACCGGGGCGACGGCCTGGTCCTTCAGCTTGCCGAGGCCGGCGGCGGCCAGGTCGCGGGCGATGCCTGCGACGCCCAGCCAGTCGGGGCGGTTCGGCGTGACCTCGAAGTCGATCACCGCTTCCATACCGAAGGCCTCGGCGGCGGGTGTGCCGACGGCGAGCGCCTCGTCCATCTCCACGATCCCGTCGCTCTCCTCGGCGGTCTCCAGCTCCTTGGCCGAGCAGAGCATGCCGTTGGAGACCACGCCGCGAACGGGGCGGGCCTCCAGGGTCACGCCCGAGCCAGGCACATAGGCGCCGATCGGGGCGTAGATGGTCGTCAGGCCGGCCCGTGCGTTGGGCGCACCGCAGACGATCTCCTTGCGGCCATCGACCGTGTCCACCTGGCAGACCCGCAGGCGGTCGGCGTTGGGGTGCTGCACGGCCTCGACGATCTTGGCGACCGTGAAGGCCGCCAGCTTCGCCGCAGGGTTCTCGACATGCTCGACCTCAAGGCCGGCCATGGTCATGGCTTCGACCACCTGGTCGACGGTGGCCGTGGTGTCGAGGTGCTCCTTCAGCCAGGAGAGGGTGAACTTCATCAGGAGAGCCCCGTCGCGGGATTGGGCGCGGCGAAGGCCGAGAAGCCATAGTGCTCCAGCCAGCGGGTGTCCGAGGCGAACATGTCGCGCAGGTCCGGCACGCCGTATTTCAGCATGCCCAGGCGATCGATGCCGAAACCGAAGGCGAAGCCCTGCCAGATGTCGGGGTCGAGGCCGCAGTTGCGCAACACATTTGGGTGCACCATCCCGCAGCCGACGATCTCCAGCCAGTCGTCGCCCTGGCCGATCTTGATGTCATTGCCGGAACGATCGCAGCGCACGTCCATCTCGGCCGAGGGCTCGGTGAACGGGAAGTGGTGGGGGCGGAAGCGGGTCTCCACCAGCGGCGTCTCGAAGTAGCGCGCGATGAAGGTCTCCAGCGTCCACTTCAGGTGGCCCATGTGGATCGCCCGGTCGATCACCAGGCCCTCCATCTGGTGGAACATCGGCGTGTGGGTGGCGTCGGAGTCCGAGCGGTAGGTGCGGCCAGGCACGATGATGCGGATCGGCGGCTCGCCGTTCGGCGGGCCGTTGGCGATCCAGCCGGGCAGCTTCTCGTTCGGCCGCTGCATGGTGCGGATCTGCACGGGGCTCGTATGGGTGCGCAGCACCTTGCGCTCGCCTTGGCTGTCTTCGGCCAGCCAGAAGGTGTCGTGCAGCTCGCGCGCCGGATGCTTGGGCGGGAAGTTGAGCGCCGTGAAATTGTGGAAGTCGTCCTCGATGTCAGGACCCTCAGCGAGTCCGAAGCCCATCTCGGCGAAGATGGCGACCATCTCATCCAGCACCTGCATCGTCGGGTGCACGCGGCCGCGCCGCTCGGGCGGCGGCGGCAGGGTGAGGTCCACGGTCTCGGCCGCCAGCTTGGCGTCCAGCTCGGCGGCCTCCAGGGCGGACTTGCGTTCGGCGATCGCGCCGCCGATGCGGTCGCGCAGGCCGTTGATCCGCGGGCCCTGTTCGCGGCGCTCGTCGGGGCTCATGGCGCCCAGGGTCTTGAGCAGCTCGGAGATCGAGCCGGATTTGCCCAGCGCGGTCACGCGCACGGCCTCCAGCGCGGCCACATCGGCGGCGGCGGTGACGGCGGCGATGAGGTCCGCCTCGAGTTTGGAAAGATCGGTCATGGGTAGGGTGTCCTAACCTGCACGCTTCACGGGGTGAAGGGGGACAGCAAAAAGCCCCCCGGCGGTTCGGCCGGAGGGCTTAAGAATGCTTCGAGGGTCTAGGCGACCTGTGAGCTTCAAACCAGCGCGGCGCGAACCTTGTCGGCGATGGCCTTGAAAGCGGAGGGGTCGCTGCCCGCGATATCCGCGAGGACCTTGCGGTCGATCTCGATCCCGGCCCGATCAAGGCCGTGAATAAATCGGGCGTAGGTCATGCCCTCGAGACGCGCTGCGGCGTTGATCCGCTGGATCCACAGCGAGCGGAAATTGCGCTTGCGGACCTTGCGGTCGCGGTAGGCGTACTGGCCGGCCTTGTCCACGGCCGCCTTGGCGGTGCGGATGGTGTTCTTGCGGCGGCCGTAGAAGCCCTTGGCCTGTTCCAGGACCTTCTTGTGCTTGGCGTGGGCGGTGACGCCCCTTTTGACGCGTGCCATCTGTCAGGTCCCCTTAGCTGAGGCCGTAGGGAAGGAAGATCTTGATGGTCTTGGCGTCGGCCGCGCTCATCACCTTCGTTCCACGGTTCTGACGGATGTATTTGGCGTTGTGGTTGATCAGGCGGTGGCGCTTGCCAGCGACGCCGGCCTTGATCTTTCCAGTCGCAGTGAGTCTGAAGCGCTTCTTCGCGCCCGACTTCGTCTTCAGTTTCGGCATTTCTCTGCGGAGCCGAAGCCCCGTCCTCTGGGTGTATTGATGAACCGCCCTGGCATGCCATGGGCCAGGCGGCTCCGAAGGGGCGGGTTAGTAGGGGAAAGAGGCGGGAAATGCAAGCCGACCCCTCTGCACCGCAAATTAAGGCCTGGCGGCCCAGAGTTCGGCAGACGGTCGCCGCCGCGTGACCGCCGGAGCCCTTCGTGTCGAGCATCACGCCCGTCAGCTACCAGGCGACCTACATTCCCGTGACCCCGGTGCGGCCGGTGGCCTATGGCGGGTCGCGGGCGACCGCGTCGGCCTCGGTGAGCGACCAGACGAGCGACGTCCAACTCTCCGCTGCCAAGCGACCCGGCCAGGGCCAGATCGTCGACATCAAGGTCTAGGCGGCCATCGGCACGCGCTTGCGAACCTGGGCGGCGAACCACAGCCCGGGCAGGATCAGCAGGGCCGCGAAAGCAAATGGCGCGCCGGGCGTCACCAGCGAGAACAGTTCACCGGCGATCACCGGCCCGCCGATCCGGGCGAGCGCCATGCCGCTCATGTTCAGCCCCAGCATCTCGCCCTGCCGGTCCGGCGGCGCGGCGCGCGAGATCAGCGCCGTCAGGTTGGGGAAGCAGATCGACTGGCCGATGCAGACCAGGGCGAACCCCATGATCGCCACCGGCCAGACGGGCGCCGCGCCCTGGACCACCAGCCCCAGCCCCATGAAGATCAACCCGCCGGTAAGTGTCCTGGGCTCGCCGAAACGCCGGACCAGGCGGCCGGAGAGGTAGCCCTGGCAGACGGCGCCTAGCAGGCCGATGCCCATGAACGCCAGGCCGATCTGCCGGGGCCCCCAGCCGAAGCGGGTCTGGGTCCACAGGCCGTAGGTCGCCTCGATGCCGGCGAAGCCGACCACGACGATGAAGCTGATCGCCAGGATGCGGCCGATCACCGGATGGTCGCGGGCCTCCTTCAGGCCCTCGATGCGCGGGCGGTGCGGCGCGCGGCCGGCCGGGTCCGGCCGGCTCTCACGAACGAAGACGATGACGGCGATGGCCGAAGCCAGGGCGAAGCCCGCCGCCACCAGCAGCGGCAGCTGGAAGCCGAGCGCGCCTCGGCTGGGCTGGGCCAGCAGGCCGCCGATCGCCGGGCCGGTGGTGAAGCCGGCGCTGAACGCCGCGCCCATGATCCCCATGCGTCCGGCGCGCCGGTCGGGCGGGGTGATGTCCGCCATCGCGCCCTGCAGGGTCGAGATGTTGCCGGCGAAGATGCCGGTCAGGAAGCGGATGACGAAGGCCGCCGCGATGTTCGGCGCGAACGCCAGGGCGGCGTAGCTCACGCCGACCATGCCGATGGTGACGATCAGCACCGGCTTGCGCCCGATCCTGTCGGAGAGCCGACCCCAAAAGGGCTCGCCCAGGAACTGGCCGAAGGAGAAGGCCGAGAACAGCAGGGTTACCTGCCAGGCCGGCGCGTTGAACGCCCTGGCGAAGAACGGCAGGAGCGGGATCACCAGGCCGAAGCCGGCGATCATCAGATAGATCACGCTCAAGAGCACGATCAGGGAGCGGCGCTCCTCGGCGGGCGTCTGAGTGGCGTGTATGGCGGTCATGTGGCGCCCTCCTCCTCGCCCACATGGCCCTGCACGGTGCGCGGCGGCGCACGACGCGCGGCGCTGAGCGCCAAGAGGATCGCCGGGGCGACCACCAGCGCGCCTTGCCAGAACGGCGCGTTGACGCTGATCCAGGTGAAGGTCTGGCTGGCGCAGAACGGGCCGACGAACCGGGCGAAGGCGCCGGCGGCGTTGTTCAGGCCGAGGATCTGGCCCTGGCGGTGCGGGTCGGCGGTCCGCGAGATCAGCGCGCCGACATTGGGCCAGGCCACCGACTGGCCGACCGCGGTCACGCACATCAACAGCGTGGTGGTCAACAGGCCCGTGGAGAACGGCTGGGCGGCCGAGCCGATCACCGTCATGCCCATACCGATGGCCAGCATGCGGCCCTCGCCATAGCGCTCGGAGAGCGGGCCGGTGACGAAGAACTGGGTGACGGCGGCGACCGCGCCGACCGCGGCGAAACAGACGCTGATCTGCCGCGGGCCCCAGCCGAATCGCGCCAGGCCCCACAGGCCGAAGGTGCTCTCGATGCCGGTGAAGGCGAAGCCGACGAGGAAGGTCAGCAGCATCAGCCGCCCGATCACCGGGTTGCGGAAAACCTCGCCGATCGCCGCCCAGCGGCTGGGCCGGTGGCTGATCGACTGGTCGCGGATGCGGCTCTCGCGGATCACCAGAATGATGGCCAGGACCGCGAGCGCCGAGAGGCCGGCGGCGATGAACAGCGGGATGCGGAAGCCGATGGGGCCGGCGTCGGTGCGCGCGAAGGCGCCGCCGACCGCGGGGCCGACGATCATGCCGACGTTCCAGGCCGCGCCCTGCCGCGACATCATTCGCGCGCGGCGCTCGGGCGGGGTGACGTCGGCGATATAGCCCTGGATCACCGCGCCATTGCCGCTGGCTAGGCCGCCCAGGAAGCGGATCACGAAGGCCGCCAGCACATTGGGCGCGAAGGCCAGCGCCAGATAGCAGAGGCAGTTGCCGGTGATCGTCGAGATCAGCAGCGGCTTGCGACCATAGCGGTCGCTGAGCCGTCCCCAGAAGGGTTCGCCGAAGAAGCCGCCCATGGCGTAGGCCGAGAAGATCAGCGCGATCTGCCCGGGGCTGGCGTGCATCGACTTGGCGAAGAACGGCAGCAACGGGACGATGATCCCGAAGCCGAGCATGTTGATGAAGATGACGGCGATGAGCGACGGCGCCGCCCACGGAGACGGCGACGCCTCCCGGGGGGCTGTGTCGGACATGCGGGGTTGTTAGGCTGCGCCTCCGCAGGCGGCAAGGCTCAGCGAGCGCGGTTCCGCCGAACGCGGGTCAGAGTTGGTTGAGCGCCACACCCGCTCCGCAACGCTCCGCAGCTACGGGTTCTGGTTTTTCAGCTCGGCCCGGAACGCGGCCTCGGCGCCGGCGTAGAAAGCCTTGCAGCCGGCCGGGTCGACGAAGGCGTCGGCCTTGCCGGCGTCGAGCGCCGCTTTCTTGGCAGTCATGCCGTAGAACTTGCCGTGGCTGGCGAGGAACACGTCGCAGGGGAGCGACTTCCAGGTGGCGAAGCTCTTCTCGAAATCGGCGGTCTGGCCGGGATAGGTCTCGGTCTTTCCGAGCTTGTAGCCGGGCAGGACGGTGGAGGAGCAGTGGTCGAGCGCCTGGCGCACCTTGCCGGCCACCGTCACCGGGAAGGTCCAGGTGGTGCAGCCGGGCGTGTGGCCGGGCGTGATGTGGGCGGTCAGCGTCCAGCCGCCGAGGCTCACCCTGTCGCCGTCCTTGACGATGACGTCCGGCTTCACCGGCTCGTAGTAGAAGCGCGGGTCTTTCAGGAACGGGTCACCGCGCCCGCCGGCGGCGACGATCGCCCCGTCCTTGGCGCTGACGTAGAACTTGGCGTCGGGGGCCGCCGCCCGGCGTATCTCGGCCAGCCCCGCGGCGTGGTCGAAGTGCTCGTGGGTGTTGAGCAGGATTTTTACCTGCTTGGGATCGAAGCCAAGGGCCCGGATGTTCTGCACCACCTGATGGCCAGTGGGGGCGTCGCCGCCGTCGATGACGATCAGGCCCGCCTTGGTGACGATCAGATAGGAAGTGTAATCCGAGGCTCCGACGTAATAGAGCCCCTCGCCGATCTTGAAGGACGGGAACGCCTGGTGGGCCGGATCGTTGGCGAGCTTGCCCCCTTGTTGCGCTTGAGCCGCGCCAAACGCGAAAACGGCCGCCGAGATGGCGACCGCTCCGAGAATGGCAGAGGTGAGCCGGGTCACCGTGGCGCCAGGATCATGATCATCTGGCGGCCTTCCATACGCGGCTCGTATTCGCACTTGGCGATCGGCTCGAAGTCCGCCCGCACCCTCTGGAGAAGCTTCATGCCCAGTTCCGGGTGGGCCAGCTCGCGACCGCGAAAGCGCAGGGTCACCTTGACCTTGTCGCCCTCCTCGAAGAACCGGTTCATCGACCTCTGCTTGACCTCGTAGTCATGGATGTCGATGTTCGGGCGGAGTTTTATCTCCTTGATTTCTTGAACTTTTTGCCGCTTTCGCGCCTCGTTCTTCTTCTTCTGCTCCTGGAATTTGAACTTGCCGTAGTCCAGGATCTTGCAGACGGGCGGATCTGCGTTCGGGACGATCTCCACCAGGTCGAGGCCGGCTTCCTCAGCGGCCTCTTGGGCGGAAGAGGTCGGCATCACACCCTGCTTCTCGCCATTCTGGTCGATCAGCAGAACCTTGGGGACGCGGATTTCATCGTTGATGCGCAGCCCGTCCTTGACGGGGGGGGCGTTCATGGGACGGCGAATAGGTCAGGCTCCTAGGTTGTTAAAACGCAAGCGCCGGCGCGCGTGGCGCACCGGTCTACCGTCGAGAGTATATGATCGAGGCTCTCGGCGCTATCAAGCCGCGCCGGCCTTGCCTGAGAGCAGGGAAGTGGCCGCCTGCGCCACTTTCGCCACAGGCAGTTCCGAGAGTTTTGGGGCCTGCAGGACGGCGACCTTGCCGCGTGGCGCCGACAGCGCCGGGTCGGAGGCCTGCGAGAACAGCACAACCGTCGGCGCCCCACTGGCCGCGGCCAGGTGCAGAGGGCCGGTGTCGTTGCCGATGGCGAGCGCGGCCTTGGCGCCCAGGACCGCGATGCGGGCGAAGTCGGTGCGCGCCGTCAGGTCGCGGGCGCGGGGCACCTGGCGTTGGATCGCCTGAGCCAGCGCGGTCTCCTGCGGGCCGCCGATCACCACCACGTCGAGGCCACGGGCGTAGAGGATGCGGGCGAGTTCGCCGTATTTCTCCACCGGCCAGCGCTTTTCCGGCCGGTGCGCCGAGCCGCCGGGCACGAACATCACATAGGGCTTGGGCTTCACCCCGCCGGCGGCGGGCCGTTCACCGGGCGCGTCCGCAAGCACCCATGACAGGTCCGGCCCCGGCGCGGTCCCCGCCTCGGTGGGGGCGTCGGGCCAGATCCCGGCGTACAGTAGCTGGTCGGCCTGGCGCTCCAGGGTGTGCATTTGGTTCCTGAGCGGGTTTCGGTGCGGGAGCGAGCAGCCGAAGGCGATGCCGGACCACGCGGGGGGGTGAGGCCGGAGCAGCTGAAAAATCCGGTTGGAGTGGGACGAGGTCTGCAGATCGTACACCCGCGCGTAGGCCGCCGCGCGCAGCCGGTTGCGCAGCGCCACCCACTCGCCGAAGCCCTCGGGCCGCCCGTCGGTGAAGACGGCGTTGAAGTAGGGCGACGCCTTGGCCAGAGCCTCGAAGGGCGGGGTGGTCAGCAGGCTGATGTGGGCCTTCGGGTGGGCCAGGCGGATGCGCTTCATCGCCGCCAACGCCAGGACGAAATCGCCGAGCGCGGAGAGTTTGATCACCAGGATCTTTTCGACCGTGCGCTTGGGCATCAGGCGCCCACACCCGTTTTAGGGAGGGCCGCATCGCGCATCTTAAGCACGCGCTCGTAGGCGGCCAACGTGGCGTCGCACATGGCGTCGACGCGGTAGAGCTGCCGCGTGCGGTTCATCCCTGTCTGGCCCATCGCCAGCCGTTGGCCGGGGCCCAGGTCGATGGCCCGCGCCATGGCCGCGGCCCAGGCGGTGGGCTCGCCCGGCGGGACCAGCCAGCCGGACACGCCGTCGACCACGGTCTCGGTTGTGCCGCCATGGTTCGAGGCAATGACTGGGCGGCCCATGGCTTGAGGCTCTACGGCCGCGCGGCCGAAGCTTTCGGGCACGGTGGTGGGCAGGATCGCCACGTCGGCGACCAGATAGGCGGCCGGCATGTCGTCGCAGTGGCCGACGATGTGGATGGTGTCGCCAAGCCCCGCATCGGCCACAGCCTTGGCCAGTTCCTCGCCGAAGCCGGTGCGGCCCTGGTCGTCGCCGGCGAAGATGATCAGAAAGTCGTCGCGGCCCTGGGCCCTCAGCCGTCGGGCGGCCTCGATGATCGTCGCGTGCCCCTTGATGCGGGTGAGCCGCCCGGCCAGCACGAAGCGGGTGCGGCGGTCGGAAGCGTCGATCCCCCAGGCGGTCTTCAGCGCCTCGATGCGGTCCGGCGTCACCCAGGCGGGGTTGAAGCGGTCGAGGTCGACGCCGCGCGGGATGGTTACCACCTTCTCAGGATCGGTGCCGTGCTCGGCCAGCAGGTGGTCGCGGGTATAGTCGGAGTTGGCGATCACCAGGTCGCCGCGGGTCATCACCGCATTGTACCAGCGCTTGAGGCCCGACTTGGCCTTGTAGATCCCGTGGTAGGTGGCCACGAACGGCGTCTTGGTGGTCTGGGCGGCCCAGAGGGCGGAGAAGGCCGGGGCGCGGGAACGGGCGTGGACCAAGCTGACCTTCTCGCTGCGAATCAGGTCGACCAGGCGCGCGGCGTTGCCGAGCATTACCAGCGGATTCTTCGACTGCACGGGCATCTGCGCGAGGCGTCCACCGTCGGCTTCCAAGCGAGCGGTCATCCGGCCGCCGCGGGTCGCGACCAGGGCCTTGCCGCCCGCGGCGATCACCGCGCGCGCGACATCGATCGTCGTCTGTTCCGCGCCGCCGGTCTCCAGCTCGGGGACGACCTGCAGTAGGGTGAAATCAGAGGGGAGGGCCACGCCCTCTGCATACGCCGATACGGCATGGCGTAAAGGCCGCTGCGCGTCTAAGTGGCAGAGATGGGCGAAACCTCAGGAAACCTGCCGCGTGCTGACGGCGAGACGATCGTTTGGCGGCGCGTCGGCGGGCGCGGGCCGACCGTGGTCTGGCTGGGCGGATTCCGATCCGACATGGCCGGAACCAAAGCCCAGGCGCTGGCCGACTGGGCTTTGGCTGAGGGCCGTAGCTACCTGCGGTTCGACTATCTGGGCCACGGCGAATCGAGCGGTGATTTCCGGGCCAAGGGGACGATCAGCCGCTGGCGCGAGGACGCGCTGGCGGTGCTGGACGAGCTGGTCGAGGGGCCCGTGGTGCTGGTCGGCTCCTCCATGGGCGGCTGGATCGCCTGCCTGGCCGCCATGGCCCGCCCGGACAGGATCGCAGCGATGGTGCTGATCGCGCCCGCGCCGGACTTCACGGAAAAGCTGATGGCGCCGGACATCCCGCCGGAAGGCCACGCGGAACTGGTGCGGGACGGCGTCTGGTTCCGCCCCTCCGAATACGGCGATCCCTATCCGATCACCAGAACCCTGCTGGAGGACGGCGCGCGCTGGTCGATCCTGGGGTCGGGGCCGATCCCGATCACGGTTCCCGTGCGCATCCTGCAGGGCGGCGAAGACCCGGACGTGCCGTGGCGCCATGCCCTGGAACTGGCCGAGACGCTGAAGGGCGCCGACGTCACCTTCACCCTGATCAAGGATGGCGACCATCGCCTGTCGCGGCCGCAGGACATCGCCCGGTTGATCGCGGCGGTGGCTGAGCTCTAGGTTTCCGCCGCCAGGATCGCCGCAAGGCCCTCGCGGTAGGTCGGCCAGGCTGGCCGCCAGCCGAGCTCGGCCTTGGCGCGGGCGTTGGAGACGCGCTTGCTCTCCGCATAGAAGCGCTGGGCCAGCGGCGAGAGGCCGGCGTCAGCCAGCGGGACCTCCGGCGGCGGGGGCAGGCCGAGCAGGCGCGCGGCATAGGCCAGCACGTCGGAATTGGCCGCCGGCTCGTCGTCGCAGAGATTGTAGATCCCGCCCGCCCGCGGACGGGCGATCGAGGCCTCCAGCCCCGCCGCCAGGTCAGCGACGTGGATGCGGGAGAACACTTGGCCGGGCGCGACGATCCGGCGGGCCTCGCTGGCGCGCAGGCGGTCGAACGCCGAGCGGCCCGGCCCATAGATGCCGGGCAGGCGGAAGACGGTGACGGTCAGGCCCATGCCGCGGCCGACCTCCAGCCAGTCGCGCTCGGCGCCCACGCGCCGCGCGCCCTCCAGCGACTGGGCGGCGAGCGCGCTCTGTTCGCTGACCCAGCCGCCACGGCGGTCGCCATAGACCCCGGTGGTCGAGAGGTAGCCGATCCAGTCGGGAAAGGCGCCCACCCGCGCCATCGCCGGGACCAGGCTGCGTAAGCCGGGGCAACCCTCAGCGTCCGGCGGAGCGGTGACCAGAATGCCGCCCGCCTCGTGCACGGCGCGCTCCATTTCGCGCCTGTTGCCAACCGGCACGGGCGTCACGCCCATCGCCTCCAGGCGCGCCCGCTCGGCCGGACGGCGAATGGTCCCGGCGACGCCCCAGCCCCGGCCCTGCAGCCGCACCGCCAGGGCGCGGGCGGCGTAGCCGTAGCCGAAGACGAACAGGCGCATGCGCCCGCGCCTAGAGTAGCGCCTTGATCGCGGCGCGGGCGGCCTCGCCAAGGTCGCGGTGGGCGAGCGCGAAGGCCACATTGGCGCGCAGCAGGCCCAGTTTGTCGCCGCAGTCGTAGGTGGTCCCCTCGTATTCGAGGGCGTGGAAGGTCTGGGTCTTCATCAGAGTGGCCATGGCGTCGGTGAGCTGGATCTCGCCGCCGGCGCCGCGGGGCTGGCTCTCCAGAATCCGGAAGATGTCGGGCTGCAGGATGTATCGGCCGGAGATGAACAGGTTCGAGGGCTCGGTTCCCGGCGCCGGCTTTTCGACCATGCCGGTCATCTTGTTCAGGCGGCCCCTCTTGGCTTCATTGGCTCGATCGTCGAGGGCGACGATGCCGTATTTGTGGGCCTCGCCCTCGGGGACCGGCTCAACGACGATGATGTTGCCTCCGGTCGTGTCATAGGCGTCGACCGCCTGGGCGAGCGCCGGGGGCCTCGCGGCCATCAGCATGTCGGGCAGCATCACCGCGAAGGGTTCGTCACCGATCACGTCTCTCGCGCACCACACCGCGTGGCCGAGGCCCAGCGGCGCCATCTGGCGGATGAAGCTCATCTGGCCCGGCTGGCCCACATCGGCGCGGACCTCGGCGAGGATATCGGCCTTGCCCTTGGCTTCCAGCGCGCTCTCGATCTCCGGACTGGCGTCGAAATAGTCCTCGATCGCGCCCTGGCCGCGGCTGACGATGAAGACGATGTGCTCGATGCCGGCGGCGCGGGCCTCGTCGACCACATAGGCGAGAATCGGCCGGTCGAAGACGTTGAGCATGTTCTTGGGCGTGGTCTTGGCCCCGGGCAGGACGCGGGTCCCCAACCCGGCCACCGGCAGCACCGCCTTGCGAACACGCTTGGTCATCCCGCTCTCCGACCGCCCTGCCCCGGAGGGCCTAGAGGACGCGGGCCCCGAAATCCACAGCGGGGGCGACAAAAAAACGCATCGAATGCACGATCACGATTTCGGGAACTCACGAAGGCGTGTAAGAGTCGCGCGTTGTCGGGGGATCTTCCTCCATTGTCCTCCAGGGGAACCTTTCCATGAACGTTCGTATCATCACCTCCGTCGCCGCCGCCGCCGCGCTGGCCCTGACGCTGTCCGCTTGCCAAAAGAAGGACGACACCGCGACCACCACGACGACGACCACTCCGGCGGCTGACGCCGCTGCGGCGCCTGCCGCCGCCGCTGCTCCGGCCGCCGCGCCGGCCGCTGACGCCGCCGCCGCTCCCGCCGCCGCCGCTCCGGCCGCTGCTCCGGCCGCCGGCGCGATGTCGACGACCACGACCACGACCAAGAAGTAAGCTTCGAACCCTCTGGGTTTGGACTAGGCGCGGCCGCCCCCTCACAGGGGCGGCCGTTTGCTATTGCGCGTCACTCCACCGTGACGGACTTGGCCAGGTTGCGCGGCTGGTCCACGTCGGCACCTTTCTGGACGGCCACATAGTAGGCCAGCAGCTGGATCGGGGCGGACATCACCAGGGGCGCGATCAGCGGGTCGCAGCGCGGGGCTGTGACCACCACGCGGGCCCCGGCCGGCGCGTGCCGCTCGCCGTCGGGGTCGGTGATGAACACTACCTGGCCGCCGCGGGCCATGACCTCGCTCATGTTCGAGGCCGACTTTTCGAAATAGCTATCGAAGGGGGCCAGGATGACGATCGGGGTCTGCTCGTCGACGAGGGCGATGGGGCCATGCTTCAGCTCGCCGGCGGCATAGCCCTCGGCGTGGATATAGCTGATTTCCTTGAGTTTCAGCGCGCCTTCCAGGGCCAGCGGGTACATCGGGCCGCGACCCAGGTAGAGCACGTCGCGGGCCTTGGCGACCTCCACCGCCACAGCCTTGACCGCCTCCTCCAGCTTGATCGACTCGGCCATCAGCCGGGGAGCTTCCAAGAGCACGCGGACCAGGCGCTTTTCCTCGTCGCCATCGATCTTGCCGCGCGCGTGGGCGGCGGCCACGGCCACAGCGGTCAGCACGGCCACTTGGGCGGTGAACGCCTTGGTGGAGGCCACCCCGATCTCCGGCCCGCAGTGGATCGGCCAGACCACGTCGACCTCGCGGCCGATGGTCGACTCGACGGTGTTGAGCACGCCGGCGCTCCTCATCCCCTTGGCCTGGCAGTAGCGCAGGGCCGCGAGCGTGTCGGCGGTCTCGCCGGACTGCGACATGGCGATGGCCAGGGTGGCTGAGTTCAGCGCGGGCTCGCGGTAGCGGAACTCCGAGGCGATCTCGACGTCGACCGGCAGGTCGGCGAGCTGTTCGATAAGGTACTTGCCGATCAGCCCGGCGATATAGGCGGTGCCGCAGCCGACGATCTGGATGCGCTCCAGCTTGGCGAAGTCGATGCCGCCGGGCACCGCGGTGCGGTCGCTGAGGGTGTCGACATAGGCCGCGATGGTCCGCTGACAGCCCTCCGGCTGGTCGTGGATCTCCTTTTCCATGAAGTGGCGGTAGTTGCCCTTTTCCATCACGGCGGAGGCGGCGGCGAGCGTCTTGATCGGCCGCTCGGCCGGCAGGCCAGCCTCGTCGAAGATCTTCGCCGAGTTGTGGTCGATGATCACGTAATCGCCGTCCTCGAGATAGGCGACGCGGTTGGTGAACGGGCCCAGCGCCAGGCCGTCGGAGCCGATGAACATCTCGCCGTCGCCATAGCCCACCGCCAGCGGCGGGCCGTTGCGCGCGCCCATGATCACCTCTCGCTCGCCGCCGACCAGCACGGCCAGGGCGTAGGCGCCGCGCAGCTTGTCCAGCGTGGCCTTGAACGCCGCCTGCGGGTCCAGCCCGTCGTTCAGCGCTTCGTCGATCAGGTGGGCGACTACCTCGGTGTCGGTGTCGCTGGAGAACACCCGCCCCTTGGCGATCAGTTCGGCCTTCAGCTCGGCAAAGTTCTCGATGATGCCGTTGTGGACCACCGCCACGCGGCCGGCGATGTGGGGGTGGGCGTTGCGCTCAGTGGGCGCGCCGTGGGTCGCCCAGCGCGTGTGACCGATGCCGGTCTCGGCGATCAGCGGGTCGGCGGCGACCACCGCCTCAAGTTCGCGCAGCTTGCCGGGCGCCCGGCGGCGGACCAGCTTGCCGTCGACCTGGGCGGCGATGCCGGCCGAATCGTAGCCGCGGTACTCAAGCCGCTTCAGACTCTCGATCAGACGCTCGGCGACCGGCTTGGTCCCCACGATGCCGATGATGCCGCACATGGGGTTTGGCGTCCTTTGTGATAAATGCGTCGGGTGGCAGGAGCGTGTCCGTATGCGGATTTAGCATTCGTCATGCTCACGTCGACTAAATCTGGGTTTCGGATCGTTTCGTGAGCTCTTCATGACCAAACGCGCCTATTTCGGGACCGACGGCATCCGCGGCGAGGCCAACCGCTTTCCGATGACCGCCGAAGTCGCCCTGCGGGTCGGTATGGCGGCCGGCAAGCTGTTCATGTCCAAGGACGACCGCCGCCACCTGGTGGTGATCGGCAAGGACACCCGGCTTTCCGGCTACATGATCGAGCCGGCCCTGGTGGCTGGCTTCACCTCGGTGGGCATGGATGTGCGGCTGTTCGGCCCGCTGCCGACGCCGGGCGTGGCGATGATGACGCGGAGCCTGCGCGCCGACTTGGGCGTGATGATCTCGGCCTCGCACAACGCCTTCTCCGACAACGGCATCAAGCTGTTCGGCCCGGACGGCTACAAGCTCTCCGATGAGCGGGAGATCGAGATCGAAGCCCTGATGGACCAGGGCCTGACGGAGAATCTGGCCAGCCCGACGACGCTCGGCCGGGTGCAACGCATCGACGACAGCCAGGCGCGCTATGTGGAGATCGCCAAGGCGACCTTCCCGCGCAGGCTCAGCCTATCGGGCATGCGCATCGTCATCGATTGCGCCAACGGCGCGGCCTACAAGGTGGCGCCCGAGGCCCTCTATGAGCTGGGCGCCGAGGTGATCCCGATCGGCG
>JANXXK010000085.1 GCA_025350685.1 Alphaproteobacteria bacterium | reverse complement strand
CCGCGACCGCGGCCCAGGCGCTCCCTGAGGGAGCGACGCCGGACCACCCGCCGGCCCGGCCACCCGCCAGCGCGCTGCACGACGGAGCGAACGACTTCGACTTCATCATCGGCGACTGGAAGGCCCAGGTCCGCCGGCTGCCCGAGCGGCTCGTGGGCTCGACCGCCTGGATCGAGTACGAGGGGACCTCCAGCCACCAGAAGCTGTTTGGCGGGCCGGCCAACCTCGAGGAGTTCAAGGTCGAGAGCCTCGACGGCAAGCTGAAGCTCCACGCCCAGACGCTGCGGCTCTACAACCGCCAGACCCGCCAGTGGAGCATCTACCTGGTCGATGCCGCCGAGGGCACGATCGGCCTGCCGCCGGTGATCGGCGACTTCCGCGGCGGCATCGGCGAATTCTTCGACCAGGAGGACTTCAAGGGCCGCGCGATCTTCGTGCGCTACCACTGGTTCAACCTGACGCCGCTCGCCTGCCGCATGGAGCAGGCCTTCTCGGCCGACGGCGGCAAGTCGTGGGAGACCAACTGGATGTGCGCGCTCAGCCGCGAGAAGGCATGAAGGATCAAGCGCCGTGAATCAGATGCCAGGTCCAAACCATCAAATAAGGACTCGCAAGTGTTACCGCGGCCGACAGTGCAGCCCAAATTGTCAGCAATACGCCAAACCGCGTTGCGGAAAGCTGCGACGGTTGAGTGCGCAACACCAGCAGCCATAGCCCGATATCCATCGCAACAAGGCCGGCCATAATTGCTTCCGGCCGCAGGGGAGCCATCGCCAAAGGGAACATCAGGACGTGCGGAAATACGACGCTCGACCAGCTCAGCGCGCTCAGCGTTTCGCTGCAGGTCTTCGTGTTCCAGTCGCACCAATTCCAACCCCAGAATTGCTGCTGCATCCCACAAAAGCTGATCGCCAGCGGCAGCAGCAACAACCAGCGCGGGATCGACGCGCGGTCCGTTACCTTACCGAACCTGGATCTTTCCATTCTTCAACGCCTGCCCGTACGCGTCGCGCGCTCGCTTGCCGAGATCGTCGTCACCGATCTTTCCCATGAGTCCATCAAGACCACTCTTTTGACGCGGTGAAACCTGCACGGGCGTTCCGGCCTGCAAGCCGCCCAGCGTCAGGGCGTCGGTCATTGTGGCCGCGCCTAGTGCGCGCTCCTCCAACGCCTTCAGTTCGCCGTCGCTGAACGAACTGCCGACTAGCCCCCTTACACTCGCCCGCACTCGAGGCTCAAGTGTGGGGTCCACCTGCATCGCACGACGGGCCATCCATTCCGCTGTGCCAGCGACGGCAAAGGAACCGTCTGTGGGTTGCCGTTTCGCCCAGTCGGACGGCTCGTCGTTTTCCGGCGCGTTGGGGTCGAGATTGGAGACTGGACCTGTGCTCATGGTGTCTTGTATTAGAACATAACATGAACATCAAGGGTCTTCGCCGTGCAAATTTCAGCGGTCAAGCAGCGTTTTCGCCCGCTCAAACACCGCCTCGAACATTTGAGGCGTCAGCCGCCCGGTGTTCGTGTTGAGCCGCGAGCAGTGGTAGCTGTTCAGCACCACGTAAGGCCCGGCCCCGAACTCGGTCCCGTGGCCCGGCAGGCCGGCGGAGGCCTTCAGCCCCAGCGCCTTCAAGAGGCTGCGCCGGGCCACGTCGCCCAGGGTGACGATCACCTTCAGTCGGGGCAGGGCGGCAATCCGCGCGGTGACGAACTGGCGGCAGTTGTTCTCCTCGGACGTCTCCGGCTTGTTGCCCGGCGGCGCGCAGCGCACGGCGTTGGAGATCATGCAGTCGACCAGCTTCAGGTCGTCTCTGCCGTCCGGGTCATAGCGCCCGGTGGCGAACCCGGTCTTGCGCAGCGTGTCATAGAGCAGCACGCCGGCATGGTCGCCGGTGAAGGGCCGCCCGGTGCGGTTCGCCCCTTGCCGCCCGGGCGCCAGGCCGGCGATCAGCAGGCGCGCGTTCTCGTCGCCGAACGATGGGGCAGGGCCGTTGAACCAGTCGGGATGGGCGGCCGCATTGGCGGCGCGATAGGCCACCAGTCGGGGGCAGAGCGGGCACGCGTGGGGCGGATCAACGGGGACGGCCACCTCAGGCGTCCGCATCGGCCTCCGGCTCGTCTGCGTGGTGGTCCGCATGGTCGGGGGCGTGGCGGCGCTCGCGCTCGGCGGCCTTGCTCTCCTGGATGAACCTCGGCAGGCGCGAGGGCCGCCCGATGATGTCCGACAAGTCCGCCAGGTCGACGAAGTTGTCCGCCTGGCGGCGCAGATCGTCCGAAGCCATCGGCGGCTGCGATTTGACGGTCGAGACCACGGTCACCCGCGCACCCTTGCGCTGCACGGCCTCGACCAGCACCCGGAAGTCTCCGTCGCCGGAGAACAGCACCAGATGGTCGGCGCCCGAGGCGGCCATCTCCATCATGTCGACGGCGATCTCCACGTCCATGTCGCCGCGCCAGCGCTTGCGGCCCTGGCCGTCGGTGTATTCCCGCGCCGCCTTGGTCACCAGCTGGTAGCCGTTGTAGTCCAGCCAATCGACCAGCGGACGGATCGGCGAGTACTCCTCCTGCTCGACCAGCGCGGTGTAGTAGTAGGCGCGGACCAAGACGCCGCGCTTGCGGAACTCCTCCAGGAGCTTGCGGTAGTCGATGTCGAAGCCCAGGCCCTTGGCGGCCGAATAGAGGTTGGCCCCGTCGATAAACAGCGCCAGACGATCGGTCGGATAAAATGTCATCGGTTCAAAATTCCTAATGGAATCAAATCTGAAGTCCGCAAATCCCAACCTCCCAAGGAGCCTCGACGACGTGGTCGTCGTGGCTCTGGGCAGCAACCTCGCCGGCGGCTTCGCCAGTCGCGAAGCGCTGCTGGAGGCGGCCCTGGCGCGGTTCCCTCAGGCTGGATTGCCCGTAATTTCCCGATCGGACTGGTGGAGCTCTGCCGCCTGGCCCGATCCGGCCGGGCCTGAGTATCGCAACGGAATCGCCCTTGTCGAGGCAAACGGCTCGCCGAAAAGCGTGCTGGCGGCGCTTTTTTCCATTGAGGCCGCGTTCGGCCGCGTCCGGTCGGCGAAAAATGCTCCGCGCACGCTCGATCTCGACCTCATCGCCTATGGCCGCCAGGTGATCGATGCCTCAAACGCCATGGGAGGCCTGACGCTGCCGCACCCCCGCGCTCACCAGCGCCTGTTCGTCATGGGGCCGCTGGCCGAGATCGCGCCGGCCTGGCGCCATCCCGTCAGCGGACGGACGGCGGCGGAGCTGGCGGCCTTGGCCACTGTGGGGCGGGACGCCAGGCCGCCAGCCTAGGGGCGTAGATCCGGAACATCAGCCAGCCTCCGCCGATCGCCCCGGCGAACCCGCCGAGCGCCAGCGCCGCGAGCAGGCCGGCCGCCCTCGCCAACGGCTCGGCAAGCCCGATCGTCGAGGCGTGCGGCAAGGCCATCATGGCCGCAAGCAGGCCGCCGTAGCCGATGGCCGCGCCGGCGACGGTCGTCACGAAGATGATCGCCAGGATCCTTCCGAGCCGCCACTTGAGCCTGAGGAGCGCCAGCACCAGACCGCCGGGGATCGCCAGGGCCGGTCGCGAGGTCTCGGGGCGGGGCATAGCTAGGCGATCCGCCGCGTCATGCGATTGCGGTCATCGCGCATGATCTGCAGGCCGCGCGGGCTGGGCGCCAGCGACCAGCGGCCGGCGTCGACTACGTCGGGGTCCAGCTTCGAGGCCACCAGGGCGGCTTCCATCACCAGGCTGGCGGACCGCTGCGGCGGGACCTCCTCGGCGTACACGCCCATCAGTCGCCCGGCCACCTGACCCATCAGCACCGGCCAGTGCGCCTCGTTCATCGGCGGCTCGTCGGACATTTCCAGCGGCATGGGCGCCACCATCAGCCGCCGCGCCGTCGGCCAGAGCACCTTCAGCAGATCCTGCGGCCGGGCCGGCGCCGGGGCGTCCTGGCTCTCCGGTCCAAGCCAGCCGATATCGCCTGCCTTGGCCGCCTTGCCGATCCGCCGCTCCATCTCCCAGTAGTCGGCGAACTGGGTGCGATCCATCCCTGCGGTGGCCGCGGCCTTGACCACGAAGCGCTGCAGCGGAAACCCGTGGCCGTAGCCCAGCAGCAGGGGCGCATTGATCCAGCGCCCGGCCAGATATCGCTGCCCCTCCGGCGTGCGCCGCAGCAACAGGCTCTCCGGGGCCACCAGGTCGCGCCGGCTGGTCAACAGCTCGCCCTGTTCCAGCGCCGCGTTCTGGGCGGCGAAGCCCGCCAGCGCGCCGGCCGCGATCAGCAGGCTCACCGGATCGCGCTCGGGCGAGCGCTGCTGGACCAGATGGCGCAGCGCCGTCGCCGCCAGATTGGCGCGATTGAGCGACTCCGGCTCCCAAGGGAACCGGTCCCCCCGCTTGGCGGCGGACGCGTGCGACATCGAGATCTCCGGTGGAACAACGCGCGACCATGCAGGTCCATCCGTTTAGGCTTCGCAACCTGACGTGGTGAACAGAGTCTCTAGCGCCGGTTCAGGCGTTGTGGCTCACCCCAGGGTGACGTGCAGCGCCTCGGCCTGAGCCTGCCCCCAGTCGTAGAGCGCGCCGAGCACCGGGCGCAGGGATTCGCCGCGCGCAGTCAGGCGATAGCCGGCCCCGTCGGCGATGCGTTCGATCAACCCCTGCGACTGCAGGTCCGCCAGCCGTTCGGTGAGCATCTTGTCGCTCAGCGCGGGGATCAGGCCGCGCAGTTCGCCATAGCGCAGCGGGCCCGCCTTCAACCGCGCCAGGATAACCGGCTTCCATTTTCCGCCCAGCAGCTCGAGGGCGAGTTCCACTGGGCATCCGAGCCGCTTGGGCAGGCGCTTCATCGAGGGGCTCCACGGGCTTGCTGCTTACCAGATGGTGCGTTGAAAGGCCCCTGGGCAACCCCCTAAGCCTGGGCGCGCAGCGGCAGGGGGCCCATGAAGATCATCGCCTATGACCGTTTCAAGCCTGGCGTGACGCTGGAAACCGTGCAGCCCTATCTGCGCGAAGAGGTCTCCAACGTCTGGCGCCTGTGGAAGGCTGGCATCGTGCGCGAGAACTATGCCCGCGCCGACGAGCCCGGCGTGGTTATCGTCTTCGAATGCGACACCCTGGAGGTCGCGCGCAGCTATGTGGCCGACTTTCCCTTGTCCAAGGCCGGGCTTCTGGAATGGGAGTTCATCGCGGTGATGGCGCCTTTACCGCTGGAGCAGCTCTACGATGCCGGCATCGACGTGGCGGAGCCTTATGACCGCACCCTCGCGCCAGCGGGAGCCCCGGCTCGAAATCGATCCATGACCTGAACATTCCCAGCTCCCTGGCCGACCTCGCGGACCCGACCCGCCTGGCTCTGGTGGTCTACGACATGCAGGTCGGCGTCTGCCGGCAGATCGGTGAGGCGGAGAAGATCGTCGGCGCGGTCGGCCGCGTGCTGGCCGCGGCGCGCGCGGCCGGAGTGCGGACGGTCTTCACCCGCCACATGTCCCTGCCGCCGGAGCTCATGGGCGTCATGGCCTTCCGCACCGCCATGGCTTGGCAGCGCACCGACGATCCGGCGACGGTGAACCCGTGGTTCCTGCGTAACAGCCAGGGCTTCGCCATCATGCCGCAGCTCAGCCCGCAGCCGAGCGAGGCGATTTTCGACAAGGTCACCATGTCGGCCTTCGAGAGCACGCCGCTGGCCATCGTGCTGCGCGACTGCGGGATCACCGCCGTCGCCTTCGCCGGGGTGGCGATGGAGGTGGGGATCGAGCCCTCCGTCCGACACGCCGCCGACCTCGGCTTTGTCCCCATCGTGGTCGCCGACGCCTGCGGATTCGGCGACGCCGAGGCGGCCGCCCGCAGCCTCGCCGCGCTGCGTTATTCGGGCGACGCGGTGATCACGGACGAGGCCGAATTCACGGCGACCTTGGCCGGCGAGGTCTCTTCCGCCTGATCGCCTTGGCGGTTCCCGGCGTGGCCGCGACCTTGGTGGTGTCTCAGTTTGAAATCCGCCGCCGTTGACAAGCATCGCGCGAGGCCGGGCGAGCCGCTATGATGGCGGCATGATTGGTAGGGCCGCGGCCTGTCTTTTCGGATCGGTGCTGTGTTTCGGCCTGGCGTGGCTGAATCTCGGCGCCCATAGGCTGCAGCTCGGACTCAGCCTCATTCCATTTGGCTTGGTGCTTTTGGTCGTGGCCGTGGCGATTTATTGGAACAGGAACCGCGATGCCTAAAGGACCCCAAGGCCAGAAGCGCCCCGCTGACGTGATCGGAGCCGCCGTGCTGGTAGGGCGGATCGCGACAGGCGAAGTGCAAAATGACCCACTACCTGCCGACAAGGCCCACCACAGCCGGGGCGGGAAGAAGGGCGGCGCGGCCAGGGCGGCGGCGCTGACGCCAGAGCAGCGGTCGGAGATCGCAAAGAAGGCTGCTGCTAAGCGCTGGGGCCCTTCCTAGGCGGCGATAGCATTTTCTTCTTCTCCAAACCAACGCGCCGCCGAACATCCTTGATGGGCTCTTCTACCGGCAGGTCTTCCGGCATAGTGGCGCCGTTCCGCGCCATCAGGTTGCGCACCTGTTGTGCGATAGCCTTATTCTTCCGGATCACCCGCTCAGACCCGCGAATGGCCTCCTTCTCGATCACGTCCGCCGCCATGTTCATCTGGAACTCGTTGGCGGAAAGCTCGTACGCGCCAGCGAACTCGAACAGGTTGTCGTCCGGCTTAAGGCCCTTCACGGCCTTCACGTCGCGGGCGCTCATCCCGTACAAGCCCTGCGACCTGGCGTCGTGAAACAGCGCTTGCTTGTGGCTCGGGAGGCCCGCGTCCCGCGCCACTCCGCTAACGTTCTTGAACGCAACCCTGACCTTGTCGCGCTCGCGTAGCCGCTTTTCGTCGGCCGTCAGGGCGTCACGCTGCTCCATGCGGTGCGTTTGAATGACGAAGTAGGCCTGCGCCGCTGCTATCTCCGGCTTGCTGGGATCGCCGTTCATCGCCATCAGCCTACACGCGGGGCGACTTAGGAAGAAGTCCACTCCCTCTCGCTGCGCTCCTTTCCCAAGTCCCATCATTTTGCTCGTTCGAGCAATATGATGTGACGGGTTGAGGCCATTGGCTCTAAGCGAATCATTTGCGCGCTCAATGACAGGCTCGAATTTGTCCCACACCGGGTATCCTAGGCAGCCGTGGATATCCCTGGCCAACCAATATTCCGTCCCGTTCTTCCCAATTCTCTTAAGTGTTTCAAGTAGTTCAATCGTGTGCCGATAGAGCGGTAGCTGCGTGAGATCGGCGGCCAAGACATTCTCCCTTGCGAGTGACGCGTCCCATCACATACATTCGTCACATACAGGAGTCCAGAGAATGACGGAACGTAAGCTGATCGAGGATCGCCTGCGCAAAAAGGAGCAGGAGGTCCGGTCCTATGAGGAGAAGATCAGAGAGGCGAAGATCTACGTTCAGGCCCTCCGGGACATCTTGAAGATGATGGACAGGGCGGTGGAGG
>JANXXK010000007.1 GCA_025350685.1 Alphaproteobacteria bacterium | reverse complement strand
ACAAGCAAGCTCGCGTGATCACCGTGAAGGCACCCACAGACGCCGATGCGTTTGTTATCTTCGAAACATTGAATGATCGAGGTGCGGATCTAACGATTGCCGATTTGCTCAAGAATTATCTATTTGGTCGTTCCGGAACTGAGTTGGCGATCGTTAGATCCGCACCTCGATCATTCAATGTTTCGAAGATAACAAACGCATCGGCGTCTGTGGGTGCCTTCACGGTGATCACGCGAGCTTGCTTGTTAAGAAATTTGTATATGTCCGAAAATGCCTTCTCCCAGTCACTAGGTCTCTTCGATATTATATTCGCTAGCTCGTTCGAAAAATACTTACTGGCAGACAAAATCTTTTCATGAGAATCCGTCTCTGAGGTCGGAGATTCCGATTTGAGTATTAGCTGGTCATAGTACGGATGATCTTTTGTATTCAGGCGAATTCTTGGCTTGTCTTCATAGTCCTCTAGATCTGTAGGTGCTATTACGTCGGAATAGGTTTGTGCGATCTTAGCTTTGCCCTGCTCCAGCCACTTGTCTCTAAGGGCGGCCAGCAGGAGGGTCGTGGTCGCGAGGCGTTGCTGGCCATCGATCACCGAAGTCAGCCCGTCGTTGTCGGAGGTGGAAAACACCAGAGTTCCGAGAAAATACTCACCTCCATCCAATATAGCTCGCGTAATATCGTTCCAGAAATCCTCTATTTGATTTATGTCCCAAGAATACGATCTTTGATATATTGGAACCTTGAAGAATCCAGACGTAAGAACGGCAAGGAGCGTGGTCGGTTGGAATTGGAATTCGCCCACAGTTTTCCCCCAGAAGCGTAACTTGCAACCTAGTGGTGTCCTAGGTTCCGCTGGCGCGCAAGGATGGTCTGTTGCCATCCCACGCCTCAAACCCATGTAGGCCAGTCTTGGAATTGGGGACACGCATGCGTTCCCCTGGGGCAGCGTGTCGAGCGGAGGCGGAGGCGTCCCCGATTCCCAGTCTTGAAGGTGCCCCCCGCCCTGCCCTAGTCTGACCCGCATGAAGACGCTCAGCCGCGAGGAAATCGCCCGTCTCAGCCCGCATGAGCGCCTGACGCTGATTGGCGACCTGTGGGACAGCCTGGGCGACGCAACACTCCCGCCTCCGGAGCAGCGCGCCGAACTCGAGCGCCGTCTGGCGAACTTCGACGCGGACCTGCCGGACGCGGTGACCTGGGAGCAGCTCAAGGCGGAACTGGCGACCCGCGCCCCGTGACGCCAGCGCTGATCTTCATGCCAGCCGCCCGCATGGAGCTCATTTCAGCGCAGGATTGGTACGAGAGCCACGCGCCGATCAACTGGCAGGGCCGAGTTTAGCTTGGGCCCGGGGCGGCGGCCTCCTCATACCGGGCGATCACCAGGCCGAGCAGTTCGAAGCGGTCGCCGTCCGGGGTGCCGGGTTTCGGCTCGTCGTCGAACCAGGCTTCGTATTCCGCCAGGGCGGCTTCGTATTCGGCCTCGGTGCGCAGGAGGCGGATGGGCGGGCGTTCATTCATGGTGGGCCTTGGGAAGAGCCCAGGAAGTCTAGCCGAAACGCCGTGCGGTGGCTTGCCCCCTCCACCACCCGCTCTGCGGCGGGCGGTCCCCCTCCCCCGCTGATGCAGGTGAGGTAGGCTCGAAATTGGCGGACGGGTCCGCGCTTCCAATTTCATCGGCCGTCTCATGCATTGAATTCGGCATCATATGATGCGATATTTGATGCGCACGGAAGGATCGATCCCATGCGAACCACCCTGGCGCTCGATGACGACCTGGTGGCGGTGGCCGGCGAGCTCACCGGCCTGCATGAGAAACCCGCCTTGGTTCGCGAGGCGCTGAAGGCGCTGATCGAGCGGGAGAGCGCGCGGCGTCTGGCGCGGCTGGGCGGCAGCGCGCCGGAGCTGAAAGCCCCACCCCGCCGGCGCCTGCCGCTCAACGAATGATCCTCGCGGACACCTCCGTCTGGATCGATCACCTGCGCGCCGGCGACCGGAAACTCGGCGCCCTGCTGAATTCCGGTCAGGTGCTCTGCCATCCTTTCGTGATTGCCGAGCTTGCGCTGGGGAACCCGCCTCGCCGAGCGGAAATCCTGGCCTCCCTGGGCCGACTGCCTGAAGCCAATGTCGCCCAGACCGCAGAGGTCATGACCTTCATCGCCGCGCACCGGCTCTGGGGGCGCGGCGTGGGCCTCGTGGACGCTCATCTGCTGGCGGCGACGGCGCTGACGCCCGACGCCAGGCTCTGGACCCGGGATCGCCGGCTGGGCGCCACCGCCGAAGCCCTGGGCATGGCGCATTCGGCCTAGGATCAGTTCCCTTTTTGTTCTATTTCGACGAAAGCCGTGCTACCCTCCCCGCCATGCTTCCCGACGACGACTGGGTTCCGCCGATGGATCATGCGCCGGGGTGGAAGGCCTCGGCGTTCAGCTGGGATATGGGGCGGCTGATCCTGGCGCGCGTGGCGGCCGGGGAGACGGTGAAGGCGATCACCGCCGACCCACGGATGCCGAGCTATTGCACGGTCTACCGCTGGACCAAGGTGATCCCGGCGTTCGGCGACAAGTGGTGGGCGCTGCGCGAGCGGATGGCTGGGGACTATGTGCGGGCGCAGGACACCAGGCGGGCGGCGCTAGCGTTCTGGGCGCCGCGCAATGCGACCGCGGCGGGCAAGCGGTGGTGGCGGCGGGGCAAGCCGTCGAGCTACACGGCCGCTGTGGGCGAGGCGATCTGCGCGCGGATCCGCGGCGGCGAGACGATGATGGCGATCAACGCCGATCCGGCGATGCCCTCGAATCGCGTGGTCTATCGCTGGATGCGGACCGTGCCGGAGTTTCGCGACAAGGTGATCGAGGCCCGGCGGTGGCGGCTGGGCTGGCTGGAATTCCACGCGGAGAACGTCGCCGACCTGGCAGGGCCGGGGAACTTGCGCGCCATCAAGCGGCGCGTGGCGCGGATCGAGGGGCGGATCGGGCGCGAGACTCCGAAGCGGTATCGGGTGAGGCCGTGAGATCGGGCCCTCTCCCCCGGCCTTCTCCCCCGCGAAGCGAGAGGGAGAGGGCCGGCAGGAGCTAGGCGGTCGCCGCTCTGCGGCGGCCCGGGTTTCTCTAGACCGTCGCCGCCCGGCGACGACGCAGAGCCGCGCCGGCCAGGCCGAAGCCGCCCAGCATCAGGGCCCAGGTGGTCGGCTCAGGAACGCCGCCGGCGAAGTCCGCCGTGCCGCTGAGGCCGCTGATCGCGAAGGCCGAGGGCGGGCCGGTGTCGGTGACGACCACGGAGAGGTGGTTGATGCCAGAGACGAAGTCCGCGCCGGTGGCCGAGAAGCCGGTCAGCGACTGGAAGTTCGAGAACACCGTGGACTGGATGTCCTGGGCCAGCTGGTGGCCGTTGAGGAACACCGTGGCGTAGTTGTCGGCCGCGAAGAAGCCGGAGAGCTGGGCCGAGGCGGCGTTGAAGCCGGCCAGGTTGAAGGCCAGCGAATAGGTGTTGGGGTTGGTGGCGTAGCCGCCGTTCGCCTGCTCGGCGATGAACTTGGCGTCGGACAGGACGATGTAGGCCGGGTGCGTGTAGACGATGGGGGTGGCCGCGCCGTTCAGCAGGTAGTGACTGTCGAGCGCGCCGTCGGCGAGCTGGACGCCCAGGGCGTCGACGCCGGTGTTGAAGAGCCCGGTTAGGGTGGCGGCGTGGGCGGCGCCCGCGCAGAGGGTTGCGCTGGCCACGGAGGCCAGGACGAGGGTCTTCAGCAATGTCATTGACGTTAATCCAAGGCGACCGGGCGAACACGACGCAAACCCGAACTCCCCTCTGTAGTCCTATATCAAATGTTAAACAGTGATTTCGCCTTCAGGGGGAATAGGGCGGGCCCCGGGAGTACGCCTGTAGCCTGTCGTCCGGGCTAAGTGTGGCGTCTGCGCCGCGACTTGCGGGAGCAGCGGCGCGCCTGACCGGCGTCCGCCCTGGGCTCGACGTCGACTACCCGGCGGGCGCCGGCATAGGGGCAGCCCTGCGCCGGCGGAGCGTCAGGCCGGTCAGGCCCATGCCGACGATGGCCAGCAGCCAGGCCGCCGGCTCGGGGACAGCGCCGCCGACCCGTTGGAAGTGGGGGGTGAAGCTGTCGATCACGCTGAGGGTCTGGCCGGTGTCGAAATCGTCGAGGGCGATGAAGTTGGAGGTGTCGGCGCCGCCGATGGGACTGTTGATGAGGATCTGGCCGGCGCAGACGAAGCTGCAGCCGGGCGTGGTCGTGGGGAAGCCGAAACGGAAGTCGAACACCGAGAAGCCCTGGCCGTCGGCCGAGCGGGTTCCGAAGAGTTGGACCGGACCAGGCGCGATCTCGGCCTGGACGTCGGCCAGATTGCCGGTGATGCCGCCGAAATTCAGGGTGAGCGCCGTGACGCTTGCCGAGCCGAAGCTCTGGCCCGGTGCGATGGCGTTGTCGAGGGTGAGCGAGCCGGTGATCAAGCCGGAGGTGAACAGCGGCGACGGGTTTGCAATGACCACGTCAGTGGCGGTCAGGTTGAACACCGTGGCCTCGGCCGCCCCGGCGGCGCCAAGGCAAAGCGTCAGGGCCGCGACGAGGCCAGGTCGGGAAAAGCGGGAACGCGCGATGCGGGTTCGCGAAAGGCGGGTTCGCGAAAGGTGGGGCAAGATCGGGCGCATGGCGTTTCCTTCTGCGTCGCCCCCGACACAAGGCCTACGGCGGCCGGTCGGTTCCGGATGCGCAGCGCGCCGGAATAGCCGCGGCGGAGCTTGCGGCGGGTTGGCGCGTTTGAGGTGCGGCGCCGCATCTGGGCGCATTCCCCTGTAGCTCGGAGATTCCCATGCGCCCGACCCTGATCGTGACCGCCGCCGCCGCCGCGCTGGCGCTGGCCGCCTGTTCCAACAAGACCCAGGACCAGGCCACCTCGGCCGCCGACCATGCGGGCGCCGCGGTCTCCTCGGCCGCCAGCGACACCGCGGCCAACACCCAGGCGGCCGCCGCCACAACCGCGACCGCGGTGAACACCGCCGCCGACAAGACCGCCGCCGCCGCGGCCAAGGCCGGGCGCAAGGCCGATGCGGCCGCCGACGCCGCCGCCAAGCAGAAGTAGGACCTAGCGCCCGGGGCCCTGGACGGTCTTGCCCTCGAGCCGCCGGGCGCCGGTCAGCATGTTGGCGAGGGCGTAATTTCCCTCGTGGCAGGCGTATTCGTAGATCGGCCCCCTGGTGGCGTGGAGCAGCATCTCGGCGCGCCAGGTCTGCGTGTCCTGCGCCGGGTTGGTGACCTCGAAGGCGTACAGGATCTCGCCGGCCGAGAGGCGGGTGAAGCGTTCGACGATGCGCATGTCGGCGGCCGGGTCGACCTGGGGCGGGACCGCGTCGCCATAGACGTCGCGGGGGCGGAAGTTGGTGGTCTCCACGACCAGGGCGGCGCCCTGCCAATGACCGATCGAGTCGCCCATGGGCAGACGCACGGCGGGCGCGGGATGGGTGGCGTCCGCCAGCCGAACGATGCGCACCACATGCATCCACTCTGCGTAGATAGCCAGGTGATCGCGGGTCTGGACGAACTGGAAGTTGTCATTGACCCCGCCGTTGTCGAGCGGCGGGCCGGCTGCGTTGAGCGAGGCGCAGCGTTCGTCGAGGTCGCGGGATTCGGGGCCGTCGAGTTCGATCCGCTGGCGCATGCGGCGGGCCTTTTGCGCGGCTTTCGCCGCCGGGGTGAAGGGCCGCGCGCCGTCGGCCGGGGAGACGATCCAGGAGGTGCGGATCTGGCCCCCGATGCGCGCCAGGCCGACGTCGCGTTCCCACCAGTCGGTGTCGGGGCCGCCGACGGAATTGTTGGGGTCGCCGATCGCCGGCGGCTTGCCGCGGTGGGCCTTCTCGAAGGCGGCGGCCTCAGCCTCAGTGACCGTGAGCGTCTTGAAGTCGTCAGGGCGCTCAAGCTCGGTTAGCGAGGATGAGCTCCAAAGCCCCGTGAAGTCGGGATGGCGCGGTGCGCGCGCCGCGGCGCCGCCGCCGGCCAGCAGCGAGGCCAGGAGCGCCGCCAGCGGCCACGTCAGCGTTCCGACTGTCCTGCGCATCGCCATCCCTTCGCATCGGCCGTGCAGCCGCGCGCCGCCCTGGCGAAAACGCCGCCGGGGGATGACCCTCGACGGCGCTCTCGATCAGGACTGTGGGTCCTAGCTACTTCTTGGCGGGCATCGCCGGCTTTGCGGCCATGGCGCCCTTGGCTTCCTTGGCCTCCGCCTTGGGGCTCTCCTTGGCCTCGGCCGCCTTGCTTTCAGCCTTGTCGGCCTTGGCGTCGACTTCGGCCTTCTTGTGCATGTGATGCTTCTTGTGGTGCATCGACTTGGCTTTTTCCGGCGGATTGGCGACCGGCTGCATAGCCGCGAGCGATGACCCGGCCATGAAGCCCGTGGCGACCAGCGCCAGGGCGAATGTCTTGAGTTTCACTTTGCTCTCTCCCTTGAGGCGGTCCGGTCGCATCGGCCGGACTCACCCGGGGGACGTTAGCCCCAAGCGCGGCCGCTGTGGAGATGGCGTGAAAGGCCGCCGGTGTGCTGGATCTGAAATTCGTCCGAGCGTGCCGCAAGCGCCAGCTAACTTTGGAATCGGGACACCGGGGTCGGCGCCCAGCCCTGCCGCAACCGCGGGGCGGTTGCGCGGACCGGCGCGCGCGCCTCGGGCCTTGCGCGGCGCGGCCGGACGTGGCCCCTTAGCCGCGTCCGCCAGCGGTCCACGGCGGCTTGTCAGCGGCGGTAAAACACGCTCTTGAGAAGCGTGACGGGCGAGGTGGCGTGAACGGGGCGTCGATGAAACCACCCATTCAGGGCGGCCCAGCTCTGGGCGGAGGCCCGCCAAGCGACCCCTCCGAGGGCGACAGCGGCCGTCCGCGCAGCCGCAGGGGGCGGATTCTCGGCCTGATGGCCGCGGTGGGATTCTCGCTGGCCATGTGGGCGTTCATCGCCATGGCGGTGCTGGGCCTGGTGCTGAAGGCGGTCGGCGGGCTGAAATAGGCCGTTCGCTGGCGCTCTTGCCTACTTTGTTCGGCGAATGGCATTCGCCGAACGGGATGGCGCCACTCTTGAAGCAATCCGACGCAGTGAGCCGTAACAAGACAGTGGCTCGTCAACGCCGGAGACTTCAGATGGCTTTCGCCGCAGTTGTCGCGCGTACCAGCTCGAACGGCACGGAGTATCTCGTGCGCAAACAAGGGCGTGCGGAGTGGGCGGCTGTGGCCGTCGGCGCCGAGCGCTTCGAAAACCTGCGTGAGGCGACCCGGGAGGCCATGCGGCTTCCCAGCACGCTTCGGGCCTACGCGCTTCCCGCCGAGACCTGAACCACGGCCGAACGGGCGGCGTTTTTGGTTTGCCGCCCCTTTTTGTTTTGCGAGGGGGGCTGTCGATAGGCCAGGATCGCCCGAGATCCGCCCATGCGAGAGGCGGGCGTGGGAGCGTTCCGAAATGGCCGAAGCTATCCGCCCTCTTGAAGAGATATTGTGGCCCGATCTGCCGATCGTGGACCCCCACCATCACCTGTGGGACCGGCGGAATTACGCCACCCCAGCGGCGCCTGAGCATCCGTTCATGACGGCGATCGCCGATGCGCGGCGCTATCTGCTGGACGAGCTCTTGGCCGACACCGGCAGCGGCCACAACGTCATCGCCACGGTCTTCGTCGAGTGCGGGGCCATGTACAGGGCCGACGGCCCGGTGGAGACGCGGGTGGTCGGCGAAACCGAGTTCGTCAACGGCGTCGCGGCCATGGCCGCCAGCGGCATCTATGGCGAGACGAAAGCCTGCGCCGGGATCGTCAGCCGCGCCGACCTGATGCTGGGCGACGACGTGGTCCCGGTGTTGGAGGCGCATATCAAAGCTGGCGGCGGGCGCTTCCGCGGCATCCGCAACTCCGCCTCGTACGACGCCGACAACGAGGTGCTGGGGCCGCTTAACCGGTTGGAGGCCGGGTTTTATCTGTCCGACGGCTTCCGCAAGGGGTTCAAGCATCTGGCGCCGATGGGGCTGACCTTCGACGCCTGGCTGCTGGAGCCGCAGCTGCCCGAGGTGATCGACCTGGCCCGCGCCTTCCCCGAGACCACCATCGTGCTCGATCACGTGGGCACGCCGATCGGGCGGGGCAGCTACGAGGGCAAGCTGGCGGAACGCTTCGGGGTCTGGCGCGACAACATCCGCGAACTGGCCAAGTCGCCCAAGGTGGTGGTGAAGCTGGGCGGCCTGGCCATGGCCTTCTGCAATTTCCCCTCGTTTCTCGCCGAGCCGCGCGCGCCGTCGGAGCAGCTGGCGGCCGAGTGGGGCCCCTATATCGAGACCTGCATCGAGGCCTTCGGCGCCGAGCGCTGCATGTTCGAGTCGAACTTCCCGGTGGACATGGGCAGCTGCACCTATCCGGTGCTGTGGAACGCCTTCAAGCGGATCGCCAAGGGCGCGAGCGCGGCCGAGAAGACGGCGCTGTTTTCCGGCACCGCGACCAAGGTCTACCGCCTGGACCTCTAGGCGGGGGTGGCGTGCCCCTCGGCGGGGTCTGCCACGCTCGGCCGCTCGCCTTCGCGCCGGTGCGCAGGGCGGGTGTCGCCCTGGACCACCTGACGATGCCGCGCGATGTAGATCGGCGCGGTCGCCATCAGCACGCCCGCCATGTCGGAGAACATGCGCACGGCGGAGAGTTCCTGGCCGGCGACGCAGGGGGCGACACCGGCGGCCAGCACCAGCCACATGGCGACCATGGCGATGTCGCCGCGGCGGATGAACGGCAGGGCCAGGTAGGCCCCGGCGGTGATGCCGTAGAAGGTCAGCGCGTGCACGGTCGCGACGTTGGGCAGGTTCTCGCCGCGCAGCCCCAGCATCAGCACAAGCCCGATGGCGACGGCGAGCACCGCGGCGGCGGCGCCGAAGCGCAGGATCGGGAATGGCGAAATCGAGAACACAAGCAACCCCGGCGTGAAGTCCGTCCCGTCTTAGGCCCACGCCCCTCAATTCAGGGTGAATTTTGTTGGTTAGCAGAGGCTGAAAGCGCCGCCTCTCCCCTCTACGCTGCGCGTGGGGGCGAGGAGATCAGGCGCTTGCCGACAGCCCCGCGGGCTCTGTAGGACTATTCGCCCATGCCGCCGGTCACCGACATCGCTGTCTACCAGAAGCTCTCGGAGATCGCCGACGACCTCGATCAGCTGGCGTCCGACGGCCCTTCGCTGGTCGGCGAGGCGGCGCTGAACACCGCCGCCAGGACGGTGCGCGGCATGGCCACCGCCGTCTACCAGCACATCATGTCGACCAGCGACGAGACCCAGGACAGCTGACCTTCAGATCGGCTTCTTCCAAAAGGGGAGAAGGCACGCGCGCGGACCTAGCGTTGGTATTCAGTGCGGCCGTGGCGGATAGTGGCAAAGCGTGGTTCTTTCATGCCGGTTAGTCCGGTGGAAAAAGCCCGCGCCTGGCGCCGCGGCCGAGCTTGGCTGAGAGGGGAAACGACCATGAAGAGCATGATGAT
>JANXXK010000057.1 GCA_025350685.1 Alphaproteobacteria bacterium | reverse complement strand
GCTTCTTCGCGGTGGACATATTCTATCCCGAGCTGAAGCCGGTCTACGTGATCATGGGGAACGGGAAATATGACCTGGGGGGCGACTCCTTCAGCCCCATATCCGTGGATAGGTTCCGGGATCAGTTGATCGTCTATTTTGAGGGCAATTGGATTTCTCGGCGTGACCTCATCCGGTACGTGGCCAACGAAAAGTCCGGGGTCCATAGCGGCCAAGAAGACAAAATACAAAACAAGCACCTGATCACGCGGCTGGAAGCTGCCATGACCGCTAAGAGCGTTGGCGGCGGGAGTCTGGAATTTAAGTTCGAAGCCCCGGTCCAGTTCGCGCCAAGATCAACTTATCAAAAGAACACTATGAATACAGTTTTGACCTATATGTATCTCTCAGCGATATTCATCGTTCGCTCGCCCGACGCAATACATCTGGCGGACTTCATCCGGCAGGAGATCGGGTAGTCTCGCAAGACGCGCGCCACATGGCCGCGAAGACGTTCGCGACCAGAACGACGGCGTCTTCTCGGTCGCCGTCCCACGCCTCAAACGCCTCTACCCCAGCCCTGACCACGCCAGGGCCAAGGTAGGGAAGCGCCGGCCTGTCCCGCCCCGCCGAATCTACATCTTGTACGTGGTACTTCAACCGGATAGTTCCCCGGTCGGAGGTTCGCCAGCATCGAAGGCTTCTGGCAGGGACTGAAGTTCACCGAAGGCGCCGACCGCGATCGCTTGGCGGCCCTGTCGGGTAGCGCGGCGAAGGACGCTGGCGCGGCCGCGCCGCAAAGTGACCTCGTTGTCTACGACGATGTGCTGGTTCGGGCGGGAACCTGGGACCACTGGCAGCTGATGGAACAGGCGTGCTTCGCTAAGTTCAGTCAACACGCCCCTGCTCGCGAGGCGCTGCTCGGAACCGGCGCGCGGCCCCTGGTCCATGAAAGCGGCCAGGGCAGCAAGACCATCCCCGGCGTCATCATGGCCGGTATCTGGATGGACCTGCGAACCCGCATGAGCGGCGTGCCGGGGCGCTAACTAGGCCCCGGGGGGCGCACTGTCAGCTCAAATGCACCGGTCGGTAAGCGGTAGGGTCGGCGTTGTCAGGCCAAACTTAGCAGCTGGGTAACGGACTCGATTTGGGCGGCGCCCATGGCCAAATCGACGAACTCGTTTCGCGACTTCGACAGCTCCCGCCCCGAGCGGGCATCCCGAGAGCCGCCTGCGCGACCTCGGCCGCGCTATGGGATCATGAGTACAAGCCCTGGGCGAGGCTCGCGGCGCCTAGATGCCTTCCGCGAACCCGAGGAAGCCCTGGGGCTGTTCGGCGGTGTGGCGGTGGCGGTGCCGGTTGGAGACCATCCGCTCGTGCAGCTCGACGATCCGGCGGCTGCCGGCCTTCTGGAAGGCGAAGGGGAAGATGCCGTGTAGCAGGCAGGCCAGCGCGCCGACCGCCATGGTCCCGGCGAAGCCCCAGGCCGAGCCCATGTGCTCGATGTAGCTCTCGCCGACGGAGTCCGGATGGTCGGTGAAGGCGCGGAACATGGCGTCAGTCCTTGAAGGAGCGTAAGAACATCATGACGCCTGGAGAAAGAAAATCATTATCAATATCGACCTGATCGTGTCTCGAAGCGATAGAGAAATCTATTCTGGTACTCGTTGGGAGAATTTTGTTCTCATCTGTCGGTAAGGATTGGTTAATCCCTGCCGTCGAGGGCGCGGGGGCCGGCCGGGGCCGGAGGGCGCGGCTTCAGGCCGATCCGCTGGCGGCGCATGTCGTAGAGCACCGACCAGGCCAGGTATGGGGCGACGCCGGCGTAGATCGCCACGCCCTGCGCATGGCGGTCCTCGCGGGTGCGAAAGCGGGTCGCCTGGTCACGGGCGCCCAGGATCAAGGCCGCGCGGGCGGCGACCCCGCCTTCCGCGTCGAACAGGGTGAGCGTCGCGGGCGCACCATCGGGCCAGGGCGCAGGCAGCGGCCGCGCATTGACCAGCGACAGGCTGGGCGAGCCGGTGTCCAGCAAAACCGCGCCGCAAGCGCGCTCGCCGGTGGCGTCATTGCTCAGGCAGCCGGTGAGCGCGTCGTGCAGGCCGCCGCCGCGCTGCAGGGCGTAGGGCGCCGACAGCGGGACGGCCGTGAAGCCCTCGGTCTCGGCCGGCGTGGGATTGAGGATCAGCCGCCCGGGAGCGGCCTCGCCTGGCCGCGGCAGCTCGACGATCCAGCGGCGCACGCCAAGCGCGACCAGCGGGTTGCCGACCTGGCCGGGCGACATGTCGGTCCCCAGGATCACCTTGAAGCCTTCGCGCGGCAGGCCGTCGCTGGCGATGCCGTAGAGCGCGATCGGCACGCGCGCAGCCGGACAGTTGGGCAGCTCGGCGAAGCAGCCGATCGTGTGGATCAGGTGGATGGGGACCGGGCCCTTGAGGCCGCCGATGGTCAGCGCCGTGCGGCCTGCCACGCCCTCATAGCGAGAGCCCGAGGCATAGCCGTAGACCTCCGGCATGGTGGTGGGCTCCGCGTCAGTCGGGCCGAGCACGCCCGGCAGGATGCGCAGGCCGCCGGAGCCGGTGTCGAGCACGGCCTCCAACTCGCGCGCGCCGACGCGGATCTGCACCGAGTAGCGCAAAGCCCCGGTGCTGAGCACCGACTGGCGGATCGGGACCTCGCTGCGCGGTGGCGTCACGGTCGCGGTCGTGGTTTGGGCCATCGCCGGGAGCGCGAACGCGAGCGCCAAGACAGCGATGAGGCGGGCAGGCATGGCGCCATCTGACACTGCCGCCGCGCGAGCCGCTAGCCTTCGGCGGCGGAGGTTGCGAAGGTCGCGGCGATGACCGACCAACTCCCCGCCAAACCCGGCTGGCTGACCGCCCTGTTTCCCTGGCCGCAGCGGAGCCTCTCCGTCAACGGCCGGCGCATGGCCTATGTGGACGAGGGGCCGAAGGACGCGCGCCCGGTGCTGCTGCTGCACGGCAACCCGACCTGGGGCTTCCTCTGGCGCGACTTCATCGAACCGCTGAAAGCGGCCGGCTATCGGGTGATCGCGCCCGACTGCATCGGCGCGGGCTATTCCGACAAGCCCCGGATCGACGCGGCCTACAGCCTCGCCCACCACATCGCCGACCTGGTCTCGCTGATCGACCAGCTGGACCTGCAGGGTTTCGCGGTGGTCGGCCAGGACTGGGGCGGGCCGCAGGGGACCGGCGCGGTGTTGCAGCGGCTGGACCGCGTCTGCGCCATGACCCTGATGAACACCTGGCTGTTCACCGACTACCAGGGCCGCTTCCACACGACCGCGCGGCCGTGGACCAGCTGGCACGCGCCGATCCTCGGGCCCTATTTCCTGAAGCGCGAGAAGGTGCTGTCGCACGCCGGCCCCTCGGCGACGAGCAAGAAGGGCCTGACAGCGGATGAGGCCCGCGCCTACCACCACGTCTATGACGAGCGCGAGAGCGAGACGGTGACGCTGACCTGGCCCCGCTCGATCCCGCTCACCGAGGGCGACCGCGGATCGGCCGACATGGCCTGGATCCAAAGCCAGCTTCCCCGCCTGGCCCAGACCCCGATCCAGCTCCTCTGGGCGCCTGAGGACCAGGTGTTTCCCATCGAATACGCCAACCGCCTGAAGGAGCTGCTGCCCCACGCCGAGGGCCCCAAGACCTTCGACCGCGCCGCCCACTTCCTGCAGGACGACCGCGGGCCGGACCTGGCCGTCGAAGTGGTGGAGTTCCTGAACCGCGTCGCCGGACCCCGGCCATGAAGTTCGTCACCCCAAGCGCCGAGGAGCTGGCCGGCCTGCGCGCCGATCCACTGATCTTCGAACAGGAGCTGGACGTGCGCCCGGCCGTGGCCGCGTCGCTGGAGACCGCGCTCGGCTTCCGCGCCGGCCGCGCCTACTGGCGGGGCGGGGGCTCGAAGCAGCTCTACGCCATCGACCTCGGCGACTTCGGGCGCGGGCGGCCGAGCATGGCGATCCTCTACGGCTTCTGGCCGCGCTACGAGCCGCGCCCCATCGACGACGACGCGATCGACGCCGACCTCGTGGAATTCCTGCTGTGGATGGCCGGCGCCTGCGACGGCCTCGACCCCGAGGACGTGCAATGGACCCTGGACCGCACGCCGCGCGGACGGGCGAAGAGAGCGGCTTCGAGCTGAGCTCCGGCCTTCCCAAAATCCGCTCATCCCCGCGAAAGCGGGGACCCAGGTGTTTTGTGTTTCCAAGCCTGCCGCCCCCAGCATATCGCCAACCGATCTGCCGCTAAAAGAGCCTGGGTCCCCGCTTTCGCGGGGATGAGCGGGGTTGGGATATCAGGCGTCCAACCGCGCCTCGGCGTAGCCGCTCAGCACCTCGACGCCGTCCTGGTTCTTGGTCGAGACGTCGAACTCCACGAGCTTGTCGCTGATCGCCTTGACCGTGGCGGTGGCGTCGAGCGTGTCGCCCGGCCAGACCTGACTGGTGAAGCGCACGCCGTACTTGGTGAGCCTGGCGTCGCCGACATAGTCGGTGAGCATCTTGCCGGTCATGCCCATGGTCAGCATGCCGTGGGCGAAGACCGACGGATAGCCGGCCACCTGGGTGGTGAAGATCTCGTCGGTGTGCAGCGGATTGTAGTCGCCCGACGCGCCCGCATACTGGACGATCTGGGTGCGCTTGAGGTCCTCGACCAGGCGGGCGGTGTGCACGTCGCCGACCTTCAGCTTGGATGCGGAAAGAGCCATGGCGCCTACGCCTCCTCGGTCTTGGCGGCGGGCTGTTCGACGGGACGCTCGGTGCGCACGCCGACGCCGCGGGCGGTGACCACCAGTTCGCCCTTCTGGTCGCGGTATTCGGTGACGCTCTCGGAGAACACCAGCTTGCCGGAGCGGCGGCCTTCCTTCTCCCAGGTCTTGCCGGGAAGCGTTGTCGCGGTGAGCACGTCACCGGCCCGCAGCGGCCGGTGATATTCGTAGTGCTGCTCGGCGTGAAGACCTCCTCCTCCTCCGCCTCCGCCTCCGCCGCCGCCGCCGCCGCCGCCGCCGCCAGGCGCGCGCACGACACCGGTCGCGTTCTTGCCGGAGCCGAACCACGGCTGGCCGACCTTGGGCCGCAGGAAATAGTCGGGGTCGAACTGCGCCGAGGATTGCACGAAGGTCGGCGGGGCGATCACGCCGCCGGCCTCGGTGGTCCTGGCGTAGTCGGCGTCGGAATAGACGCGGTTGTCGTCACCGACCGAGCGGGCGAACATCAGGATATGTCCGGCTTCGATCGGGAATGTCTTGGCGGCCATCGGGCTCCCTCACCTTGCAGCGCCCCTCTCGCGGAGGCCTCGCCTAACTGAGAAGCCTCAAGGCCGCCCCGTCAACCGCTCTCGAGGTTCGCCCAAGGTCAACCGGGCGCCGTGCTAAGCCGCCCCAAATGAAAATAGGGAAGCGACCATGAAACTCGACAGCTCCGTCTCCGCCGTTGTGACCGGCGGCGCGTCCGGCCTCGGCAAGGCCACGGTCAAGGCGCTGCGCGACCTGGGCGTGAAGGTGGCGATCTTCGACATGAACCCGGAGACCGGCGCCAAGACCGCCGAGGAGCTGGGCGCGCTCTACTGCGAGGTCAATGTGATGGACGAGGCCTCGGTGGACGAAGGCTTCGCCAAGGCCCGCGCCGCGAACGGCCAGGAGCGCTGCCTGGTCAACTGCTCCGGCGGCGGGCGCGGCGGCAAGACCATCGCGCGCGACCGAGAGACCCGGGTGATCAAGCCGTTCAACGTCGCCGACTTCGAGTGGGTGCTGGGCCTCAACACCGTCGGCACCTTCCGCTGCATCGTGAAGTCCGCCACCGGCATGGCCGACCTGGAGCCGGGCGAGGACGGCGAGAAGGGCGCGATCGTCA
>JANXXK010000040.1 GCA_025350685.1 Alphaproteobacteria bacterium | reverse complement strand
TACGTCTTCCAGCGCACGCCATCTTCAATCGACCTCAGGAACGACCGGCCGACCGATCCCGACTGGGCCGCCCGCCTGCAACCCGGCTGGCAACAGGCCCGGCGCATGAAGCATCTGAAGGGCCGCCCGGGCGACGCGGAGAAGCGCGCCGAGCTCGCCGCGCTGTCGCCGGAGGAAAAGCTGCGCCGCCAGGAGAACGGCAACATCGACTACATGATGCGCATCCACCGGCGCATCGAGGAGATCGTCGAGGACCCGAAGACCGCCGAAGCGCTGAAGCCCTGGTACATGTTCATGTGCAAGCGGCCCTGTTTCGACGACGAGTACCTGCCGGCCTACAACCGCTCCAACGTCCATCTGGTGGACACCGACGGCAAGGGGATCACCGAGATCGGCGCCGAGGGCCCGGTGTTCGGGGGCCAGGCCTACCCGCTCGACCTGTTGATCTACGCCACCGGCTTCGAGGTGCAGAAGACCGGCATCTACAACCAGATCCGCGGCCGTGGCGGCCGCGAGATCAACGAGACCTATTCAGACGGCATCCGCACGTTGTTCGGGGTGCACACCCACGGCTATCCGAACCTGTTCATCATGGGCGGCTACCAGGCCTCGTTCCAGTTCAACCTGACCTTCATGCTGCAGACCCAGGGCGACCACATAGCCGAGTGCATCGCGCTCGCCCGCGAGCGCGGCGCGGCCGAAATCGACGTCTCTCCGGAGACCGAGGAATGGTGGGTCAAGGAGGTCATCGACCACCGCGGCAAGACCAGCCGCAACACCGACTGCACGCCCGGCTATTACAACTTCGAGGGGGAATTCAACCGCCGCCAGGACGGCAATTACAACGGCGGCTTTCTGGAATATTACACCCACATGCAGACCATCCGCGGCGAGCTGGAAAAGCACTTCCTGTTCGCCTGACGCGGAGGGCGACCCAGGCGGCCCGGCCGACCCGAGCCGGAAAATCTCGCAGGCGCCGCCGTTCGCCGATAGCTTGCCTGCGGGGCGGCCGCGCCGGGTCGCAGGGAGTACTCGATGGCCGCAGAGCGACCCTTGCCGCCCGTCTGGCTGATGGGCTTCGGCTTCCTGCCGCTGGGCGTGTTCGGCGGGATCATGCTGATCGCCGTCCCGCAGCTGCTGGCGGCCAACCACGTGCCTGAGCCGCAGATCGCCGCGGTCACCGCCGTCGGCCTGTTCGCCGGCTTCGGCTCCTTCCTGCTGGCCCCGCTGCTGGACTGGCGCTTCAGCCGCAAGACCTATGCGATCGGCCTGACCCTGAGCACCGCCGCCTGTCTGGTCGGCGCCCTGCTGACGATCCGCGACCTGCCCGTGCTGACCGCGTTCCTGTTCACCGGTAGCCTCGCCAGCTCGCTCTGCATCGCCGCGGTCGGTGGCTGGTTCGGCAACCTCACCGACGCCCGCGACAAAGGCGCGCTGGGCGCCTGGTTCACGGTGGCCAACATCGGCAGTGGCGGCGTCACCGTGACCGTCGCCGTCCCCCTGCTGCCCAGCCTGCCCTATGCGCTGGGCGCGGGGGCGCTGGCGCTGCTGCTGCTCTCAGTCCTGCCGCTGTTCGTCTGGATCGGTTGCCCGCCGGCCGATGGCCGCCTGGCGCACGAGAGCTTCCGCGCCTTCGCCCGTGACGTCATGGCCCTGCTGCGTAAGGCCAGCGTGCTCTGGACTCTGCTGATCTTCCTGGCGCCCGGCGCCTCCTTCGCGCTGACCAACACGCTGGGCGGTCTCGGCCGGGATTTCAGCACCTCAGAGAAGCTGGTCGCCCTGCTGGGCGGCGTTGGCGCGGTCGTGGCCGGCGTCGCCGGCAGCCTTCTGGTGCTGCCGATCAGCAAGCGGATCCCACCGCGCCCGCTCTATCTGCTGGTCGGCGCCGTGGGCGCGGCCTTCACCCTGACGATGATACTGCTGCCCCGCGCGCCGGCGACGTTCGGCCTGGCTCTGATGGGTGAGAACGTTTTCCAGGCCGCGGCCTTTTCGGTGGGCAACCTGATCATCCTGCGCACCATCGGTAAGGACAATCCGCTGGCCGCCACCCAGTTCGGCCTGCTCAACGCCGCCAGCATCCTGCCGCTGACCTATATGCAGGTCATCGACGGCCAGGCCTACGGGCTCGGCGGCGCCGGCGGCAGCCTGGCCGCCGACGCGCTCGTCAGCGGCGCGGCTTGCGCCCTGCTGGCCGTCGTCCTGTGGGTCTTCCGCCGCAAGGTGCCCGTGCTCTGACGCGACGCCTTGGGTTTAGCCTGCCATGACGGATCGAGAGGCTATAGCCTTCGATCCAGGCTCAACCTCGAACGCTGGAACCCCTCGCATGACCCTTCGCAAGCTTGGCTCGACGGGCCTCCAGATCGGCCCGCTGGGCCTGGGCAGCGTCAACTTCTCCTGGCTGACCGACGAGCCGAAGTCGTTCGAGATTCTCGACGCCGCCTTTGAGCGCGGGGTGAATTTCCTCGACACCGCCAACAACTACAACGCCGGCCAGACCGAGGCGCTGATCGGCCGCTGGTTCGCGCAAGGCGGCGGGCGGCGCGAGAAGACGGTGCTGGCCACCAAGGTCTATTCGCGGCCCATGGAATGGGGCTCGTCCGACCCCGACAAGCGCGCCGGCATGTGGGTCGGTCCGAACCAGCGGGGGCTCTCGGCCAAGCACATCCGCGAGGCCTGCGAGGCCAGCCTGAAGCGGCTCAACACCGACTGCATCGACCTCTACCAGATGCACCACGTCGACCGCGACACCCGCTGGGAGGAGATCTGGCAGGCGATGGAGCTGCTCGTCGCCCAGGGCAAGGTGCTCTATGTCGGCTCGTCCAACTTCGCCGGCTGGCACATCGCCCAGGCCAATGAGAGCGCGGCGCGGCGGAATTTCCTCGGCCTCGCCTCCGAGCAGAGCGTCTACAACCTGATGAAGCGCACGGTGGAGCTGGAGGTCATTCCCGCAGCCCAAGGCTACGGCATGGCCTTCCTGCCCTACAGCCCGCTCGCCGCCGGCATGCTGGGCGGCAAGCCCAGGGAGAACGAGCCGGGCCGCCGGTCCTTCGTGCGCCAGAACGACGCCGTCGACGCCTTCAACGCGCTCTGCGACGGGCTCGGCCAGGCCCCGGCCGACGTCGCCCTGGCCTGGCTGGCCAGCCGCCCCGGCGTCACCGCCCCCATCGTCGGTCCGCGCACCCTCGCCCAGTTCGAGGCCAACCTGGCCGCCGTGGAAATCGCGCTCAGCGACGAGACCCTGGCCGAGCTCGACAAGATCTTCCCCGGTCCCGGCGGGCCGGCCCCGGAAGCCTACGCCTGGTAGGATACCTGCAGCGGCCGGCGGCTCAGCTCAGGCCCTGATAGAACTCAGCAAGCCGGTGCATCTCGTCGTCGCTCAAGTGCGAGGAGACGTCGCGCATCCGGCGATAGACGTCGTTGCCGCGCTGGCCGCCGGCGAAGGCGCGAAGTTGGCGGTAGAGGTATTCGCGTTGCTGGCCGCTCAGCACCGGCGCTTCCGGAGGTCCGCCGACGCCCCGGGCATGACAGCTCTCGCACGGCGGCAGCGCGCGTGCGGGATCGCCGCGATTGGCCAGCCGTGAAATCGCCGCGTCGCCGATGCCGTAACGCGGCCCGAGCGCGGCCGCCCGGCGGCTGAAGCTGCCATAGTAGGCCGCGATCTGGGCGAGTTGTTCGTCGGTCAATTTCTTGGCCACCGGCGTCATCTGCGCATTGAACCTTGCGCCCGAGCGGAAGTCGGACAGCTGCTTGTAGATGGCGGCGCCGGACTGGCCGGAAAGATGCGGGAAATCGGTGCTTGGGGAGAGGCCCGCCTCGCCGTGACAGGCAGAACAGACCGCCTGGGCCAGCGCCGCGCCGGGCCGTGGATCCGCGGCGGCGAGGATCTTCAGCGTGGCCGGGGTCCAGCGCACCTGGGAAACCGGGGCGGCCGTTGCGCTGACCGGCGGCTGCGGCTGGGCCGGCGACCCCGCCTTGAGGCCGACGGCGCGACAGATCGCCGTCCACGGATCGATGCCGGCGTTGGGCGCCTGCAGCACCGGCAGGACGATCAACCCCATGACCACCGAGAACAGCAGGACGCCGGCGACCACCATGGCGGCGGCGAACCCCCAGCGGTCCCGCTCGCGTCCGCCCGTTGGCTGCTCGGTCATCTCACCCTCCCGTCAGCGGGTGGATCACCGCCTGTGGCGAATTGCCGATGAAGAACTGCAGGATCGGGAAGCCGTAGGCGACCAGCATCAGGATCGCGACCAGGACGTTCCAGACGGTGAAGCCGTTCAGCGCGGCGGGAACCCGCTGCGGCGGATGGACGGCCAGCGCGAAGCTGTAGCCCTGCTCCGGCAGGCGGACCTGGGCCCGGCGCGGCAGCAGGTTCATCACGAACATCACCGCGCTCACCAGCAGCAGCACGCCGCCCGCCAGCGAGACGATGACCAGCGGCCCCCAGGGCCCGATCCTCGGGTCGGCGTAGTTGAACGAGGCCACGCGGCGCCATTGCCCCTGCAGGCCGAGATAATGCCAGGGCAGGGTCATGACCATCATGCCGATCGCCCACAGCCACAGCTGCAGCCGCTGGGTGGCCACGGAAAGCGGCGCCCGCCCGGTGAGGCTGGGCCAGATCTCGTAGGCGATGGCGAAATACATGATCACCACCGTGCCGCCGAAGATCAGGTGGAAGTGCGCGGTCACCCAGGCGGTGTTGTGAACCATGGCGTTCATGCCGTAGCTCATATTGATCAGCCCGCCGCCGCCGCCGAACCACAGCATGAAGAACGCCAGGCCGGTGGCCAGGACCATGGGCCGTTCCCAGGGCAGGGCCTTGATCCAGCCGAACAGCCCCTTGCCGCCGCGCAGGCGGCCGGCCAGTTCCATCGAGGCCGAGATCGTGAAAACCGTCAGCAGGGTGGGGATCGACACCAGGGCGGTCAGCGACATCTGGATGAACTTGAATCCGGTGGAATGCTCGGGGTCCATGAACAGGTGATGCATGCCGACCGGCAGGCTGTAGAGCAGGAACAGCACGAAGCTCAACCGCCCCATGGTGTCGCTGTAGAGCCGCCCGCCCGCCGCCCTGGGGGCCATGGTGTAGAAGGCGATATAGGCCGGGAACAGCCAGAAATAGACGATGGCGTGCAGGGTCCAGGAGAACAGGGTCCGCGACAGGCCGACGTCGATCGTCTGCGTCCAGCCGAACACGGCAGGCAGGATCTGGAACAGGATTTCCGCCGAGACGCCGGCCGTCGTCCACAGCCACATGATCGCGTTGGCGACCGTCGCGTACATGGCCAGCGGCACGGGCGCGCCGGGGTTGGCGCGCTTGAACCGCGCCATGGCGACCAGCATCACCGCGACCCAGATCCACGAGCCGACGACCACCAGCACCAGCCCAACATAGAACCACGGCGTCGCGGTCATCGGCGGATAGAAGGTGTAGAGCACGCTCGCCTGGCCGCTGAGGATGGCGGCCACGGTCATCGCCACGCCGGCCAGCGCCGTCCAGAATCCCGCCCAGGCCCACCGGGCCGAGGGCAGCGGGGTCTTGAGCGCGGTCTCGGCGGTGAAGTAGCCGAAGCCCATGATGAAGAAGGTGGTCAGCACATAGGCCATCGAAACGCCGTGGCCGGTGACCGACTGGTAGTAGCGGGCAGGGGTGTCCTGCGGGGCGGCGAGCGGGCTGCGCACCCACATCTGCCAGACGCCCAGCGCCGCGGCCAAGACGAAGACCGAGAACGCCACCCACAGGTGAGCCAGGATCAGGCGCCTATTTTGCGGCACAGGCGACCCTCCCGTCCGGACCTGGCCTGAACTGCGCGCTCGGCACCACCCGGATGGTGCCCGACATCTCGCTGTGGCCGAGCCCGCAATACTCGTGGCAGGGCATCAGCAGGTCACCGGTCTTGCGCAGCACGGTATGCACCTGTGACACGTAGCCCGGCACTACCATGGTGTTGACGTTGGTGCCGCTGACCAGAAGCCCGTGGATGACGTCGGGGCTGGAGAACCGCAGCGTCACCGGCCGGTCCGCGGGCAACACCACGCAGCGCGGCACAAAGGCGAACTGCGTCGCCACGATGCGCGCGGTGATCTGCCCATTGGCTTCGACCTTGGTGCCCAGGTTGGCCTCGGTGAACTCGGCCGACAGGTGCAGGTCCTGGGGGTTGATCCGCTCGACGTTGCTGGGCGGATTGATGTGCATGGCGATCGCCGCGAAAATCACCGCCAGCATGATCACCGACACGGCGGCGATCGCCACCACGGCCCAGCGGATTTCAGAGCGGACGATCGCGCGCTCGTCCGCCTCTGACATGCTCAGCCGACCGATCCCCGCGGCAGGAAGACCAGGAAGTACATGGCCAGCCAGGCGGCCATCAGCAGGCCCGTGGTGATGCCGGCCAGCGCCAAGGCCCCGCGTGGCGTGGCCTTCATGGCTTCGGCGATCTGCGCGGGCGTGAGCCCATCATGGTCGTCTTCGTGCATCGCCGACCCTCATGGACTATCGGGCAACGCGCCGGCGACGCGGAGGTTGCACGGCGACGGGCCCCAGCCTCCAGGCGCTACGCCGCCCCCTGACGCCGCTTAGGCCGCGTTCGCCTCGAAGGGGCGCATGTGGTCGGCGAGCGCCTTGGCGAACGCCGGCCTCGCCTCGCAGCGGGCCTGGTAGGCGGCCAGCGACGGCCGCTGCGCCACCAGGTCGGTTTGCCGCAGGTTGCGCAGCACGGTGGTCATCATCAGGTCGCCGGCCGAGAAGCGGCCCTCCAGATAGTCCTTGTCGCCGAGCCAGGCCGACAGCGCGTCCAGCCGAGCGCAGACCATTTCGGTGGCCGCCGGCCGGCGCGCCTGGGCCCAGGCTTCGCCCTCAGCGTGGTAGGTGGCCCCGAGGTAGTCGACCGCCGGCTCGATGGAGTTCAGCGCCGCGAACACCCAGGCCGTGGTCCGCGCCCGACCCGGCGCATCCTTCGGCATCAGGGCGTCGGAGCGCTCGGCGATATTGAGCACGATGGCCCCGGACTCGAAGAGCTTCAGGTCGCCCTCCTCGATGACCGGAACCTGGCCGAACGGCTGCTGGGCGCGGTAGGCGGCGCTCGCCTGGTCCTCCGGCCCGATCAGCCGTTCCCGATAGCTGAGCTGCGCCTCCTCCAGCGCCCAGCGCACGCGCAGGTCCTTGACCAGACCCTGGGCGAAAGGCGGAACCCAGCGGAAGGCGGTGAGGGTGATCATCGGCTGTCTCCGGATGTGATTGGGTCAGTTCGCGGCCGCTATCGCCGGCGCCGGCGTGCGGCCGTCGCCGTCATAGCTGTCGTGGCGGCGCATCCAGTCGCTCATGTCGCCGCTGGCCTCCCTTCGGCCGAGCGGGGCGATGTCGAGCCAGGCGTAGACGCCCAGGAACCCCTCGCCGCCGCGGCCATAGCTCGAATAGGTGTGGTAGATCGCCCCGTCTGCGTCTCGGAAGAAGACGCTGGCGCCTGGCAGCTCATCGATCTTCGGATCGGGCATCTTCTCGAAATTGTAGATCACCCCGTCCTCGCGCGACCCCGCCGGGAAAGAGACCCGGTAGTCGAAGTTGAAGTCGTTGCCGGCGGCCGACACCCAGTTGAAATTCCAGCCCATCCGCTGGCGGTAGGCCTGCAGCTTGCCGATCGGCGCGCGGGAGACCGCCACGAAGCTCAGGTCGTTGTGCTCGAAATGTTGGCGCGCGCCGTCCACGTGGTCGCAGAGCAGCGAGCAGCCGGGGCAGCCCTCTTCCCACTCCGGCCCGAACATGAAGTGGTAGACCACCAGCTGGCTGCGCCCGTCGAACAGGTCGGCCAGGCGCACCGGCCCCTCGGCGCCCCCCAAGACGCCCTCGAATACATAGTCCTTCTCGACCTTGATCCACGGCAGCGCGCGGCGCTTTTCGGCGAGCGCGTCGCGGGCCTCGGTCAGCGCCTTTTCCTCGGCCAGCAGGACGCGGCGCGCGGCGATCCATTGGTCTTCCGAGACGATCTCATGCCTGCTCATGTCGAGCCTCCTGCGAAAACATCCGTTGCAGCTTGTCGAGCGAGCCGGACCAGCCGCCCTCGTGGCTCGCGCGGGTTTCCTCCGTGGCAAGCCGCGCGTGGGTCAGCGTCAGCTCCGTGCCCTCGTCGTGCGCGCGCAGGTCGAACGACAGCACTGACTCGTTCGCCGCATCCGCATCCGCGTCCTCGTCGCCCAGCCAGCGCCAGCTCATGACGATCCGCTCCGGCGGGTTCAGCTCCAGATATTCGCCGCTCGCCTCATGCTCGGTTAAGTCCAGCATGCGGAAGCGCACCCGGAAACGCCCGCCGACCCGCAGGTCGGTCTCGGCGGCCAGCACCGGCCCGTCGTCCGGCCCCCACCATTGCGCGATACCCTGCGGCGCGGTCAGCGCGTCGAACACGATCGACGGCCGCGCCGCGATCTTCCGCACGATGGTCAGGCTGGTCAAAGGCCGTGCCCCTTCACCATGGCGGCTTCCTGCGCCTCGGCGTAGGCGGCCAGCCGATCCAGCCGCGGCGTCCAGAAGCGTTGGTAGCGTTCCAGCCATTCCATGGCGTCCCTCATGGGTTCGGGGATGAGACGCACCGTCACCGTCCGCCCGGTCTTTGAGCGGCTGACCAGGCCCGCCTCATGCAGCACGTCGAGGTGCTTCATCACCGCCGGCAGCTTGATCGCGAAGGGCTCGGCCAGCGCGCTCACCGAGCAGGCCTCCTCGGCCTCCAGCCGCATCAGGATCGCGCGGCGCGTCGGGTCGGTCAGGGCGGCGAAGGTGCGGTCGAGAGCGTGTTGATAGTTCACCATGTGGAAAACTATTGATCGACAATCCCGCGGTGTCAAGCCGTGCCGGGACCGGGGCTACCGGAACGGCGGCTCGTCGAAGCTGCGCAGCTTGCGCGAGTGCAGCCGCACGCCGTCCTCGCGCAACAGGTCCATGGTCTGCACCCCGATCTGCAGGTGCTGGCCGATCGCCCGGTCGTAGAAGGCGTTGGCCTGGCCGGGCAGCTTGATCTCACCGTGCAGCGGCTTGTCGGACACGCAGAGCAGCGTCCCGTAAGGCACCCGGAAGCGGTAACCCTGGGCGGCGATGGTGGCGCTCTCCATGTCGATGGCCACCGCCCGGCTCTGGTTGAACCGTAGCGCGCTCGACGAATAGCGGAGCTCCCAGTTGCGGTCGTCCGTGGTCACCACCGTACCCGTCCGCAGGCGGCGCTTCAGCACCTCGCCGGTCTCGCCCGTGACGATCTCGGCGGCGCGGTTGAGCGCCACCTGCACCTCGGCGATCGGCGGGATCGGGATGTTGGGCGAGAGCACCTCGTCCATCACGTGGTCGTCGCGCAGATACGCGTGCGCCAGAACGTAATCGCCGATGGTTTGCGACCCACGCAAACCGCCGCAGTGGCCGACCATCAGCCAGGCCTGGGGCCGCAGCACCGCCAGATGGTCGCAGATGGTCTTGGCGTTCGATGGGCCGACGCCGATGTTGACCAGGGTGATCCCCGCCCGACCCTCGGCCATCAGATGGTAGGCCGGCATCTGGTGCCGGCGCCACGCCGCCGCCGAGATCGCTGTCTCCGGGTCCTCGGTCTCGGCCGTGACGAACACATGGCCCGCCGCCGACAGCGATTTGTACGGCCCATCCGTCTTCAGCTGCTGGCAGCCCCAACGGACGAACTCGTCGACATAGCGGTGGTAGTTGGTGAACAGGATGTACTGCTGCACATGCTCGGCGGGGGTGCCGGTGTAGTGGGTCAGCCGGGCCAGCGAAAAGTCGGTGCGCAGGCCGTCGAACAGGGCCAGCGGCCGAGGCCGCGCCGGATCGTGCGACCACAATCCGTCGGCGATTTCGTCACCGATATAAGCCAGCTCCGTGGTCGGAAAATGCCGGGCGATCTCGGCGGAGCCGATGTCGGCCAGCGCAATGTCGGCCTGGCCGTCCAGCACATAGGGGAACGGCATCTCCTGGTTGGAGCGGCCAACCTCCAGCTCGATGTCGAAGTCCTGCACCAGCAGGGTCAGCTGCTCGATCAGATAGTCGCGGTAGAGGTCCGGCCGGGTCACGGTGATCGCATAGCGGCCCGGCGCGCCGATCCGCGCGTAGGCGCGGCCGATCCGCGGGAAGGGCTGGCCGGCCGGCCAGTTCAACCGCAGCTCCGGGTAGCAGAAGGCGCCTTCCCGGCGCAGCGCCGGGTCGGGCGGCGGTCCGCCGGCCAGGAATTCCTTGAGGGCCCCGCGCAGCGCCTCGACCGTCCTGCGGTATTCGGTTTCCAGCCGGTCCACGATGCCGGCTGCGTCTGTCTTCACTGTCATCGCGCCCTTATAACCGCCGCGCGGCGAGGTTGGCGAGCCGTCCACGCCGCCGCACAGTTTTCCCGCAACCGGCGCGCAACGGCGCCGACCATCGCGCCCAGGATGGACGAAGCCCCGCTTCCCGGCGACAAAGACCCCCCAGTCATCGCCCCATCCAATGTTTCCGGGACCTCCATGAACCGCGTTTTCACGATCCTCATCGTCTCGGCCATGGTGTTGGGCATCGGCGTCGGCTGGGCGGTCAACCAGTACGCCACGCCGGCCGCGGCCAAGGTTGTGGCGGAGAACCTGTCGATCGTCACCGACGTGTTCCTGCGGCTGATCAAGATGATCATCGCGCCCCTGGTATTCTCCACCCTGGTGGCCGGCATCGCCCACATGGAGGATAGCGCCTCGATCGGGCGGGTGGGCGTCAAGGCCCTGGGCTGGTTCGTCTGCGCCTCGATCGTCTCGCTGACCATCGGCCTGTTCATGGTCCACCTGCTGCAGCCGGGTTCCGGACTGTCGCTGCCCCTGCCGGACGCCTCCAAGGCCGCGGCGACGGTGGACATGACCAAGTTCACGCTGAAGGCCTTCATCACCCACATCGTGCCGGCGTCGATCGTCCAGGCCATGGCCGACAACGAGATCCTGCAGATCGTGGTCTTCTCGGTGTTCGTCGGCTCCGCCGTGGCCGCCATCGACGACAAGGCGCCCGCCGTCCTGGCGCTGGTCGAGCAGGTGGCCGCGATCATGCTCAAGGTCACCGGCTACGTCATGAAGACCGCGCCGCTGGCGATCTTCGCGGCGCTGGCGGCCACCATCGCCACCCAGGGCGTTTCGGTGCTGGCCACCTATGCCAAGTTCGTCGGCGGCTTCTACCTGTCGCTGGGCATACTGTGGGCGCTGCTGATCGCGGCGGTCGTGCTGATTGTCGGCGGGCGGGCGCTGAGGCTGATGGGCGCGATCCGCAGCCCGGCGCTGCTGGCCTTCTCCACCGCCTCGTCCGAGGCCGCCTATCCGCGCACCCTGGAGGAGCTCCAGAAGTGGGGGATCTCGCGCAAGGTGGCCAGTTTCGTGCTGCCGCTCGGCTACTCGTTCAATCTGGACGGGTCGATGATGTACTGCACATTCGCGACCCTGTTCATCGCCCAGGCCTATGGCATCTCACTGACCATCGGCCAGCAGATCACCATGCTGGCGCTGCTGATGATCACCTCGAAGGGGATCGCCGGCGTGCCCCGCGCCTCGCTGGTGGTGATCGCCGCCACCCTGACCTACTTCCACCTGCCTGAGGCCGGGCTGCTGCTGATCCTGGCCGTCGACCACCTGCTCGACATGGGCCGCTCGGCCACCAACGTGGTCGGCAATTCCGTGGCCGCCGCCGTGGTCGCCCGGTGGGAGAACCAGATCGAGGTTCCGGCCGCCGAACCGGCCGTGGCCTGACGCCCGTTAAGGCTATCGCTTAACGCGGTGTTCTCCCCGTCTGCGCCAACGTGGCGGCTCAGTTGGGATGACCAAGACGCCGCCTGTGCAGACACTGTCCTCAAGCCTCTCCGACCTCGCCGCCCGGGTGGCCGAGCTGGAAGCCGAGCGCGAGATGACGCTCCGGCTGGCCCAGACCGACAGCCTGACCGGCCTGGTCAACCGCGGCGCCTTCACCGGCAGCCTGTGCGAGCGGCTGGAGGCCGCGCGGGAAACCGGCGCCTCCGTCGCGCTGTTCATCATCGACCTGGATCGGTTCAAGAACCTCAACGACACCCTGGGCCACCACGCCGGCGACATGCTGCTGGCCGAGCTGGGCCAGCGCCTGCGCGACGAGACCGGCCCCGGCGAGATGGCCGCGCGGCTGGGCGGCGACGAGTTCGCGCTGATCACCGCCGACGACGACATTGTCGCCCGCGCCGAGCGGCTTGTGGCCCTGCTCAGCCAGCCCCACGACATCTATGGCCGCACGGTCTCGCCCGGCGGCTCGGTGGGCGTGGCGGTCTTCCCGCGCGACGCCCAGGACGCCGCCGACCTGCAGCGCCACGCCGACCAGGCCCTCTATCGCGCCAAATCCGCGGGCGGCCGCCGCTGGTCCAGCTTCGACGAGGACCTGCGCGAGGAAGGCGTGCGCCGCCGCACCCTGGAGGACGAGCTGCGCCGCGCTATCCCGGCCGGCGAGATCGTCCCCTGGTTCCAGCCGATCGTGGAGTCGATGACCGGCGCCATGGTCGGCGTCGAGGTGCTGGCCCGCTGGAACCACCCCGAGCGCGGCCTGGTCTCGCCCGCCCACTTCGTGCCGATGGCCGAGGAACTGGGCCTGATCCGCGCCATCGACGAGGCGATCTTCGAGGCCGCGTGCGCCCGCACCGCCCCCTGGGTCGCCGAGGGCCTGATCGAGGTGGTGTCGTGCAATGTCAGCCCGCGCGACCTGCTGGACCCCGCCTTCTCGCGCAAGCTGATCGGCCGCCTGGCCAAGACCGCCCTGCCCGCCACCGCGCTCACCGTCGAGATCACCGAGACCTTCCTGCTGCAGGACATGGCCCTGGCGCGCCGCCACATCGAGAGACTGGCGGCCAAGGGGGTCAACGTGGCCCTCGACGACTTCGGCACCGGCTATTCCAACCTGCGCGCCCTGATGCACCTGCCGATCCAGACGGTGAAGCTGGACCGCTCGCTGATCGACGACGTGGGCCGCGACGCCGGGGTCTCCAAGCTGGTGGCCTCGATGCTGCACGCCGCCCGTTCGCTGGGGGTCCGCATCATCGCCGAGGGCGTCGAGCATGAGGGCCAGGCGCTGTTCCTCCGCTCGGCCGGCTGCGACCGGATGCAGGGCTACTTCTTCGCCCGCCCGATGCCCGGCGACGCCATGGAAGCCATGCTGCGCGAGGCCAACGCGCCCAAGCCACGGGTCGCCATCGCCGGCTGAGGCCAAGCTCCGCCCAAAGATCGCCGACATTGCAGCTCAGCGTATCACTGGTTGAGTCGACTTCAGGGGAGGGTCGCGCTTTTCGGTTTCCCTTGAGCGTGAACTCAACCTTCGCGTTCAGATCGTCCGATCGCGGGAACGTCGCCGTCCCTGAGCAGTTGGCTCCAGATCATGTCCAGGCCCGCCATGCCGACCTTGAAACGCTCGCTCGAAATTGACGCGCCGCCGGGCGAGGTCTGGCGCGTGCTGACGACCCCCGAACTGGTCCAGGAATGGGCGGCGGCCTATCTGGACGGCATCTCCATCCGCACCAGCTTCGTCGCCGGCGAGCCGGTGACCTGGGAACGGCCCGACGGCGCGGCGAGGAGCTATGGTACCGTGGCCGCCTGCGAGCCGGGCCGGCTGTTGCGGTTCGACTACGCGGCCGAGTCCGGCGGCGGCTTCTCAGACATCTTCGAGATCAGCACCTTCGAGGACAAGACGCGCCTGGAGATGAGCACCGGCCCGCTGGCCGAAGCCGACTTCGAAGCCCTGAAGGGCCCCACCGAACAGGCCATCGAGGAGATCAAGAGTCTGGCCGAGGAGTCGGCGCAGATCCACCGCCTGCGATAGGCGCCGCCGGCCCCGCGCGGATCGACAGGCGGGCGAAGAATACGGTGGGTTCCCTACCTGAACGGGTAGCGCGCGCCGCCAAACGGCCAGGCACTGTGGGCGGGTCCAACCGGACGCCGCACAGGAGACCTCCGTGAAACGCGCCCTGGTGAGTGCGCTACCCCTGGACATCGCGAGCTGTGTGGCTTGCGTCGGTCCCAGCGCCGCGGCTGTCACCTATACCTTCGAGGGCGGCTTCGGGGATTTCCACGGCGGGCTGGTCCACGCCGGCGATTTTTCCTTCGTCAGTCCGGACTTCATCACCCGCGACCGTATCGTTCCGCTCGCCGACCTGGCGTCTTGCAGTACGGCGCTTCCCGAGAGCGACTGTGTCGATCAGCAGTTCTATCGGTTGCCGGACCGCGATCTCGTCGATTTCCGCATCCACCAGCGCGGATTCAACGACGTCAACATCCCGTTCAGGTTCGATCCGGGCGCGTTCGTCACGCTGGGCCTTCACCTCACCCCACCGGACAACGGCTACGTCGGCCGCTTGACCGTCGCGGGCTTCGCGGAGCCGTCAAGCGCTCCGGAGCCGGCGGCGTGGGCCCTGCTGATCCTGGGCTTTGGCGGGGTTGGAAGTGCGCTTCGCGGGCGGCGGCGGCCTGCCCGGATTGACGCGGCAGGTTGATAACAACATAAATCCGGAATGCCGATCGAACTGACCGCGTTCCGTTGGGTGCCGCCGTTCGCCCAGGGCTATGTGCGCGACCTGCGCATCCGCTGGGCGCTGGAGGAGGCCGGTCTGCCCTATGAGGTTGTGCTGGTGGACGGCCCCACCCTGGCCACCGAGCGCTACCGCCAGTGGCAGCCGTTCGGCCAGGTGCCGGCCTATCGCGACGACGCGGTCGAGATGTTCGAGAGCGGCGCTATAGTGCTGCATATCGCCGAGCGGTCCGAGGCCCTGGCCCCGCGCGATGCCGCCGGCCGGGCGCGGGTGACCACCTGGGTGATCGCCGCCCTCAACTCCATCGAGCCGCACGCCCAGAACCTGGTCAACCTCGACACCTTCCACGCCGGCGAGGCCTGGATCGAAGCGCGGCGCCCGCAGGCCCAGGCGATGATCGACGGCCGGCTCGCCTCGCTCAGCGCCTGGCTGGGCGATAAGGCCTACCTTGAGGACGGCTTCACGGCCGGCGACCTGATCATGACCACGGTGCTGCGCGAACTGGTCGACTGCGGAACCCTGGGCCGCTTCCCGAAGCTGGCCGCCTACCGCGAACGCTGCGAGGCCCGCCCGGCGTTCGGCCGCGCGATGGAGGGCCAGATGCGGACCTTCCGTGAGAACGGGCCGGCCTGAGCCGCGGCCCTACGCCGTCCAGGGCCCGCCCGCCGCCGCCAGCAGTCGCGCCAGCTCCGCCTGCCGGTTGGTCCCGGTCTTTTCGAAGATCCGCACCAGGTGCCCGCGCACGGTATAGAAACTGACCCCCAGTTGCTGGGCCGCCTCCCGCGGCGTGGCGCCCTCGAACATCGCCACGGCGACCCGGGCCTCGGCGGGGCTGAGGCCGAAGATCTCGCGCAGCCGCAGCGCCGAGAGGCTGACCCGGCCCTCCAGATCGCTGACGCAGACCAGCACCGACGGCTCGTGGCGGATGGCGATCGGCGCCTGGGCCCGGATCGGGGCTACCGCGATCGGCAGCGGCAGCCGCCGGAGCGGCGAGACCAGGGTCATCGAGCCGCCCCGCCGCTCGGCCGTCTGGCGGGCCGCGGCGCTGGCGATCAGGCCGTGCAGCCGCTGGGTGGCCTCCGAGGTCGGCGCGGTCAGCCGCCCGCCGACCACCCGCAGGCCCGTCGCCTGGGCGAGCAGCGCCTCGGCGGCCGGATTGGCATGCAGCACCTTGCCGACCGGGTCCAGGATGAACAGCGCCTGGGGCGAGGCCGCCAGCGCCGCCTCGGCCCCGCCTTGCCGCGGCTGCATCGCGCCCAGCCTCTGGCCGAGCTCGAAGGCGCGGATGACATGGCCGTGCAGCCGGGCGGCCAGGCCCATGGCCTCCTCGCCGAAACGGTCGCGGGTGTGCGGCCGCGCGACCATCAGGAACGCCGCGTCCTCGCCCCGCGCCGCCAGCCCCAGCCGCACCACCGAGTGCAGACCGAACGGGCGCATGAAGTCGTTGTAGAAGTCCGTCC
>JANXXK010000006.1 GCA_025350685.1 Alphaproteobacteria bacterium | reverse complement strand
GATCGCACTCGTTGAGGATGGCCGCCGCGTGGTGATGACCGCCGACCGCTCGCCGACCGAGCTTTCGGACATGGAGCCTCGCCTGCGCTCGCACCTGCAGGCCGGGCTGGTCTGCGGGGTCGAACCCGCGGACCGAAACCTTCGCCTGGGCATCCTGGAGCGCAAGCTGCAGACCCTCGCACAACAGGGCAAGTTCCTGCCCTCGGCGCGCCCCGAGGTGATGCAATTCCTGGCCGACCGGTTCACCGACAGTGTCCGCGAGCTGGAAGGGGCGCTGAACACCCTCGTGGCCCGCGTGGGCGGCGACGTCGCCCGGCTGACGCTCGACGAGGCCCAGACGATCCTTCGCCCACACCTCTCGTGCAACGAGCGCAAGGTGACGGTGGACCAGATCCAGAAGACCGTCGCCGAGCATTACAGCCTCAAGCAGGCCGACCTGATCTCCGAGCGCCGCGCCCGCGCGGTGGCCCGGCCCCGCCAGGTGGCCATGTGGCTGGCCAAGCAGATCACCACCCGGTCGCTGCCGGACATTGGCCGTCGCTTCGGCGGACGCGACCACACCACGGTGCTGCACGCCGTGCGCCGCATCGAACAGCTGAAGATCGACGACCCGCAGATCGCCCGCGATGTGGACCTGCTGCTGCGCAAACTTCGCGGCTGAGGTTGGACGAACTGCGGTAGGGTGTGGGGTCGCGCAATCGCGGCCGCCTGCCTGAAAGCCGTCCATGCGAGACCTGAAGGGCGCCAGCCACACCGATCGCCTAGCCGCCGCGGCCGAGGCCAAGGCCGCGTTGCTGGCCAAGCTGAAGCCCAAGCCCGGCGTCACCGCGCCGCCGTCGCAGAGCCGCGCGGCGTTGCGGGAAGCTGAGCTGAAGGCCGTGCGCGAGGCGCGCGCCGCGGCCAAGGCCGCCGCGGCCCTGGCGAGCGCCGACCGTCACGCCGCCCACGAGGCCGCCGTCGCCGCCGGCGAGGAAGCCGACCTCGCCGAGAAGCGCGGCGCCCGCAAGGCCCGAAAACAGCTCACCAAGGCCGAGGCCCAGGCCAAGCGCGACGCCCGTTACGCGGCGCGCACGGCGCGCTAGGCCTGGTCGTTCACGGTAGATTCTAATTCAATCTTAGATTTTCTGCGCTTTCATGATTCCGCCCGGGGTCGGTGTTTCTGGGTGGGAGGCATGCCATGTCCACGATCAGGTCCAATATCCGGCGGATCACCAGCGATCACTTCGAGCCAGACGACGCGAAGGATCCGAAAGCTCAGCGCCAGCTTCGCGGCCAGCTCGAGCACATCGACTATACTGCCTATGCGGCCAATCAGCAGGTGATCAGCGCCGCCCTGGCCGAGGTGGACGCCAAGAAATTCGAACACCTCGCCTCGGTGACCGCCCAGTCCCGCGCCCGATGGGTGGCCACCGGTATCGCCGCCAGCCAGTCCGGCCGCCCCCTGTCGGCGGAGCAGATCGCCGAGCTCACTCACCTGAGGTCGACCTACGAGGAGCTTGCGGAGGTGTACGAGGCCATGCGGCGCATGGTTGAACGCGGCTACCTTCGCTACGCGGGCGAATAGGGCGTCTGAATCGCTGACTTCAGCCCGAACAGGGCCCGGCTGATCGCAAACGGGCGGATGGCCGCTTCGTAGATGGCCACGGAGCCGAACCCGGTCACTGAGCCCAGCAGCAGGAATTCCACCGGCATGGGCAGCCGCAGCGGGAAGAGCCAATAGGCGGCGATCAGCAGAATTGGCTGATGCAGCACGTAGATCGGCAGCACGGCCTGGTTCAGGTGCGACAGTAACGCCGACGGCTGGTTCAGATACTGGCCGGCCTAGCCGCAGATCGCGCAGATGGCCGCCCAGGCATAGACGCCCGAGACCGCGTCCCAGACGATCCCGTTCGACAGCGACTGGACGGCCAGCAGCGCGGCCGCCGCGATCGCCAGCCGCGCCCGGTTGTCGCGCAGCCACTCCCAGGCCTGGGTCTGAGTCGCGCAGATCGCGCCGGTTGCGAACATGCCGATCCACTTGATGTGGCCTCCCCAGTCGTGGATCAGGTTGTCGGTGATCGGCGCGGACAGGTGGATGTGGAGGTTCGCCGCCGCGAGCCACAGCGCCGGAACGATCAGCAGCAGGGTGATGGGCAGACGGAACCCGGCCAGATGACCCTCCCGCCACCCCCGCGTCACCGCAAAGGCGAGCGCGAACAGCAGCGAATAGATGACCAGATAGACCAGGAACCACAGGTGATCCCAGGTCGGCATCGTCTTGCCGAGCGGCGCGACCAAGGTCTGGTCGGCCGCCAGGTACGAGAACCACCAGAAGTGCAGGTAGCTCTGGTGGGTCAGGCCCTTGGCGACCAGTTCGACATAGGTCTGCGGCGGGATGACCACCGCCATCGCGAAGACGATGACGGGCACGAGCCGCCGCAGGCGATCCAGCGCGAAGGGGCCGGGTCCGAGCTTGCCGATCAGGAAGCGGCAGGCGACGCCGGAGATCAGGAACAGCAGCGGCATGCGCCAGACGCTGAACGTCGTCATCCACCATTCGAGCCCTGGGACCAGCCGCGGGCTCTTCAGATTGTAGCTCCAGCTCACGTAGAGCATGCCGACATGGAAGACGATCAGCAGGGCGAAGGCGCCCACGCGCAGCCAGTCGAGGAAGTACTTTCGAGGTCCCATCGGGCAATTCCTGTTCAAGACGGCTCAGGGCCAGGAGCAACCCCTCTGTCAGCGTCGCGCGCGCCAGGCGCGCCGATTTCTCCAACGCTCCGTCGATTTCAGAATTTGGGGTGGCTATTCGGGTTTTGGTGCGCTGTCGGCCACCTGAAGTGACCGGTAGGCCGAGGGCGTGAGGTTCATGATCTCGAGAAAGCCGCGGTTGAAGGTGTTGACCGACTCGTAGCCGACCGACAGCGCGATGGTCAGGATGGGCGTGCGCCGCAGGTCCGGATCGCGGAGTTGCCGGCAGGCCTCCTTGATCCGGTAGTGGTGCAGCAGGGCGTTGAAGTTGCGATAGCCCAGCTGCTCGTGGATCAGCCTGCGCAGCCGGTACTCGGGCAGGCCGACCCGGTCGGCCAGGGCTTTCAGCGACAGGCCGGGCTGCCGACAGATCTGCTCGTCTTCGAGGAGGGCGGCGAGGCGGGCGAGCGCCGGGCCGGTTTTCGGTGTCGATGGGTGGCGCGCGGGCCGGCGCGACGCGGCCCCCGAGGCCAATGGCTGGGCCGACGTCGAGATGCCGGCGAAGGCCCCCGTCCATGAATTGGAACAGCAAGGCGACCAGGATCGCCACATAGCTGGCGGTGAGCGCCACATGGGCGAGGTAGTTGGCCCGGCTGTCGGGATCGATCAGCACCCGGGTCAGCAGGGTGGACGCGACGGTCACCACGCCGATGACCACCAGGGTGAGCGCCCGCGTGCGCCGGCGGCTCTCCACCAGATCGATGCGCCAGTCGGCGAGCGTCCAGTAGATGGCGAAGGCGACGAACAGGGTCTGCAGCAGGGAGGGCGCCGTCTGGGTGACCAGCCGCGCGAACCGCCAGCCAGCGGGGACCAGGTTGCGCCCGGGCTCCTCCAGGCCGAGTTGGATGACCAGCAGAACGAGCAGCCAGGGCGGAAACCGCCTGCGGTCGGTGAACAGTGTGTGGCACAGCACCATGATCAGGCCCGCCGCCAGGTTGCGCGCAAGGTTCAGCGCCGGGGCCCAGGGGCCGACGTCGATGCGGAAGGCTGGCGGCATCCAGTAGCCGTATTCCTGATGCGAGAGCACGACGCTGCAGACCGTGCCGAAGGCGATCAAGGCGACGAGCTGGGCGCCGCGCAGGCGTGGCGCGCCGCTCAGCACGCGCACGCCCAGCAGCACGGCGCAGACGATGGCCGTCACGTCGATCGCCAGGAAGATCAGGGGTGTGCTCAAGCGGGCTCCCGCGGAACGACCAAGCGGCCGTGGCCTGCGCCGCAGTTGACATCACAAGGTTCAGGCAGGGCAACAGGACCCCACGAAAAGGGCGGCTGCATCGCTGCAGCCGCCCTGATCAGATCAGCAAAGGGTCGGGCGCTTACGCGTCCGCCGGCTCCGCCGCGTCCTGCTTGGACGACAGGTCCTCGCCGGTTTCCTGGTCGACCACCTTCATCGAAAGCCGGGTTTTGCCGCGATCGTCGAAGCCCAGGAGCTTGACCTTCACGGACTGGCCTTCGGACAACACGTCGGAGACCTTGTTCACCCGATCGTTGGCGATCTGGCTGACGTGGACCAGGCCGTCCTTGGCGCCGAAGAAGTTCACGAAGGCGCCGAAGTCGACGATCTTGACGACCTTGCCGGTGTAGATCTGGCCGACTTCCGCTTCCTGGGTGATCGACTTGATCCAGGCCTTGGCGGCTTCGATCTTGGACTGTTCGGCGGCCGCGATCTTGATCGTGCCGTCTTCGCCGATGTCGATCTTGGCGCCGGTTTCGGCGGTGATCTCGCGGATCACCTTGCCGCCCGTGCCGATCACTTCGCGGATCTTTTCCACCGGGATCTTGATGGTCTCGATCTTCGGCGCGTACTCGCCGAGCTCGTGGCGCGGCGCTTCCATGGCCTTGTTCATCTCGCCGAGGATGTGGTCGCGGCCGCCCTTAGCCTGGGCGAGCGCCTGCTTCATGATCTGCTCGGTGATGCCGGCGATCTTGATGTCCATCTGCAGCGAGGTGATGCCGTCGGCGGTGCCGGCGACCTTGAAGTCCATGTCGCCCAGGTGGTCTTCGTCACCCAGGATGTCCGACAGGACCGCGAAGCCGTCCTTCTCCAGGATCAGGCCCATGGCGATGCCGGAGACCGGCTTCTTCAGGGGCACGCCCG
>JANXXK010000343.1 GCA_025350685.1 Alphaproteobacteria bacterium | reverse complement strand
TCCTTCTGCTCGCGGATGCGCTCGGCCAGGGCCTCCATCAGCTTGTCGAATCCGCCCATGGCCTCGATCTGGGCCTTTTCCTCGTCGGTGAGGAACTGGTCGGAGAGCTTCTTCAGCCACTCGGCGGGGATGTCGGCGGTGACGTCCTCGCCCATCTGCTCCAGGCCCTTGAAGACGTGGCCGAACACCTGGTCGAACTTGTCGATGTTCTTCTCGTCCTTCACCAGGGCGGCGCGGGACAGGTAGTAGAATTCGGTGACCGAGCGGTCGATGACCTGCTTGTCCAGGCCCTCCATCAGGGCGAGGTATTCCTTCAGCGTCACCGGCACCTTGGCCTGGCGAAGCTCAGTGAAGAAACGCATGAACATGCGAGGGCTCTTTTCCAGCGAGACGAACGGTCGTTTGAACGCCGAAGATGCGGTCTGGGCGCCGCCTTGTCCAGAGCGGCGGATCAGCGCTGGGCTGTGCCGTAGGCCCGCAGGAAGGTGGCGACCGCGCGATCGGCCTCGGCGTCGATCTCGGCGCTGCGCGGCGCGGAAACGGCGTTACAGAGCCGAGCCTTGAAATAGCGATACTGAACCAGGCCCAGGAAATCACTCGCCGCGCCTGTCGGGTCGCCCCCCAGGTCCAGCAGGCCGCCCGCCTGGAGTTCGCTCAGGAAGGCCGCGATGCGCTCAAGCCCGCGCGCCGGGCCCATCTCGTAGAAGGTGCGGCTGATCTCCGGCGCGCGCTCGGCCTCGGCGACGACCAGGCGGAAATTCCGCACGGTCAGGTCATCGGTCAGAAAGGCCAGGAAGGCGCGGCCGACCCGATTGAGCGCCTGCAGCGGAGTCTCGCCGGGCTTCAGGCCGAGCGACTCGGACTGCCACAGGCAGCGCCGCTCGACATAGGCGTTGAACAGGTCATCCTTGCTCTTGAAGTAGTTGTAGAGCGTGCCCTTCGAGCCTCCAAGCCGGGCGGCGATCGTCGACATCGACGCGGCGGCGAAGCCTTCCTCGAGAAAAACGTCCTGGGCGACGTCGAGGATGGCCTCGCGTCGCGCGTCTCTGTCCAGTCGAGGCTTGCTGATGGTCTGGGTCTGCATATTTATTCCAACCGTACGGTATGGTCATCTTGACGTCGCCGAAGCGTCGGCTATATCTGCGGCGACAATATGACCGTACTGTACGGTATGACAAGGGCACCGGTGATGCGACAGATTTCCGCCTCCGCTCGCACGCTGGCCGGCCTGCTCGGCGCGACCGCGCTCAGCGCCTGCGCCACCCTGCCGCCCGAGACGCCGGCGCGGATCGCCACGCCGGCGCAGGCTTACGCCGTGGCCCAAAGCCTGGCCGGGTCCGAGCGGGCATGGCCCGCCGACGCCTGGTGGACGGCCTATGGCGATTCCCAGCTGAACGGGCTCATGGCCGAGGCCCTGGCCGGCTCGCCGAGCCTGGCCGCCGCCGCGGCCCGCGTGCGAAAGGCGCAGTCATCGGAGGGTCACGGGCGGCTGCTGCCGGTAATCAGCGCCAACGGCGAGGTTCAGGACAGCAAGCTCAGCTACAACAACGGCTTCCCCAAGGCCTTCGTGCCGAAGGGCTACCAGGACTATGGCCGCGCCACACTGGACTTTTCCTGGGAGCTCGACTTCTGGGGCAGGAACCGCAGCGCCGTGGCCGCCGCGGTCTCCGAGACCCGCGCCGCCGAGGCCGACGCCGCCGAGGCGCGGCTGATGCTGTCGACCAATGTGGCCGCCGCCTACGCCGACCTCGCCCGGTTCTACGCCGAACGCGACGTCACCGCCCGGGCGTTGGAGGTGGTGGGCGAGACCTCCGCGCTGGTGAAGAGCCGGGTCGACAATGGCCTCGACACCCTGGGCGAGCAGCGCCAGGCCGAGGCCGAGCCGCTGCAGGCCAAGGCCAACCTCGCCGCCATCGACGAACAGATCGCGCTGACCGGTGACCGGCTGGCGGCCCTTATCGGCGCCGGACCCGATCGCGGCCAGGCGCTCGCCCGGCCGGGCGTCAGCGCGCTGAAGCCGATCGGCGTGCCCGCCGAGATCGCCGCCAACCTGGTCGGCCGCCGGCCTGACGTCACCGCCGCCCGCTGGCGCGCCGAGGCCGCCGCTCTGCGGATCCACGAGGCCAAGGCGGCCTTTTATCCGGACATCAACCTCGCCGCCTTCATCGGCGTCCAGGCGCTGAAGCTGAACAACCTCACCTCTGTGGGTTCCGACATCGGCTCGGTGGGCCCGGCCGTCAGCCTGCCGATCTTCAACGGCGGCCGGCTCAAGGCGGGGTTGCGCGCGGCCGAGGCCGACCGTGACATCGCCGTCGCCGGCTACGACGCCGCCGTGGCCGAAGCCTTCCGCCAGGTGGCCGACGTGGTGGCCTCAAGCCGCGCCTTGCAGAGCCAGGCCGCCAGCAGCCGCGCCGCGCTGGCCGCCAGCGAGGACGCTTACCGGATCGCCAGGTTGCGCTACCAGGGCGGCCTGTCCACCTATCCCGCGGTGCTCTTGGCTGAGCAGGGCGTTCTGGCCCGAAGGCGCACCGTGGCCGACCTCGACGCCCGCGCGCTGACCCTCGATGTGGCGCTCGTCCGCGCCCTCGGCGGTGGCTTCCACGCTTCCTGATCCCCTCGATACTGCGCTTCCAAGAGACTCCTCCAATGTCCGACACCGCCACCGTCACCTCGATCAACGCCGCCGCCGCGCGGGTCACCGCCGCCAAGGCGCGCCGCCGAAGGCTGCTCACCTGGCTCGCCGTCGCGGTGATCGTGGGCGTGGCGCTCTATGCGGTCTATGCGGCCCTCTCCTCCGGCAAGACGGTGTCCACCGACAACGCCTACGTCGGGGCCGAGGTCGCGCCGGTGATGCCGCTGGTCGCCGGACCGGTGGCCAAGGTGCTGGTGCTCGAGACTCAAGGCGTGACGGCCGGCCAGCCCGTCGTGCTGCTCGACGACGCCGACGCCAGGATCGCGCTCGCCCAGGCCCAGGCGGCGTTCGGCATGGCGGAACGCAAGGTCCGCGGCTATGCGGCCAATGACGAGGCGCTGGCCGGCCAGGTCGGCGCCCGCGACGCCGATGTCGCCCGCGCCAAATCCGACCTCGACCGCGCCCGCACAGACCTCGACCGCCGCCAGGCCCTGGCCGCCTCCGGGGCGGTGTCGGGCGACGAGCTGACCAACGCCAAGAATCACTTCGCCGGGGCCCAGGCCGAGCTTGCCCAGGCCCAGGGCGGACGCCGCGCGGCGCTTGGCCAGCGGCAAGCCAACCAGGTGTTGGTCGCCGGTGTCAGCCTCGATCAGAATCCTGAGGTCGCCGCCGCCCGCGCCCGCGTCGACGCCGCCCAGCTGGCGCTCAATCGCACCACCGTCCGCGCGCCGGTGGCCGGCGAAGTCGCCAGGAAGCAGGTCCAGCCCGGCCAGCAGGCGGTGATCGGCGTCGCCCTGATGTCGATTGTGCCGACCACCCAGGCCTACGTCGACGCCAACTTCAAGGAAGTGCAGCTGGAGAGGGTCCGTCCTGGCCAGCCGGTGACGCTGACCTCCGATCTCTATGGCTCGGGCGTGACCTTCCACGGCAAGGTCCGCGGCCTCACAGGCGGCACCGGCGCGGCCTTCTCGCTGATCCCCGCCCAGAACGCCTCGGGCAACTGGATCAAGGTGGTCCAGCGGGTGCCGGTGCGCATCGACCTGGATCCGCGGGAACTCGCCGCGCATCCCTTGCGGGTCGGGCTCTCCATGAAGGCCCACGTCGACATCTCCGGCGGCCGCTAGGCGACCCGACCATGGCCAACGCCGCACAACCCCCAGGTCAGCCTTCCGGCATGCTGGCGCCGATGACCGGCAGCCTGCTGGCGATCACCGCCATCGCGCTGGCGCTCGGCACCTTCATGCAGGTGCTCGACACCACCATCGCCAACGTCTCCCTGCCGACCATCGCCGGCAACCTCGGCGTCAGCGCCGACCAGGGCACCTGGGTGGTCACCGCCTTCGCCGTGGCCAATGGCGCCTCGGTGCCGCTCACCGGCTGGCTGATGGGCCGCTATGGCGTGGTGAAGACCTTCGTCGGCTCGGTGGCGCTGTTCACCGTCGCCTCGTTTCTCTGCGGCATCTCCTGGAACCTGCCCTCGTTGATCTTCTTCCGCATCCTGCAGGGGGCGGTTTCCGGCCCGATGATCCCGGGCTCCCAGGCCCTGCTGATCATGATCTTCCCGGCCACCCAGCGAGGCACGGCGCTGGCCATATGGTCGATGACCACCCTGGTGGCGCCGATCTGCGGGCCGATCCTTGGCGGCTACATCTCCGACAACATCGCCTGGCCGTGGATTTTCCTGATCAACCTACCGGTGGGAATCCTCTGTTCGATTGTCTGCTGGCGCAACATGCGAAGCCGCGAGACGCCGATCCACAAGAACCCCATCGACCGCACCGGCTTCCTCCTGCTGCTGGTCTGGGTGGGCGCGCTGCAGACCATGCTCGACACCGGCAAGGACGCCGACTGGTTCAACTCGCCGATCATCATCACTGAGGCGATCATCGCGGTTATCGGCTTCACAGCCTGGCTGATCTGGGAACTCAACGAACCGTATCCGATCATCGACCTGTCGCTGTTCAAGAACCGCAACTTCGTGCTGGCGACGGGCGTCTCCTGCGTCGGGTTCGCGATCTTCTTCGCCACCAACCTGTTGCAGCCGCTCTGGCTGCAGACCCGGATGGGCTACATCGCCACCTGGGCGGGCCTGGTGGCCGCGCCGTCCGGCGTGGTGGCGGTGATCCTGACCCCCTTCGCCGCGCGGCTAATGAACCGCTTCGACGCGCGCTGGACCGCCAGCCTCTCGTTCGTCGCCTACGCCTTCTCCTTCTACCTGCGCTCGCTGTTCACCAGCGACGTCGACTTCTATGCCCTGGTCATCCCCATGCTGGTGCAGGGGCTGGCGATGAGCGTCTTCTTCGTCTCCATGGTGACGCTGGCGCTCAACGGCGTGCCGGGGAACCAGGTGCCGGCAGCGTCGGGCATGTACAACTTCCTGCGCATCTGCGCGGGCAGCTTCGCGGCCTCCCTGGTCACCACCGCCTGGGACCGCTCGGCCGCCCTGCACCAGACCCGGCTCTCCGAGGTGATGGCCCCGCTCGATCCGGCCTTCACCCAGACGATGGCGAAGCTTCAGGGCGTTGGCCTGTCGACCCAGCAGGCGTTGGGGGCGGTAACCAACCAGGTGACCAGCCAGGCCTACCTGCTGGCGACCATCGACATTTTCCGGGTCTGCGCCTTTCTGATGCTGGCGGTCCTGCCGCTGATCTGGCTCACCAAGAAGGCGCTTGGCGCCGGCGCCGCGAGCGCCGCGGCGGATTAGGTCGAGAGGGGGCTAGTTGCAGGCCTCCATGGCCTTCAGCTTGCGCCACACCGTCATCCGCGAGACGCCGAGCCGGCGCGCGATTTCCACCGGTCCGACCCCGGCGCGCTGCAGGGCGCGAATCTCGTGCGGCGCAGCGGGGCGGCCTCGGCGAACCAGGCCCGGCGGCTCGACGGCGGCCACCGCCTCCAGGGCGGCGCGCAGCGCACGGCCGTCGGGACCGGCGCTGGAGATCTGCGACTCGGCCACGAACAGGCTCGCGCCGCGGGCCTCCAGGCGCTCCAGCACCTGCAGCATACCCCGCCCGCTCCGGGCCAGCTGGTCGAGCCGCGCGACCACCAGCTGATCGCCCTCGCCGATAAACTCTAGGATAGACTCCAGCACCGAATAGTCCTCGCCGTCCGGCGCGGCCGGCTCTTCGGCGCGCACCACCTGGCAGCCCAGCGCTATCAGCGCCGCGGTCTCGCCGGCCGGGTCCCCGCTATCAGGCGTTGGGTCCCGAAGCCTGACATAGCCGATCCTGAGCATAGACCCGCCGCTCCCAGCTGCACGTGGTGTGACCCACAGCGTCCCAAAAGCGGGGCCGCGCGCCAAGCCGCTTAAAGGTTAAATCGCCGCAATATTCGCCCGCCGCAGCCGATGATTTAGGCGAGATTGTGTTCGTTTGACGCCGGCTTTGCGTGCTCTGTAGAAAAACTCACCGGGTCGCGCCGCAGGATGTATTCATGGTCGACTGTACCGCCCACCTGGAAGCCATATTCTCCAACCTGGATAAATCCACGGCGGGCATAGAATCGCTGCGCGCGGTGGTTCTCCGACCAGACGCCGAGCCACACCGGCCGGGGTCCGTCGCGTTCCAGCCAGACCATGACTTCGTCGATCAGCCGTGCGGCCAGGCCGCTGCCCTGCCAGGCGCTGGTCACATAGATTCGTTTCAACTCGCCGCAGCCGGGCGTCACCTCGGGGTGGGGCAGGGTGCAGGGGCTGCCGGCCAGGGCGTAGCCGATGACGTCGCCCTCAGCCTCGACCAGCCACAGCGCCTTGGCCGGATCGGCCAGGTCGGCCTCGATGCTGTCCAGGCTGTGCGCCTCGTCGAGGAACGCCGCCAGGTCCTCGGGCGGATAGAGGTGGCCGAAGGTCTCGATGAAGGTCGACCGGCCAATGTCGGCCAGCGCCTGGGCCTCATCGGGCCGTGCGCGTCTGATCAGGGGTTGAGGCATCGACCCCAACTACCAAAGAACGGGGGGGCTGGGTTAGGATGAAGCATGACCGTCGCGATCTACACCCATCCGGACATGTTCGACCACCGCCCGGGCGTCTCGCATCCGGAGCGCCCCGAGCGGCTCGCGGCGGTCACCGGGGCGCTGGATGCGGCCATCGGCCTGGACCTGCAGGTCCGCGACGCACCCCTGGCCGAGGCGGCCGACCTCGCCCGCGTGCACCGCCAGCCCTATCTGGACGCGATCTTCGCCGCCGCGCCCGGCGCGCACCGGGTCAAGCTCGACGCCGACACCTTCATGTCCGCCGGCAGCCTGGCCGCGGCGCGGCGGGCGGCCGGCGCGGTGGTCAGCGCGGTGCGCGACGTCGCCGCCGGCGAGACCCAGCGCAGCTTTTGCGCTGTGCGCCCGCCCGGCCACCACGCCGAGCCCGGCCTGCCGATGGGCTTCTGCATCTTCTCCAACGTCGCCGTCGCCGCCCGCGCCGCCCAGGCCGCGGGCCTGGCCAGGATCGCCGTGGTCGATTTCGACATCCACCACGGCAACGGCACCCAGGCCGCGTTCAATGGCGAGGACGGCCTGTTCTTCGCCTCGATCCAGCAGTGGCCCATGTGGCCCGGCACCGGCCATCCGTCGGAGCCGACCGCCGCCAATGTGGTCAACGCGGTCTCGCCCGAAGGCGCCCCGCGCGAGGTCTGGCGCAAGGCCTTCGAGAGCCTGATGCCCAAGGTCGACGCCTTCGCGCCCGACCTGATCCTGATCTCCGCCGGCTTCGACGCCCACCTCCGCGATCCCGTCGGCGGCGGCGGCCAGTCGCTGGAGGCCGAGGATTTCGCCTGGGCCACGCGGGCCATCGTTTCGGTGGCCAACCGTCACGCCAAGGGCCGGGTTGTGTCCTCGCTCGAGGGCGGTTACGACCTTGAGGCTCTGGGCTCCTCGGCGCTAGCGCATGTGCGGGCTCTTTCAGACGCGTGACGGGAAGAAGACGGGCCAGCGCATTGACCGCAGAGGTTCCTGCCGCCACCGCCGGACGCAGCACCGGCGCCATCGTCCTGGCCCGTCACGGCGAGCCCGCGCTGTCCCGCCAGGTGAAGCTGACCGCCAAGGGCTATCGCGCGTTCTGGGCCACCTATGAGGTCGGCGGCATCGTGCCAGGCCAGGTCCCGCCGGCGGCGCTGGTCGGCTTCGTGGCGACCAGCGGGACCATCGTCTCCTCCTCGCGCCTGCGCGCCGTCGAAAGCGCCCAGGTGCTGGCCCCCGGCCGCGACTTCACCCGCCACGACGAGATGATCGAGGCGCCCCTGCCGCCGCCGCCCTGGCCGGAATGGATCCGGCTCTCGCCGCGCATCTGGGGCTTCTTCGCCCGGTTCTGGTGGTGGTACTTCAACCACCACGAAGGCCAGGAGACCCGCGCGGCCGCCGAAGCCCGCGTCGAGGGCGTCGCCGACAGGCTGGAAAGCCTCGCCGGCCAGGGCCAGGACGTGCTGGTCGTGGCCCACGGCTTCTTCAACTTCATGGTCGGCCGCGCGCTGCGCCGGCGGGGTTGGCGCCAGACCCGCAGCGAAGGCTACAAATACTGGTCGACGCGTCGCTTCGAGCGGCCCTAGGGTTTCGCCATGTCAGAACCCGCACCCATCGAGACGATGACCTTCGAGCAGGCGCTGGCCGAACTCGAACAGATCGTCGCGCGCCTGGAATCCGGCCAGGCGCCGCTGGAGGATTCCATCCAGATGTACAAGCGCGGCTCGGCGCTGAAGGCGCACTGCGAGGCCAAGCTGAACGCCGCGCGACTGCAGGTGGAGCAGATCACCAAGTCGCTGGACGGCGCGCCGGGAGTCGAGCCCGCCGAGTTCAACTGATGCCCCCAGACGCCAGCAAGGGCGACTCCAGCAAGGGTGGCCTGCCTCAGCGGGTGGCCGAAGCCGCCGACCTGGTCACGGTCGCGCTCGACGAGTTGCTGCCCCGCGCCGAAGGGCCGGAAGCCCGGCTGACCGAGGCCATGCGCTATGCCGCGCTCGGCCCCGGCAAGCGGCTGCGCACCTTCTTCGCGCTGGAGACCGGCAAGATGTTCGACCTGCCGGAGCGCTCGGTCCTGCGCGCGGCCTGCGCGCTGGAATGCATCCACGCCTACAGCCTGATCCACGACGACCTGCCGTGCATGGACGACGACGACGTCCGCCGCGGCCGCCCCACCGTGCACAAGGCCTATGACGAGGCGACCGCGGTCCTTGCCGGCGACGCCCTGCAGACCGCGGCCTTCGAGATCCTCGCCCACCCCGACACCTGTTCTGACGGGGCGCTGAGGGCCGAGCTGGTGATGAAGCTGGCGCAGGCCGCCGGCGCCCGAGGCATGGCCGGCGGCCAGATGATCGACATCATCGGCGTCCACGGCGACCTCGGCGGGGTCGCGCGCATGCAGCGGCTGAAAACCGGGGCGCTGATCGCCTGCGCCTTCGAGTTGCCCCTGGTGCTGGCCCGGGCCAAGGATTCCCAGCGCCACGCCATGCTGGCTTTCGCCCACGACCTGGGGCTAGCCTACCAGATCGTCGATGATCTGCTGGATGCCGAGGGCGACGCAACAAGCCTCGGCAAGGCGGTCGGCAAGGACGCCGCCAAGGGCAAGTCGAACTTCGTCACCCTGCTGGGCGTCGATGCCTCCCGCGAGCGCCTGGCGCTGCTCGCCGGCCAGACCAAGGCCCACCTGGAGCCCTTCGGCAAGGCGGCCGAATTCCTGCGGGCGAGCGTCGATTTCGTGCTAGAGCGCCGAAACTGAATCTGTCCCGGCAGTCCGCTTAGTCCATGTCCTCCACGCCCCTTCTCGACACCATCGCAAGCCCCGCCGACACCCGCGGCCTGTCGATTCCCCAGCTCCGCCAGCTCGCTGACGAGCTTCGCGCCGAGACCATCGATGCGGTTTCCCAGACCGGCGGACACCTGGGCGCGGGCCTGGGCGTGGTCGAGCTCACCGTCGCCCTGCATCACGTCTACGAGACGCCCGACGACGTCCTGATCTGGGACGTCGGCCACCAGGCCTATCCGCACAAGATCCTCACCGGCCGCCGCGACCGGATCCGCACCCTGCGCCAGGGCGGCGGTCTGTCGGGCTTCACCAAGCGGGCGGAGAGCCCCTACGACCCGTTCGGCGCGGCCCATGCGGCGACCTCGGTGTCGGCCGCCCTCGGCTTCGCCGCCGCTCGCGACCTGAAGGGCCAGCACAACAAGGTGGTGGCCGTGATCGGGGACGGCTCGATGAGCGCCGGCATGGCCTATGAGGCGATGAACAACGCGGCCGAGACAACCAAGCAGCTGACCGTCATCCTCAACGACAACGACATGTCGATCGCCCCGCCGGTGGGCGGGATGAGCGCCTACATGGCCAGGTTGGTCTCCGGCGGCGGCTACCGCTCGATCCGCAGCCTCGGCAAATCTGTGGCCAAGGTGTTCCCCAAGCCGATGCAGGAAGCCGCCCGCAAGGCCGAGGAATACGCCCGCGGCATGGTCACCGGCGGCACCTTCTTCGAGGAGCTGGGCTTCTACTACGTCGGGCCGATCGACGGCCATGACATGGACGCCCTGGTGCACGTCCTGCAGAACGCCCGCGCCATCACCGACAAGCCGGTGCTGGTCCACGTGGTCACCCAGAAGGGCAAGGGTTACGCCCCGGCGGAGAACGCCGCCGACAAGCACCACGCGGTGGTCAAGTTCGACGTGGTCACCGGCCAGCAGGCCAAACCCACCCCGGCCGCCGCCCCCAGCTACACCAAGGTGTTCGCGCTTGAGCTGATCAAGCGGGCCGAGCTCGACCCGAAGATCGTGGCGATCACCGCGGCCATGCCGTCCGGCACCGGCCTCGACCTGTTCGGCGAGCGCTTCCCCGAGCGCACCTTCGATGTCGGCATCGCCGAGCAGCACGCGGTGACCTTCGCCGCGGGCCTGGCCGCCGACGGCATGAAGCCGTTCGCGGCGATCTATTCGACCTTCCTGCAGCGCGGCTACGACCAGGTGGTCCACGACGTGGCCATCCAGCGCCTGCCGGTGCGCTTCGCCATGGACCGCGCCGGCCTGGTCGGCGCCGACGGCCCGACCCACGCCGGCTCCTTCGACATCGGCTTCATGGGCGCCCTGCCGGGCATGATCCTGATGGGCCCGGCCGACGAGGCCGAGCTCGCCCACGCCATCGCCACCGCCGTGGAGATCGACGACCGCCCGTCCGCCTTCCGCTATCCGCGCGGCGAGGGCACGGGCGCGGAAATCCCGGCGCTCGCCGATCCGCTGGAGATCGGCAAGGGCCGTATCGTCCGCGAGGGCACCGCCGTCGCCATCCTTTCCTTCGGCACGCGCCTCGGCGAAGCGCTGAAGGCCGCCGACATGCTGGCCGCCCGGGGGCTGTCGGCCACCGTCGCCGACGCGCGCTTCGCCAAGCCGCTTGACGTCGATCTGATCCTGCGACTGGCCCGCGAGCACGAGGCGCTGATCACCGTCGAGGAAGGCTCCGTCGGCGGCTTCGGCTCGTTCGTGCTGCAGTCGCTCGCCGAACACGGCGCGCTGGACCGCGGCCTCAAGGTCCGCAGTCTGGTCCTGCCTGACATCTTCCAGGACCACGACAAACCCGACCTGATGTACGCCCAGGCCGGCCTCGACGCCGAAGGCATCGTCCGTGGCGTGCTGGCCGCGCTCGGCATGGACAACGCCGTCGCCAAGGGCTGGCGGGCCTAGTTCGACGCTAGACCCTGTCCGGGTTTGATTGGCTCAATCAAGACCGGAGGAACAGGGTCGTCGCCTGAACCTGCGAACACGATGGGTTTTGATGGTTCCATCAAAACCCATCGTGCTCCAGCGGAAGGCCCAGCCGGCCCGCCTCTCGCGCCAAGGCGTTGTCGAATGTCGCCAGGGAGGCGTTGAGCCGGCGAGCGATCATGATGTGAATGGCGTCAGGCGTCTTCAGCGGATGGTCGAGCTGTCGGATCAGGGCTTGGGCGCCTCGGATGTCCGACGACAGGACTTCCACTCGATTTGGGATCAATTCGCACCATGTATCGAAGAGCGTGAAGGCGGCCCGTACGTCCACGTCTGTCGCCAAGCCGGTCCGATAGTGTATCGCCAGCGCCGAAGAAAATTCCGCAGCCGTCAGGTCACTCAAGCTCAGCAGAGCCTGATTGGAAACCAGCCGCTTGGCGCGCTCGGTATGGGCGTCGCCGACGAACAGCGAAACGACAACGCTGGCGTCCAGATAGACCGTCAATAGCCGGCGTCGCGCATCTTGCGGATGAGTGTCGCTGAATCCGGTGCGCCGGGCTTGAGCTTGATCCTGTTTGCGTCCAGCCAATCGAGATCGGCCCGGGTCATGGGCCGGGGCCCTTGCCGCGCTGCCGTCAGGGCTTTCAGCTCCGCCACCGGAACACCGTGGCGGGTGATCACGACTTCCTCGCCGCCCTCGGCGCGCGCGATCAGGTCGGACAGATTGTTTTTCGCCTCGACGACGCTGTGCCGGCTCATGGTGGCAAATATAGCCAGCAAATAGCTATTTTGTCGAGATTGTCGGGCGTGCGTCCGGCGGCCCGGCCTCACGCTCGACCCGCAGCCTCCCGCCTCCGCCGGTCAGGGTCATGCCAGTTTTGTCGAACACCACGTCGAGGTCCGAAGTCGGCGCGTAGAACCGGTCGGGCCCGTTCTGCAGTAGGGGGACCTGGGCGATGCCGGTGACCTGGCCGGCCAGCTGGCCCGTCGGGTCGCTGGTGATCTTGATCTCGCGCCCGTCCGGCATCTTGTAGAGGCCCACATAGCGCGCCAGCGTCGCGGCCGACAGCTTCACCTGACCGGCTGTCAGGTTCCGCGCCGGCGGCAGCACGTAGGGGAAGCCGTCAGTGACCAGGCGCGGATAGTAGGAGAGGTGGGTCTCGCCCGGGTAGAGGTGAGCCTTCAGGGCCACGCCGGGATGGCCCTTCAGCGCGCCGTTCAGGCTGTTGAACCCGTTGACCATCCGGTGGTCGTCGCCGATCTGCCCTGTCGTCTCGTCAGACCCGACCGTCAGATAGACCCGCCGTCCATGGGCCCTGGCCGCCGCCGCTGCGACCCGCGCCACCACCGGCGGGTCGGCCCAGACCGAGGCCGAGCCGATGATGTAGGCAAAGAAGGCGTCCGGGTTGTCGGCGAACACATTGGCCACGAACAGGCCGCCCAGCGAGTGGCCGAACAGCACCGCACGGCCCGGGTCGGAGGGATACTTCGCCTCGATGAACGGCTTCAGGTCCTCCAGCAGGAAGGCCTCGAACGCCGCCCCGCCGCCGCCGACGGGGGGCATGGTCGGGGAGAACGCGAACTTGTTGTGCGTCAGATCGACGTTGCGAAACAGGCCGCCGGTGGGCTTGTACCCGACGCTGACGATGATCGCCGGCGCCATGGCCCCGGTGTTGGCCAGCAGCGTTCCCTGCACGCCCGCGATCCCGTAGCCCGAATCCAGCGCGTAGATCGCCGGCAGCTTCTGTCCGGGCAGGAACACCGTCGCCGAAGGCAGGTTCACCCCGATCGCGAAGTCGCGGTTCAGCCGGTCCGAATGGACGATGATGCGGCTGACGTTCGGCGGCAGCGGTGCGTCTTCGGAGACCACCTTCAGCGGCTCGGCGAAGGCCGGCGCGGAGCCGGCCAGCGCCAGGCCGAGCGCCAGAGCCGCCGCGATGTGTCTGATCATGCCCTTCCCCCCGACCCTTGGATGGGTCCAGCGAAGGACGCGGCCTGAGGCTCAGGCTGTCAACCCGTCTAGAAGGGCATGAACCGCTCGATGAGGCTCTGACCCGAAGGCGTCTTCTGCACCCGGCTGATGTCGCCGCGGCCGCCGTAGCTGATCCGGGCCTCGGCGATCTGGGTGTGCTTGATGGTGTTGGCCGAGGAGATGTCCTCGGGCCGCACGATGCCGGCGACGGTCAGCTGGCGCACGTCGGTGTTGGTGCGCACCTCCTGGGTGCCCTGGATCACCAGGTTGCCGTTGGGCAGGACGCCGGCGACCACCGCCGCGATGGTCAGGTTGATCTTCTCCTGGCGGTTCACCGCGCCCGCGCCGGCGTTGGAGGTCGTCGAGTTGGTCGATAGCGCATTGGCCGGATCGTAGCCGCCCGGCAGAATCTTCCCGAGGCTGGATTCCAGGCCGAGCAGGTGCGGGATGCCCGCCTTCATCCCGGCGGTGCGCGAGCTGGTGGTGGAGTTGGTGGTCTTGGCGCTGTCGTCGATGCTGATCTCGACGGTCAGGATGTCGCCGATCTGCTTGGCGCGCTGGTCGTGGAAGAAGGTCCGCGCGCCCGTGCGCCACAGGGAATTGGCGCTCGCCGGCTGGGAGTCATTCACGACGATCTTCTGCTCCATCGGCGCGAGCTGGGCCGGGTAGCCGACGGGGGCGAGGTCGGGGCCGCGCACGGCTTCCTGGACGGTCGAGCAGGCTCCAAGCGGGGCGAGCAGGATGAGGGCGGCGGCGAGGACGGGACGCATTCGGACTATTCCTTCTAGCGGGCGGCGTAGCGGATGGAGCGGGGGGAGGATTTCATCTGGTCGGCGGCGGGCCCGACCACCGCCTGGCCGGGGCCGGTGACCAGGGTCTGGACGACCTTCTTGGAGGTGGTGTTCTGCACGGCGAGCGCCTCGCCGACCCCGGCGGCGGCCATGGCCTTGCCTTG
>JANXXK010000226.1 GCA_025350685.1 Alphaproteobacteria bacterium | reverse complement strand
CGACGGCCCAGATGCCCGGCCTCGGTGATCCGCACCTCGAACCAGGTCGGCAGGCCCTGGATGTTGGAGGGGAAGATGTTGCGCGCCGCCACCGGCACGCCCATCCGCAGGATCGACTTGGCGAACATGCCGTTGGCGCTGGCCGAGCCCGACCCGTTCACATTGGCGAACTTCACCACGAAATCGTTGACTAGCGACTTTGGCATGCGGCCCCGGCGTGCGTGATCTCCAGCGTGAACCTCTGCATGTCCCAGGCCCCTGTCGGACAGCGCTCGGCGCACAGCCCGCAGTGCAGGCAAACATCCTCGTCCTTCACCATCACCCGGCCGGTCTTCAGCGAGCCGGAGACATAGAGGTCCTGCTCCAGGTTCAGCGCCGGGGCCTTCAACCGCGTGCGCAGGTCAGGCTCCTCGGTCTCGGTGGTGAAGGTGATGCAGTCGACCGGACAGATGTCCTCGCAGGCGTCGCACTCGATGCACAGATTGTCGGCGAACACGGTCTGCACGTCGCAGTTCAGGCACCGCTCGGCTTCCTTGTAGCCGGTCTCCTGGTCGAACCCGAGTTCGACCTCCATCTTGACGTCCTTCAACGCCACCGCCTTGTCGCGCAGCGGCACGCGGTAGCGGCGGTCGTTGGCGATGTCGTTGTCGTAGCTCCACTCGTGGATGCCCATCTTCTGGCTGACCAGCGAGAACTCCGGCGGCGGGCGGATGGCGACGTCCTGGCCCTGGCAGAATTTGTCGATCGAGACGGCCGCATCATGGCCGTGGGCGACGGCCCAGATGATGTTCTTCGGCCCGAACGCGGCGTCGCCGCCGAAGAAGACGTTCGGAATGGTCGACTGCATGGTGATCGTGTCGACCTTGGGCATGCCCCACTCGTCGAACTCCATGCCGACGTCGCGCTCCATCCAGGGGAAGGCGTTCTCCTGGCCCACGGCCACCAGCACGTCGTCGCAGGGATAGTGTTCGTCGGGTTCGAGGGACGGGACCAGCTTTCGGCGGCCCTTGGCGTCATACTCGACCGTCACCACCTCGAACACGACACCGGTAAGCTTGCCGCCCTCGTGGGTGAATTCCTTGGGCACCCGGAAATTGAGGATCGGGATGTCTTCGTGGATCGCGTCCTCCTTCTCCCAGGGCGAGGCCTTCATCTCCTCGAACCCGGAGCGGACGATCACCTTGACCTCCTCGCCGCCCAAGCGGCGCGAGGTGCGGCAGCAGTCCATGGCTGTGTTGCCGCCGCCCAGCACGATCACGCGCCGGCCGATCTTGGTGATGTGGCCGAAGGAGACGGACGACAGCCAGTCGATGCCGATGTGGATGTTAGCCCGGGCCTGCTCGCGGCCCGGCAGGTCCAGGTCGCGGCCGCGCGGCGCGCCGGAGCCGACGAAGATCGCGTCATAGCCCTCGGAAAGCAGGGCCTTCAGGCTGTCGATCCGCTCGCCGAGGCGAAGGGTCATGCCCAGGCCGGTGATGTAGCCCACTTCTTCGTCGATGACGGTTTCCGGCAGGCGGAAGCGCGGGATCTGGCTGCGGATCATGCCGCCGGCCTTGGCGTCGCCGTCGAAGATGGTGATTTCGTAGCCCATGGGGGCCAGGTCGCGGGCGACGGTCAGCGAAGCGGGGCCCGCCCCGATCATCGCGATACGCTTGCCGTTCGACTTGTCGGCCGGCGACGGCAGGAACGGGGTGATGTCGTCCTTGTTGTCCGCCGCGACCCTCTTCAGCCGGCATATGGCGACCGGCTCCTCCTCGACGCGTCCGCGCCGGCATGCGGGCTCACAGGGGCGGTCGCAGGTCCTTCCGAGAATCCCCGGAAAGACGTTCGACTTCCAGTTGACCATGTAGGCGTCGGAGTAGCGCCCGTCGGCGATCAGCCGGATGTATTCCGGCACGGGGGTGTGTGCGGGGCAGGCATATTGGCAGTCCACGACCTTGTGAAAGTAGTCGGGAGTCCACGTACTCGTACGTTGCAAACCGAAGCTTCCCTTCCCGCGACGCACTGTCTCCCGCGGCGGCAAGTCGTTCTCTGGACAAGGGCGAGGCCCGGCAGAGCGAACTTGAGCCGTCACGACGCGGCGTTCACGAACAGGTTATGCCCCCCCAGGTGGTCAAGCCAAGCCGATTCCTGATCACTGATCGCTGATTTCTCACGGGAACGCGGGAAAGGCAGCGAAATCCTGCCCCGAACGCTCGGATTCCGCCTCAAGCGAACGTGAGCGCGCCTTCAGCATTTCTGGGCTGAGACACCAAATCCTAATGATATCTTACTGCGAGAACCCTCTGCACAGAGGGCCGGGGAGAGACGTCGATGACCACGCCGTACGACGCCATTGAGGGCTTCGAATCGCAGGCCTCCGCCCCCCTGCCGCTCGATGAGGACCTGGGCCCGGTGAGCCTGTTCCAGGAGATCAACGAACGCCGCGCCCGCGTCGAAAACGCCGAGCTGCTGCAGCACCTGCGCGGGCTCTAGGCACTTCTATAGATAAAGAGCCCGGCGTCGCCGCCGAGCCCTCTTTCAAATTCATCGGGTCGAGGGGTCTTAGGCCTTCTTGGCCGGGGCCTTCTTGGCCGGAGCCTTCTTCGTCGGCTTGGGCGCCTCGTCGTCCCCGTAGCCTGCCGGCAGGTCGTCGTCCTTCAGCAGCTCGTCCTTGGAGACCTTGGTGTCTTTCACCTTGGCCTTCTCGACGATCAGGTCGACGACCTTGTCCTCGAAGATCGGGGCCCGCAGCTGGGCCTGGGCGTTGGGGTTCTGGCGGAACAGGTCGAACACCTGCTGCGCCTGGGGGCCATAGCGGCGGGCCTCGGCGATCATCGCCTCGTTCAGCTCCTGGTCGGTGACTGCGATGTTGTTGGCCCGGCCGATCTCGGCCAGCACCAGGCCCAGGCGCACCCGGCGCTCGGCGATCTTGCGGTACTCTTCCTTGAGCTTCTTGTCGGACTTCTTGGCGTCCTCCGGCGGCAGGTTTCCGGCTTCCTTGTCCTGCTCGACCTGGGTCCAGATCGCGGCGAACTCGGCTTCCACCATCTTCGGCGGGAGCGGGAAGTCGTGCTTGGTGTCGAGTTGGTCGAGCAGGGCGCGTTTCAGCTTGAAGCGGCTCGCGCCTGCGTATTCCTTCTCGAGATTGCCCTTCAGCAGCTCGCGCAGCTTCTCCAGGTTTTCCACGCCCAGCCGCTCGGCCAGGGCGTCGTCGGCCTTGGCGTCCACCGGACCCTTCACGCCCTTCACCTTGACGTCGAAGATGGCGTCTTTGCCCTTCAGGTTCTCGGCCTGATAGGTTTCCGGGAAGGTCACCTTCACCTCGACGTCGTCGCCGGGCTTCTTGCCGACAAGCTGCTCTTCGAAGCCGGGGATGAACTGGCCCGAGCCCAGCACCAGCTCGGCGTCCTCGGCCGCGCCGCCTTCGAAGGCGACGCCATCCAGCTTGCCCAGAAAGTCGATGACGACCATGTCGCCGTCCTTGGACCTCACGGTCTTGCCGGTCTTCTCTTCGTAGGTGCGGTTCTGCTTGGTGAGTTCGGCCAGCGCCTCGTCCACCTCGGCCTTGGTGGGCTCATAGACCGGCCGCTTCAGCGACAGGGTCGCGGGGTCCACAGGCTCGAAGTCGGGCATGACGTCGACGGCGATCTCGTAGGCCAGGTCGGCCTTGCCATCGACCACGGCGTTCATGTCGCCCTCCGGCTTCAGGTCCGGGTCGCCGGCCGGGCGCAGCTTGTTGTCCTGGAGCACTTTCTGGGTGGTCTCGTTGAGCGTCTTTTCAATCACCTCGCTCATCAGCGCCTTGCCGTAGAGGCGCCGGACGTGGGCGGTCGGCACCTTGCCGGGGCGGAATCCCTTGATGTTCAGGGTGGGGGTGATCTCGGCGATCCGGGCGTCCAGCGCGGAGTTCAGGTCGGCGACGGGGACCGTCACTCCGAACACGCGGCTCAGGCCTTCGCCAGACTTTTCAACGATCTGCATCGACATTCTCGAACTTCCGGACGCCGCGCCAAGTCGCGCTTGCGGCCGCCTAAAGGGATGAAAACCAACGCCGCCGAGGTCCCCGGCGGAGGGCGGCGGTTATGTCACGCGGCGCGCCTGCGTCCAAGTGCAAAGGCAGAGCGGGTTGCCGCGCTTCGCCGCGGCGCGGTAGACGGGGGCCGCGAGCGGCTATGGCGGAATTGGTAGACGCACTGGTTTTAGGTACCAGCGGGCAACCGTGGGGGTTCGAGTCCCTCTAGCCGCACCACTATCCCTGGAGTGGGTCAGTGGCTCCACCCCGCTCCGCCGCCGACGCGCACGCCGTTGTAGATCGCCCAGCTGCGCCAGCCGGAGATGCCCAGGTCGCCCATGCCGTCGCGCAGGATCTGGTCGGCCTCCTTGCGGCTGTAGGGGGTCGCGCGGGTGATCGACGGATGGCCATGATAAACCCCGGTCCCCTGGGTCTTGTAGAGCAGGTCGTGAAACACCGCGATCTCCACCCACGGCCCGTCCGGCGGCAGGACCGACGACAGGATGCGCGGGATCGAGGCCAGGTCGGTGACCATGCCCTTGGGCAGGGTGATCTTGTCGCCGGCGTGGGTGGTGTAGGTCATCGATTCCTGAATCGCCCAGAGCGAGCGGCCGTCAGGGCTCAGAGACGGACCGTTCTTGTTCTGCAGCAGGACCAGGTGCAGCTCGTCGGAGAAGTGGGCGTTGGCGTGGTCCGGATGATGCGGCTCGCAGGCGCAGGCCGCGGCGGCTTCGGGGGCCGATGGGGGGATGGACGTGGGTCCAGCCGAAGACGGGGTCTGGGCGGAGGCCGTGCTGGCAACGGCCAGGACCAGCGCCAGAGCTACGGCCGGCAGCACCGCGTGCAGCAGCTTGCGCATCTTCGTCTCCACACCGCCTCGCGGATCGCAAGCCGACGATGCAACCCAGGGATGGAGCCGGTCAAGCGCTTCGCCCTCCTGGCGATCGCCGGCGCTGAAGGCGTGACAGCCGCCGCGGGTGCGGGCAGATAGCGCCCATGGCGTCAGGGGTGCTCTTCGTCCACAACAACTTCCCTGGCCAGTTCCGGGACCTCGTCGAGACCCTGGTGGCGCGCGGCGTGCCCTGCGCGGCCATCGGCGGCGCGACCGCCCCCGGCGTCAAGGGCGTCACCATCGGCCGCTATGCGCTCGACCGCGGTTCGACGCCGGAGATATTCCCGCTGGCCGTCCGCGCCGAGGCCGACCTGATCCGCGCCGCCTCGGCCCTGCGAATGGCCCGAACGCTGAAGGAGCGGGGCTTCGATCCGGCGGTCATCGTCGGCCACCCGGGCTGGGGTGAGACGACCTTCCTCGACGAGGTCTGGCCGCAGGCGAAGCAGGTGATCTTCGCCGAGTTCTTCTACCACGGCCGCGGCCTCGACATCGACTTCGACACCGAGTTCTTCGAGCTGACCGAGGGCGCGATCCTGCGCGGCAAGTCCAAGAACGCGGTCATGGCGCTCGCTTATGCCGACGCCGATGTCATCGTCGCCCCCACCGAGTTCCAGGCCTCGACCCTGCCGCCGGTGTTCCGCCCCCGCGTCCGGCTGATCCACGAGGGGATCGACACCGACGCCATTCGCCCCGGCCCCGCCGAGCCTTTCGTGCTGTCCGACGGCCGGACGATCGCCCCCGGAACCCCGGTGATCACCCACGTCAACAACCACATGGAGCCGATGCGCGGCCTGCACATCTTCGCCCGCGCCCTGGCCCGGCTGATGGCCGAGATTCCGCAGGCCCAGGTGCTGGTGTTCGGGGAAGACGGCTCGCGGCCCTACGGCGGGACCTCGCCGGACGGGCGGTCTTGGCGCGAGGTCTGTTTCGAGGGCCTGACGCTCGATCCCGCCCGCCTGCATTTCCTCGGCAAGACGCCGCACGATCAACTGCTGGCCGCGTTCCGGCTCTCGACGGCCCACGTCTACTACACCTACCCCTTCGTGCTCTCCTGGTCGCTGGTCGAGGCCATCGCCAGCGGCTGCTATGTCATAGGCTCCGACACCCCGCCGCTGCATGACGCCATCGAAGACGGGGTCAGCGGCAAGCTGTTGCCGTTCTTCGATGTCGAGACGCTGTCGCGGGCCTTGATCGAGGCCTGCCGCCACCCGGAGGCCTCGGCGCCCCTGCGCAAGGCGGCCCGCGACGTGGCGGTGGCCAAGTTCTCGCGGCGCGACGGCCGGGCGGCCTGGTTCGCGCTGCTGCGGGAGCTGGGGGTCGAGATCCCCGAGCCCGCCTAACCGCAGCGCACCTCAGCGATCAATCCGGTCTCGGGGTCGAACAGGATGTTGAGCCGGCCGGGGTCGACGTTGTCCGCGGCCGGACAGCTGGTGCAGGCTACCCGCTGGCGGTTCGGATCGAGCGGAACCGGCGCGTCGGTGCGCGGCCGGCCGATCAGGCCCTGGAGTTCCGCCGCGCCACAGGCCTTCACGGCGGTCGCGGGACGCGGGATCGGCGTCGCTTGGCGCGCCACGACGGTGAGCGGTGCGACCGGCGTTGTCGGCGGCCGGGCGGGTCCGGAGACCGGATAGGTGGGGCCCGTGCAGGCCGCCAGCAGCAGCGCCGACGCCCCCAGGGCCGAAAGCCGCCAGCCTAGCCTCACGCCTGCTTCTCCCAGCCGCGCGCCTGCTGCTTCCAGTAGGACACCGCCAGGCCGGAGTCCTTGGCCACCTTGAACTGGGTCCGCGCGGTCTTCAGCTGGTCCTCGTCGGCGGAATCGAACAGCACCACGCAGCGCACATAGCCCGCCAGATCCCCCGGCTCAGCGCCGTCCACCAGGAACAGAGCGTCGGCGCCGTTGGGATTCTCGAACCCGGTGGTGATCGCGATCGGCTGGCGCGCCGCGCCCGGTTCGTCGTCCGGCCCGTGCGGCAGGAAGCTGTCGTCGCGATAGGTCCAGAGGATCCCGTCGAGGTGCGCGGCCCGTTCGGCCGCCCGAGCCCGCACCACCGCCTTCCAGCCCCGCTGCAGGGTCTTCTCAAGCAGCTCCGGCAGGGCCTGCTCCAGCCCGGTCCGCTCCAGGTGGTAGAACCAGACCTCCGGGCCAGAGGGGGGCGAGGCCGCCTCAGCCATGCGCCGGCTCCGCCAGGCGCGCGGCCAGGGACGCCAGGGCGGCGGCGACGGGGGCGGGATCGGTCAGCATCGCCAGATGATGCAGCGGAAGCCGCACCAGTGGCCAGCCCGAACGCGAGGCGACCTGGCTCTCGCTGTCATAGGCCCCGCTGAGCTGCAGATAGGCGGTGGACCCCGCCCACTGGGCGATCGGCGCGGGCTCCTCGAAATAGGCCAGCGGCAGGGGCTCCAGCTCCGCCAGCATCGCCTCGCGCACGCCCGCGTCCGGGACCAGCCGCTCCAGCGCTCCCGGCGGCCACCAGTCGCACCAGCGGGGCAGCTCGCCGAACTGCGCCCCGGCCCGCAGCTGGTCCGGCATACCCGCCGGCGCGGTGTCAAACCAGCTCCGTCCCGGATGTGGCAGGATCGCATCGACCAGGATCACGCCCGCAGGCTGTATCGGCAGCCGCGCGGCAAGCGCCGGGACAAGGGCGCCGGCCCCGCTGTGCGCCACCAGCACCAGCGGCGCGCCACGGTCGGCCAGGGTCGCGCCAAGGCTGTCAGCCAGGGCGTCGTAGTAGCCTTCGTCGATCGTCGAAAACCTGGGCCAGGCTGGCGCTTCGGCGGGATGGCCGCGCGCCGCCAGCTCCGCCGCCGCCCCGCGCCAGGCCATCGGCCCGATCAGCGGGCTGTGCAGCAGGACCAGTCGCGCAGCAGCCACGGCGTCGCCCTCAGCTCTCGTACTTCTCCGCCACCATGTCGTTGAGCAGCCGCACCCCGAAGGCCGTGGCGCCGTCCGGGATGGTGGGCACGCTGGACGGCTTCTTCCAGGCGGTCGAGGCGATATCCAGGTGCGCCCACGGCACGCCGTTGGTGAACCGCTGGATGAACAGGGCCGCGGTGATCGAGCCGCCCGGCCGGCCGCCGGTGTTCTTCATGTCGGCGATCATGCTGTCGATATTCTTGTCGTACTGGGCCGGCAGGGGCAGGCGC
>JANXXK010000167.1 GCA_025350685.1 Alphaproteobacteria bacterium | reverse complement strand
GGCCGCACATGGAGCGGGTGCACGACTATCTGAACCGGGTGTCCGCCGCGGGCGTGGCGGCGGTGAGCTTGGGCGCCGACCAGATCCGCAAGCCGTTCTTCTGCAGCGGCTGCCCACACAATACCTCGACCCGCCTGCCGGAGGGCTCGCGGGCGTTGGCCGGCATCGGCTGCCACTACATGGCCAGCTTCAGCGATCCGCAGACGGACCTGACCAGCCACATGGGCGGCGAGGGGCTGAGCTGGGTAGGCGCCTCTCCGTTCACCGAGGAAAGCCACGTCTTCGTCAACCTGGGCGACGGGACCTACAACCACTCCGGCTCGCTGGCGGTCCGCGCGGCGGTCGCGGCGAAATCGTCGATGACCTACAAGCTGCTGTTCAACGACGCGGTGGCGATGACCGGCGGGCAGGCGGCGGAGAGCGGCTTCACCCCGGCGCAGATCACGCGCCAGCTCCACGCCGAGGGCGTGCAGAAGATCGTCATCGTGGCGGCCGAGCCGGAGAAGTACGAGCACGCCACGGACCTAGCGCCGGGCGTGGTGGTGCGGCCGCGATCCGAGTTGATGCAGGTGCAGAACGAGCTGCGCGCCACGCCGGGCGTGACCGTGCTGCTCTACGACCAGGTCTGCGCCACCGAGAAGCGCCGCCGCCGCAAGCGCGGGACGATGGACGCCGCGCCCAAGCGGGTGATGATCAATCCGCTGGTCTGCGAAGGCTGCGGCGATTGTTCGAAGACCTCGAACTGTGTGTCGGTCGAGCCGCTGAACACCGAGTTCGGCCGCAAGCGGAAGATCAACCAGTCGAGCTGCAACCAGGATTATTCCTGTCTGGACGGCTTCTGCCCCTCGTTCATCACCCTGGAGGGCGCGACCAACCCGCACCGCGAGGCCATGCCGGCGCTGACCGCAGATGCGACGCCGCTGCCGAGCTTCGAGCCGCTGGTCGGCGTGCAGAACATCCTGTTCACCGGCGTGGGCGGCACGGGCGTGACCACGGTGGCCTCGATCCTGGCCATGGCCGCGCACGTGGACGGCCGCGCCTCGTCGGTGGTCGACATGACCGGCCTGGCGCAAAAAGGTGGAGCGGTGTTCAGCCACGTGCGCATCGGCGAGACCGAGGAGACCGTCGTCGGCGGGCGGGTGCCACAGGCCAGCGCCAATGTGCTCATCGCCTGCGACCTGCTCTCCGCCGCCGGGGCCGACGCGCTGGCGCTCTACGCCAAGGACCGCACGGTGGCCGTCGGCAACGCCGACTTCGCGCCGACCGCCGACTTCGTCACTGACCGCGACGTGCGCTTCGATGCCGACGAACAGGGCCGCAGGTTGGCCGCGGCGGTGAAGTCCTACGACGCCATGCCGGCGCAGAACCTGGCGGTGCAGCACCTCGGCGACGCGATCTACGGCAACATGATCATGCTGGGCTTCGCCTGGCAGAAGGGGGTGATCCCGGTCTCCAGCCGCGCGCTGTACCGCGCCATCCGGCTGAACGGGGTCGAGGCCGAGGTGAACCTGCAGGCCTTCGAACTGGGCCGCAAGGCCGCGCACGATCCGGCCGAGCGCGGCGCGCGCGAGGACGACGTGCCGACGCCGGAGACCATGGGGCTGGACGACCTGATTGCACATCGCGTGAAGGAGTTGACGGCCTATCAGAACGCGGCTTATGCGAAGCGCTACGCCGACCAGGTGGCGGCAGTGCGGGCGGCTGAGACGGCGCTCGGCTCGGAGGCGCTGTCCCGCGCCGTGGCGGTCAACCTCTACAAGCTGATGGCCTACAAAGACGAGTACGAGGTCGCTCGTCTCTACACCGACGGTCGCTTCCAGGCCTACCGTGACGAGACCTTCAAGGGCGGCAAGGCCAAGGTGTGGCTGGCCCCGCCGCTGATCGCCCGCAAGGGCTCGGACGGTCGGCCGAAGAAGATCGCCTTCGGCGGCTGGATGCTCGACCTCGCGTTCCCGCTGATGGTGCGGATGAAGGGCCTGCGGGGCACCGCCCTCGACCTGTTCGGCTACACCGAGGAGCGCCGCATGGAGCGCGGCCTGATCGCCGACTACGAGGCCGGCCTGAAGGTCCTGATCTCAGGCCTGACCCTAGAGCGCCTCCCCACCGCAATCCAGATCGCCGCCATCCCTCAAAAGATCCGGGGCTACGGCCACATCAAGGACGCCTCCGTGGGCCCGGCAAAGGCCGAGGAGAAGGCGCTGTGGGGCCGGTGGGAAAAGCAGGCGGCGAAGGTGCTGGAGACGGCCTGACATCAATCCCGGTCACCCCGCGAAAGCGGGTACCCAGGTTCTTTTGGCGCCGACCTTCGGGCATCCACAGCCGAGCCAGCGAGCCCAAACGAAAACCGCCTGGGTCCCCGCTTTCGTGGGGATGACCGGTGTGGGCTGGGGCATTCAGCCCGGCATTTCCTCGAATACCGTCAGCCCCTTCGGTAGCGGCACCCAGGCCGGGCGGCTGTTGTTGAAGATGGCCATGGTCGGCCGGAACTGCGACGCGTCGTCGAGCGAGCCGGCGTAGACCGTGTGGCCGCGGGGGTTGCCGATCTCGCCGCCGAACACCAGGCCGCCGCAGACCGCACAGGAGTTGCGCACCGCCTCGCCGCCGCGGCCGGTGGGCGAGCGGTGCAGCAGGGGCTCGCCGGTGAAGCGGACCGTGCCCGCCGCAAAGTTCATGAACGGGATGAAGCCCGAGCCCGAGGCCTTGCGGCAGTCGCCGCAGAAGCAGTAGCCGCAGGCGCCGGGTGGGCCCTCGGCTTCGTATCGCAGCGCGCCACAGAGGCAGCCGCCCGTGTATCGCGTCGCAGGTTCGCTCATCGGGTCAAGCTAGGCGCGTGTCGCGGCGCCCGCAACCGCGAGCCTCAGGCGCGCCCCGCGCGGCGCGTTCCGCATCATCGTAACCTATGTTGGCTTGGTGCGTTGTCTCAGGGCTAAGCCAAATGGACCGCCTCGTGTCCGCTTAACTGGGCTTCGATGTCCCCTCGTTGTCGCCCTGGCTGGCCTGATCCCCGGTCCCTTCCAGCTGCGGTCAGGATCGGGGATTTTGCGGCCTGTGTCGTCAGGCGTTGCCCCGCCGGACCTCCGCCTCCAGGGCGGCGTAATCCGCGAAGCCGGCGACCGGGGTCACCACCTCGCGCCACATCTTATCCAGCGCCTGACCGACCTTGGCCGGCAGTTCGGCCTTGTGCCCGCCGGACCCGCCCTTGCGGACCTTCGACGCGTCGCTGCCGGGCGGCAGGTTGGCGCGGGCTTCGGAGACGGCGCGGGTCATGGCTTCGTCGAAGCGGTCCTTGTGGGCGGCCATGAAGCCGAACGAGGAATGTTCCAGGGTCAGCGCCAGCAGGTCGTTGTCGAGCGCGATGCCACTGAACGCGGCGACCTTGCGGATCGCGACTTCCGGCTGCGCCAGCATGTTCTCGTAGGAGAGGATTAGCACCGCGGGGTTGTCGCGCTCCGCCCACCAGCTCAGCAGGTAGCGCCAATAACCCCCGCCGTTCGCGTCGCGATCGATGAAGCTCTGCGCGAATTCGGCGATGGAGATCGCGCCGGGCTCGAAGAACCAGCCCTCCATGAAGCGGTAGAGCGAGACGAAGGCGTCCTTCGGCTCGCGGAGCGCGACGATGTAGCGGGAGCCCTTGGGGATCTCGTCGTAGCTGAGGTGGCTCTTGAACCCGCGGGGTTCGGCCCGCTGCGGCGCCTCGAGGTCGAGGCCCAGCGTGACGGCGGTCTCGATCCAGGGGACCACGCGGGAGATGTCGTCGAAGTCCATGTCGCCGCGGGTGCGCAGGGTGTGGAAGATCTGCTGCAGCCAGGTGGTGCCGCACTTGGAATAGGGCGTGATGACCACGTCGGTGGGACGCGGGCAGTAGCCGGCGATGGCGGCGGCGCACTCGGCCGTCGGGAACGCCGCCTCGTCGACTTCGAAGAATTCCGCCAGGGTGCGGGCGCGGCGCGGGGCGGTGAGGTCCATGTGCGCCTTAAGCCACTACGCCGAGCAGGTAGTCGGCGCTGATCTTCACCGCCTCCAGGCGGGGCCGGGCGTAGGGCGCTTCCTGTTCGACGAAGAAGCCGCGGACGCCGGCGGCGTAGGCGGCGGGCAACAGGCGCGGCCAGGGGATCGTGCCGGAGCCGACCTCGATGGGGTCCTGCTGGAAGGCGTAGTTGGTCTTGGTGGTGGCCAGCACGTCCTTCACATGCATCTGGGTGAAGCGGCGCGGGTGGGACTTCAGGATAGCGAAGGGGTCGCCCCCGCCGGCGACCACCCAGCCGACGTCCATCTCGAAGCTGACCAGGGCCGGGTCGGAGTTTTTCAGCAGCAGGTCGAGGCCGGTGGAGCCCTTGGCGTCGCTAACCGGCGCCATCTCGAAGTTGTGGTTGTGGTAGCCCATGGTCAGGCCCACCGCCTTCAGCGCCTTGCCCTTGGCGTTGAGCAGGTCGGCGATCCCTTTCCAATCGTCGGCGGTGAACTGGCTGACCAGGCGGCCCGCGTAGTCGGGGTAGCTCTCCTGGGCGGTCTTGGGTGCGATGTGGCCGGGCGTGGGGAAGCTCGGCAGCACGATGTGGCTCCAGCCGATGACGCGGGCGTCGGCGATCAGCCTGTCGAGCGCGTCGAAGCCGGGGTCGGTGGCGGAGGACTTCGCCTGGACGTGGGCGCTGGGGCAGGCGAGGCCGGCCTTGTCGAACGCCGCGCGCAGGTCCTTGGGCGTGCGGCCGAGGTAGCCGGCCATCTCCACGGTGCGGTAGCCGGCGGCGGCGACCTTGGCGAGCTGGCCCTCGAGGTCGGTCCGCAGGTCTGCGCCCAGGGTGTAGAGTTGCAGGCCCAGCGGCAGGCTGGTGCGCTTGAAGAACGGGGTGGCGGCAGCGTTCGCGGCGCCTGCGCCGAGGGCGGCGGCTCCGGCGAGCCCAAGTCCCACGGCTTTGCGTCTTGTCATTGCGGTCATGTCCATCCCCCAGCCTCGCCTATTTCGCCGCCGCCTGCACGCCAGCGATGAACGCCGTGCGCGCGGCGCTGAATTCCTTGCCGGTGGGCTGGGTCCAGGCGGCGTTGGTGACGACGATCAGGCGGTCCTTGCGGAAGGTGGTGATCGACTGGCCGAAGATGCCGACCGCCTGGTAGTCGCCGGAGGGCATGATCCACCAGAAATAGCCATAACCGCCGGCGCCCGGCGCGCCGATAGCGATCTCGCGCCGGGTGGCGTCGGCCAGGTAGCCGGGCGAGACGATCTGCCGGCCGCCGGCCTTGCCGCCGTCGAGGATGAACTGGCCGACCCGGCCGTAGTCGCGCAGCGTCATGGAGATGCCGGTGCCGCCGCGCTCCTGGCCGCCGGGATCGGTCATCCAGACGGCGTCGCGCTCCATCCCGTAGGCCCGCCAGATCTTCTCCGAGGCGTACTGCGAGATCGGCTCGCCGACGGCCTTGGCGATCAGCACGCCCACCAGGTCGGTCTCGCCGGTGTTGTAGTTGAACGTCGTCCCCGGCGGATGGGCGCGCGGCAGCCTGCGCAGGTAGCTGACCATCGGATTGACGCCCGGCTCGGTGACCGACTGGCCGGCCTTGGCCACGTCGGAGGTGGGGTCGACGTAGTTCTCGTTCCACGTCACGCCGGAGCTCATCATCAGCATCTGGCGGACGCTGACGCCCTCGTAGGCCGAGCCCTTCAGCTCGGGGATGTAGGCGGTGACCGGGTCGTCGATCGACTTGATCTTGCCATCGGCAATGGCCGCGCCGACCAGGGTCGAGGTCACCGACTTGGCCACCGAGAACGAGGTCCAGCGGTCGCTGGGCTTGCGGCCGAGCGCATACTTCTCCAGCACGATCTGGCCGTCCTTCAGCACCAGGACGCCGGAGACCCGGTAGGCCCTCATGTAGGCGTCGACCGTCCAGGTCTTGCCGTCGTAGGCGAAGGTCGGGTTGAGCTGCTTGGCCGCCACGGGCAGGAGATGCACCCTATCGCCGCGGCGGATGACCTTGGTCTTGTAGATGTGCTCGATGTCCCGATAGCCCCTGGCCTGCGCCTCGCCCTGCCAGGAGAGGATGTCGGCGATGCCGGTGTGCTTGGCCGGATCGACCGAGACCTGGGCGTGGGCGGCGCCGACGCCGAGCGCCGCAGCTATCGCCAAGCCGAAGATGTTGCGCATGAAGGCTCCGGAACGCTTCCGAGGTTTTTGGCACGGCGGGCAGGGTTGGACCACCCGCGTCCTTCTCCCCTTGCGGGAGAAGGTGTCGGCCGAAGGACGACGGATGAGGGGCCGCGCCGGGCTGTCCGCGTGAGGACGGCGACCGCGCGCGCCGACGGTTCTGAGAGACCCCTCATCCGACCTGCATTCGCAGGCCACCTTCTCCCGCAAGAGGAGAAGGATGATGTTTCGATTTTCCTGAACTCGCGTTAGGCCATCGCCATGGCCGAGTTCGATTTCGATGCGGTGGTCGTGGGGGCGGGCGTCGTGGGCCTGGCCTGCGGCTATGCGCTGAGCCGCCGCGGGCTCTCGGTCGCGGTGCTGGAGCAGGACAAGGCGATCGGCCAGGGCGTCTCGTCGCGCAATTCCGAGGTGATCCACGGCGGGCTCTACTATCCGACCGGCTCGCTGAAGGCGCGGCTGTGCGTCACCGGGCGGCGGATGCTCTACGCCTTCGCCGACAAGCACCACGTGGCCTACGACCGCTGCGGCAAGCTGGTGGTGGCGACCTCGCCGACGGAGGTGGAGCGGCTGGACGGGATCCTCGAGCAGGCGCTGACCAATGACGTCGAGGGCATGGCGCGGCTCTCCCGAAACCAGGCCCTGGCGCTGGAGCCCGAGCTCAGCTGCGAGGCGGCGCTGATGTCGCGCGAGAGCGGGGTGGTCGACAGCCACGGCCTGATGCTGGCCCTGCAGGGCGAGATCGAAGCGGCCGGCGGGGCTGTGGTGGTCTCGACGCCGTTCGAGGGCGCGACGCCGCTGGCCGACGGCGGGTTCACGGTGCGGGCCGGGGGCGAGGAGCCGGCGGAACTCACCTGCCGGCTGCTGGTCACCGCGCCGGGGCTGTCGGCGCAGCAGGTGGCCGGGACAATCGAGGGGTTCCCGGCCGCGGAGATTCCCAAGCTGCATTACGGCAAGGGGCGCTATTTCCGATTGACCGGCAAGGCGCCGTTCTCCCGGCTGATCTATCCGCCGCCGATCCATGGGGCGCTGGGCACGCACTACCGCCGCGACCTGGGCGGCCAGGCGGTGTTCGGGCCTGACCTGATCTTTGTGGACGAGCTGGACTACAGCGTCGACCCGGCGATCCGCGGCGCCTTCGCCGCCTATATCCGCAAGTTCTGGCCGGGCCTGGACGAGGCGGGCCTGACCCCCGACTATGCCGGCATCCGCCCCAAGCTCCACGGGCCGGACGAGCCGCAGCCCGACTTCCGCATCGACGGTTCCGAGGCCCACGGCCTGGCGGGCCTCGTCGCCCTGTTCGGCATCGAGAGCCCGGGCCTGACCTCCTCGCTGGCGATCGGCGAAGAGGTGGCGACGCGGGTGGGCGCCTGAGTCATCGCCTCGCTCAGCGCTGACCCTTTGCGGGGCCGACAGCGGCAGGCCAGATGCAGGCTGTTCGTTTGGGGGATTCGACTGTCATGGCGCTCCGTCCGCTGATGTTCCTGGCCATGGTTGCCGTCGCTGCGCCGGCGGCGGCCCAGCCCAGCCCCTACGATCCGCTGAAGACCTTCGCGCCGCTGACCCTGCCGGCGCCGGCGACGACGCTGCGCACCGGCGCGGGGACACCGGGCCCGGCGCTCTGGCAGAACCGCGCCGACTATTCGATCGACGCGCGGATCGACATCGCAACCCAGCGGCTGAGCGCGGAAGAGACGATCAGCTACACCAACAACAGCCCCGATACGCTGGACAGCCTGTGGATCCAGCTCGACCAGAACATCTACCGCCAGGACAGCCGGGCGGGCGCGTTCGGCGGGGCCGGACGGCGGCGCGGCGGCAACGCCTTCACCGAAGGCTATGTGATCGAGGCGGTGCAGGCCGAACGCGGCGGGCGGGCGGTGACGGCGACCTACTTCATCAGTGATACCCGCATGCGCGTGGACCTGCCGGCGGCGGTCAAGGCGGGCGGCGGGCAGGTGAAACTGCACATCCGCTATCACTACACGGTGCCGGGCCTGTTCGGCGGGCGCACGGCCTGGAACACCAACCCCAACGGGGCGATCTTCGACGTCGCCCAGTGGTACCCGCGGCTGGCCGTCTATGACGACGTGCGCGGCTGGGACACGCTGCCCTATCTGGCCAACGAGTTCTACCTGGAATACGGCAGCTTCGACTACGCGGTGACCGTGCCGGCCGACATGCTGGTGGCCGGGTCCGGCGCCCTGACCAACCCGAAAGACGTGCTGACGCCCGACCAGCAGGCCAGGCTCGAAAAGGCGCGGGCGAGCGACAAGACGGTGGTGATCCGCACGCCGGACGAGGTCTTGGCGACCAAGCCGGCGGCGGCGGGCGTCACCAAGACCTGGCGCTTCCACATGGACAACACCCGCGACGTGGCGTTCACCGCCAGCCGCGCGTTCGTCTGGGACGCGGCGCGGATCAACCTGCCGGACGGCAAGACGGCGCTGGCCCAGTCGGTCTATCCGCCGGAGAGCGTCGGCCCGGAAGGCTGGAGCCGATCCACCGAATATATGAAGGACGCTGTCGAGCGGTTCTCCAGGCGCTGGTACCCTTACCCCTGGCCGAACGCGATCAATGTCGCTGGGCCGGCCACCGGCATGGAATATCCGGGCATCGTCTTCGACGGGATCACCGACCGGGCCAAGACCCTGTTCTTCATCTCGGCGCACGAGATCGGCCATTCCTGGTTCCCGATGATCGTGGGGTCGGACGAGCGGCGCGACGCCTGGATGGACGAGGGCTTCAACACCTTCATCGACGTCTATGAGTCCGACGACTTCGCGAACGGCCTCTACGGCCCCAAGCGCGATGGTGAATACGCACCGGGCCCGGAGACGCCGGGCGAGCAGATCGCGGTCTTGCTGAAGGACCCCGAGGCGCCGCCGATCGTCAGCCGCGCCGACACGGTCAAGGAGAAGTACCGGCACTCGGTCAGCTATTTCAAAACCGCGTTCGGCCTGACGCTGCTGCGCGAGGACATCCTGGGCCCCGAGCGGTTTGATCCGGCGTTCCGCAAGTTCATCGCCGACTGGGCCTACAAACACCCCAAGCCGTCCGACTTCTTCCGGGCCATGGAGAGCGCCGGCGGCGAGGACCTCTCATGGTTCTGGCGCGGCTATTTCCTCAACAACTGGACCCACGACATGGCGGTGACCGACGTCAGCTATGACGGCGGCGATCCGGCCAAGGGGGCCAGCGTGAAGGTCGCGAACCTGGGCCAGTTGGTGCTGCCGGCGACGTTGCGGGTCACTTACCGCTCGGGCGAGACGCGCGAGGTGAAGATCCCGGTCGAGGCCTGGATGCAGGTGGGCAGCCACACCTACGCCTTCGAAGGCTTTGGCCCGATCGTCGACGCCACCATCGACCCCGACCGCCGCCTGCCCGACGTCGACCGGACCAACAACAGCTTCAAGCCGAAGTAGCCACGCGCGTTTGAATTCCTCTGCGTCATGGCCTCATGCTGCGGAAAACAGAGGGATCGCCATGAAGAACCGCATCACCGACCTCTTGGGGGTGAAATACCCGATCGTGCAGGCGCCGATGGGCTGGATCGCTCGCGCGCAGCTGGCGAGCGCGGTGTCCAACGCCGGCGGGTTCGGGATCATCGAGACCTCGTCCGGGCGTCTCGATGAGGTGAAGGAAGAAGTGAAGAAGATGCGCGGGCTGACCGACAAGCCCTGGGGCATCAACGTCGCCCAGGCCTTCGTGCGCGACCCGGACATCGTACAGTTCGTCGCCGACCAGGGCGTCAAGTTCGTGACCACCTCAGCGGGTGACCCGAACAAATATTGCGAGGCGCTGAAGTCCAAAGGGCTGACGGTGTTCCACGTGGTGCCGTCGCTGGCCGCGGCGATGAAGGCCATCGAGGCCGGGGTCGACGGGTTGGTGGTCGAGGGCGGCGAGGGCGGCGGGTTCAAGAACGGCCGCGACGTGGCGACCATGGTGCTGCTGCCGCTGGTCTGCTCGAAGGTCGGCGTGCCGGTGATCGCCGCCGGCGGCATCGTCGATGGGCGATCCATGGCGGCGGCCTTCGCGCTGGGCGCCGAGGGCGTGCAGATGGGCACGCGGATGGTCTCGGCCGCCGAGAGCCCGGTGCACCAGAACTGGAAGGACATGATCGTCGGGGCGAAGGAGACCGACACGGTGTTCCTGAATCGCTTCGGGCCGGGGCCTGCGCTCAGGGCCCTGCGCACCGAGAAGACCACGAAATTCGAGAAAGAGCCGCCCGCCAATATCATGGGCGAGTTCGGCAATGCGCTGGACCTCTACTTCGGCGGCGACATGGAGGCGTCGATCGCGCTGTCCGGCCAGGTCGCCGGGCGGATCGACGAGATCAAACCGGTGGCCCAGATCCTGGCCGAGACGATGGCCGAGTTCGACGAAACGATCGCCGAACTGGCGCGGCGCTATGGCCGGGTGAACGCCTGACCGTTTGAAGATTGCAGGTGCAACGCCGGTGGCGGCGCGATAGCCTTTTTCAATCAACGGCGCCTGGCAGAGGGCCGTGGGAGGGATTGGCTGGTGTCGCCGTTAGCGCCGTTGCGCGTGCTTGAGCTGGGCGGCGAAGTCGCCGTGCGCTACTGCGGACGCCTGTTCGCCCGGCTAGGTGCGGCAGTCATGCGGGTGAGCTCCGGCGGCGATGATGCGGCGCTGGGCCAGGG
>JANXXK010000163.1 GCA_025350685.1 Alphaproteobacteria bacterium | reverse complement strand
ATCGACCGCGTGGGCGCGGCGATGCAGCTCCTCGACGTCGGGATGGTCGTGGGCCTCGGACAGCACGCGGGCGATCACCCGGCGCTGCTCGGTCATGCGCATGCCCTTCTCCACGCAGAGCTTTTCGATGCGATCCGACACGTGCCTGAGGTCCTTAGGTTCTCGCTAGGGAAGATACGAGGGCTTTGTCTCTCAAGATAGGGGGGCTTCGAGGTCGAGGCGCATCACCAGGGCGTCGGTGAATCCCTGTGGGCCGCGGTCGTAGTAGGACTTGCGCAGGCCGGTCTTGCGGAAGCCGAGCCGGTCGTAGAGGGCGATGGCCGGGTCGTTATCGACGGCGACCTCAAGGAAGCACTCGGCCGCGGCGCGGTCGCGGGCCGCGGGCAGGGCCGCGGCCATCAGCGCCTTGGCGACGCCCCTGCGCCGGGCAGCCAGGGCCACGCCGACTGTCAGCACCTCCATCTCGCCGGCCGCCACGCGGCAGAGGATGACGCCGAGCGGAATTTCGCCGGCGGCCAGAAAGCCGTAGATGCCTTCGCCCTCCAGCAGATCCTCGAACTCGTCGTCGCGCCAGGCCTTGGCGTCGAAGGCTTCGGCGTGGACGCAGGCCATGGCGGCGCATTCGGCGGCGGTGGCGCGGATGATCTTCACGCCGGCAGCTTGGCGTCGGGCGCGCGCAGATAGAGCGGCTTCAGCGGCGCGGGCGTTCGGGCGGCGGCCAGGCGGGCGACGTGGCGCGCATCGGCGCCCTCGGCCGCGATGACCTGGGCAGACGGCATGAGGTCGGCCAGCAACGCGGCGCCGGAGCCGACCAGTGCGAAGGCGCGGCCCATGGAGAGTTCGGCGATGCGTGCGGCGGCGGTCTCCGCGCTCAGCGCGTCGGGCGCCATCAGCGGGCGGCCGTCCTCGAAGGCCTGCAGGTAGAGCTGGCCGCGCCGCGCGTCGATGGCCGGGAAGACTAGGCCCGACACCTCGGCCGCCAGGGCTTCCAGCGTGCCGATCCCGACGGCGGGCCTATCGAGCGCCAGCGCCAGGCCCTTGCCGAAGGCGATGCCGACGCGCAGGCCGGTGAAGGAGCCGGGACCGACGGTGACGGCGATGCGGTCGATGCGGTCGAAGGCGAGGCCAGCCTCAGCCATCACCGCCTGGGCCATGGGCGCCAGCCGCTCCTGGTGGCCGCGGGCCATGACCTCACGCGCGGACGCTAGCACGCGCTCGCCGTCCAGGACGGCGACCGAGCAGGATGACAGGCAGGTATCCAGTCCGAGGACGATCATCCGCCGCGTTTAGAGGGTTTGCTCAACCCCTGTCACTTCCGGGACGTAGTGCTTGAGCATGTTCTCGACCCCGGCCTTCAGTGTCGCCGAGGAGGACGGGCAGCCCGAGCAGGCCCCGCGCATGTTCAGGTAGACCACGCCGGTCGCCACGTCGAAGCGGTTGAACAGGATGTCGCCGCCGTCCTGGGCCACGGCCGGGCGGATGCGGGTGTCGAGCAGGTCCTTGATCTCGGCGACGATCTGGGCGGTTTCGCCCTCGTAGACGCCTTCGTCATGCCCTATCGCATTTGGGCCGCCGGCCGAATTGTCCTCCCCGTGGAAGAGGCTCTGGCCCGACGTGAAGTGGTCCATGATGGCCGCCAGGATCGGCGCTTTCAGGTGGGCCCAGTCATGAGTCTCGGCCTTGCCGACCGTGAGGAAGTCGGGGCCGAAGAACACGCGGGCGACACCCTCGATGGAGAACAGCTCGGCGGCGAGCGGCGAGACGGCGCCGGCCTCGGCGTCGCGGAAGTCCCGCGTCCCCTCGCCCATGACCTCACGGCCGGGCAGGAACTTCAGCACCTCGGGGTTCGGCGTGGCTTCGGTCTGGATGAACATGGGGGAGATGTGGCGCCGGCGACACGCCAACGCAAGTCAGGCCAGTTCGGCGATCTCTTCGTCGGTGAGGTCGCCGGGGACCAGGGTGACCGGCACCTTGCGCGCGCCCCAGCTCACCCCCTCTTTGGCCAGCGAGGCCACCAGGGGGCCCGGCCCGCGCCCGCCGACCGCGGCGGCCAGCACCAGGATCTTGATGTCGGGGTCGGAGCCGATGACCTCGCGCAGCGCCGCTCGGACGTTGTCGGCGTTCTTGATCAGATATTCCGGCGGCAGGCCGGTCTCGGCCTGGACGAACTCGGCCGATTTCTGCAGCACGGCCTCGGCCTCGTCGCGCGCCTGGCGCTCGATCTCCTCGCGCACCCCCGACCAGTGCTCGAAATATTCCGGCTCGATGACCCGCAGCAGGGCCACGTGACCGCCGGTGGAGCGCGCGCGGCGGCAGGCGAACTTCAGCGCCGCCTGGAACTCCGGCGTGTCGTCGGCGACGACCAGGAACTTGCGCGGGCTCACTTGCTCGGCCTCATGGGGCGGACGGTGACGTGAGCCCGAACGCCACGCAACAAATATGAACGTCATCCCCGGGCTTGTCCCAGGGACCCAGATACGCAGACGCCGCAGGTCAATCTGCCAGGGCGGCGCTTCTGGGTGGCCGGGACAAGCCCGGCCATGACGATCAAATGGGGGTTACCCCGCCCAGTAACCGACGATCTTCTTGACCTCGGCCAGGGTCGGTGCGGCGGTGTCGCGGGCCTTTTCGCCGCCGGCCGCGAGGATGCGGTCGATCTCGCCCTTGTCGGCCAGCAGACGGCGCATCTCCGCGCCGATCGGGCCCATGACCGAGACCGCCAGGTCGGCGAGCTTCGGCTTGAAAGCGCCGAAGCCCTGGCCGGCGAACTCCTTCAGCACGACCTCGGCGGTGACGCCGGACAGGGCGGCGTAGACGCCCACCAGGTTCTCCGCCTCGGGCCGCGCCTTCAGGGCCTCGAGGTTGTCGGGCAGCGGCTCGGCGTCGGTGCGGGCCTTGCGTACCTTCTGCGAGATCGCCTCGGCGTCATCGGTGAGGTTGATCCGCGAATAGTCCGAGGGATCGGACTTGGACATTTTCACCTTGCCGTCGCGCAGGCTCATGATCCGCGCCCCGGGGCCCTGGACCACCGCCTCGGCCAGCGGGAAGAAGCCCGGCCGGTCGAAATCGTGGTTGAACTTGGCGGCGATGTCGCGGGTCAGTTCCAGGTGCTGCCGCTGATCTTCTCCCACCGGCACATGGGTCGCCTTGTGCGCCAGGATGTCGGCGGCCTGCAGCACCGGGTAGGTGTAGAGCCCGACGCTGGAGCGCTCCTTGTGCTTGCCGGCCTTGTCCTTGAACTGGGTCATCCGGTCGAGCCAGCCGAGGCGGGCCACGCAATTGAAGATCCAGGCGAGCTCGGCGTGGGCCGGCACCGAGGACTGGGCGAAGATGGTGGCGATCTTCGGGTCGACGCCCACGGCCAGGAAGGCGGCGACGATCTCGCGCACCTGATCCTTCAGCTTGGCCGGGTCCTGCCACTCGGTGAGCGCGTGCAGGTCGGCGACGAAGATGAAGGTTTCCATCTCGTGCTGCATGCGCACGAACTTGATCAGCGCGCCGAGGTAGTTGCCGAGGTGCAGATCGCCGGTGGGCTGCACGCCGGAGACAATGCGTTTTTGACCCACATAGGCGGCCGGAGCTTCGTCGGTCATGATCTTAGGCTTCTCGAAGAATGGACGTCAGGGCGCAAGGCCCAGATGAAGCGGGTCAGAAGTTCAACGCCATCGCCAAGTCAGAGAAGTCATGGCGTCGGAATAGGCTCTGAGGCCGCCTACGGCAAGCCCGAGGCGACCGGTCCCGCCTCGCCGCGCCGCCGCTTTAGCGCCGCGCGCGCCTCGGCCGGGGTCACGCCCCCGAAGGCGAACAGCAGGGCCGGATAGAGCGCCCCGCCCGCGGCGACCACCAGCATTACGGTGATTTCCTTGGCAAAGTGGAAGCCCGCCAGTGGCGCCTCCAGCAGCGGGCGAAAGTGCGAGGCGACGGCGAGCGCCACACCGAGCGCCAGGCAGGCCAGGCTGACGCGGACAATCTTGCCCGACGCCCGCGCCGACGGCCGCCAGATGTCGTCGCGCCAGAGCCGCACGACCATCTGGATGACGGTGATCCAGGAGGCCGTGGCGGTGGCGGCGGCGATGCCGGGGAAGCCGATGGTGAAGAACAGGCTGACGCCGAGGCCGATGTTCACCGCCACCGAGATCAGCGAATAGTTCATCGGCCGCCGGGTGTCGCCGCGGGCGAAGAACGCCGGCTGCAGGATCTTGATCAGCACGAAGGCCGGCAGGCCCCAACCATAGTGGAACAGCAACGCCGCCGAGGAGGCCGCGTCCTTCGGCGTGAACGCCCCGCGCGAGAACAGGCCCTCGACCAGATAGCCCGGCATGGCCATCAGCGCCGCCGCCGCCGGCAGGCAGAGCGCCAGGCCGAACACCACAGCCTGGTCCATGGCGCCCACGGCGTCGTCGTGGTCCTTCTTCTGCAGCGCGGTGGAAAGCCGGGGCAGCAGGGCCACCCCGATGGCCACGCCGACCAGGCTGAGCGGCAGCTGATAGAACCGCTCGGCGATGTTCAGCCAGACCCGCATCCCGGCCACCTGGCTGGCCAGCATGGCGGAGATGAACAGGTTGAGCTGGGTGGCGCTGGACGCGATCACGCCGGGCACCATGCGGCGCAGCAGGACGCGGATCTCCGGCGTCAGCCTCAAGTGCTTCGGATGGATCCGCGCCCCGGTGTGGTGCGCGCCCCACCAGCAGACGGCGGCTTGGGAGACGCCGGCGATGATCACGCCGACCGAGGCCGCATAGGCCGCCCGCGTTGGGTCCTTCTGCGGCAGCACGGCGATCAGCATCACCAGGTTCAGCAGCGTCGGATAGAGGCCATAGACAATGAATCGGCCGCGCGCCTGCAGGACGCCGGAGAACAGCGAGGCGATCACCACCGCCGGCAGGTAGGGCATGGTGATCTGAGTGAGGATCACCGCCAGCTTGAACTTGGCCGGGTTGCTCAGGAAGCCGTAGCTGTAAACCCGCATGATCCACGGCATGGCCAGCTGGCAGATCACGGTGATCGCCACGGTCAGCGCCGCCATGGTGGCCAGGGCATCGGCGGCGAAGGCGTCAGCGGCCTCCTTGCCGTCGGCGGCCATGCGCCGCGAATAGTCGGGCACGAAGGCCGCGGCGAAGGCGCCCTCGGCGAACATCCGGCGGAACAGGTTCGGGAAGGTCAGCGCGGTGTAGTAGGCATCGGCGGCGATGTTCCCGGCGCCGCCCAGCTTGGCGGTGATCACCAGGTCCCGCGCCAGGCCCATGAACCGGCTGACCAGGGTCAACGCCGAATAGATCGCCGACGAGCGCAGCAGGCCCTGAGGCTTGGGCTGATCCGGTTTTGCGGGCGCGCGACTCACCGGGCGCAAGCTAGCTCACTAAGATGCTGTCCCAACAGGGGGAGCATCTCGGGTTACTTCAGCACCTTGATCTTCAGGTTCTGGAACGCGACCGCGTCGCCGTGGTTCTGCAGGGCGATGTAGCCGGTCTTGCCGGTGGCGAACTGCGGCCACTGGATGAACTTCGACTTGGCGACGCGGGCCTTGAAGTCGGGCGAGCCGATCTCGTACTCGGCGACCTTCACCCCGTTCATCCAGTGCTGCACCTTGCCGTGGTCGACCAGCAGGCGGGAGTGGTTCCACTGGCCCACCGGGGCGGTCACGTCCTTGGCGGGCGCGATCAGGGCGAAGAGGGACCCGGCGCGCTCCAGCGGCGGCTCGCCGCGGCTGTTGTCGAGCAGCTGGTATTCCGGGCCGCTCTCATAGGTCTCGTCGCCCACGTCGATGACGTGGAACATGACGCCGGAATTGCCGTGTCTGCTGATCTTCCAGTCGAAGGTCAGGTCGAAGCTCTCGTACTTGGCCTTGGTGACCGCGTCCTTCGAGGTCTTCGGATTGGGCGCGAGCGCGCCCTCCGCGTCGACGTGCCAGCCCGCGTCGATGGCCGGGGTCTTGAAGCCCTTGAAGTTGGCCGTCGACTTGCCGTCGAACAGCAGGGTCCAGCCGGCGGCCTTCTCGGCGGCGGTGAGCGTGTTGGGCGCGGCCATGGGCGTCTCCGCGGCGAAGGCCGTCGTGGCCCCTCCACCGGCAAAAAGAATGGCGACGGCGAAGCCGAGCGCGAGGGTTTTCATGACCATCCTAGAGCCCCAGCTTCGCGAGTTCGCTTTCGATCGCAGCCTTCACCTCGGCCGAGGGGCCGGGGTCCGACGCGCGCGGGACATTACCGATGTAGCCGATGTCCTTGAACCCCGCCTCGGTGGTGTAGTAGGCGCCCACGGTCAGCGAGCGGAACCGCCGGAAGAACTTGTGCGTCGCCTCGTCCTTCGAGGTCTGCAGGGCGGTCAGCGCGGCGGTCCGCGCGCCGGCGTCGGCCTTCAGCACGTGGACGCTGAGCGCATTCAGCCCGTTCATGATCGCCCCGCGATCCTTGATCTGGTCGGGATAGGGCGCGCTCACCCATTCGTCGAGGAAGTCGGGGATGCCAAGCTGGGTCGCCGACGGCGCCGTGGCGGTGGCCGGCAGGATGAAGTCGGCCAGGATCGCGGCGGTCTGCAACTGGCCGTCGGTCATGATCCGCGACCAGGGCGCCTTCTCCGGCTTGGTCAGCTTGGGGTCGGTTCCGTAGCCGCGGGTGATCTTGTCGCCGCCGGTCTTCGGGCCGTAGACGACGACGCCCGCGCCCACCGCGGTGGCCGCGCCGACGACGCCGATCCAGGCCAGCGCAGTGCGGCGGTCGACCTTCGAGACATAGGGGCCCGTTTCAGGAGGCGTGGGTGCTTGATCGCTCATAGGGCCCCCTGCTTGGCCAGGTTCGCCAGGTTGTCGGCGCTGCGCCAGGCGAGCGCCAGGATCGACAGCGTCGGGTTCTTGTCGGGACTGGAGACCATGGTGGCCCCGTCCATGATGAACAGGTTCGGCACCGCCCAGGACTTGCCGTACTGGTCGACCACCGAATCCTTGTCGTTGTGGCCCATGCGCGCGGTGCCGATCTCGTGGATCATTTCGCCGCCTTTGGAGATGGCCCTGTGGCCCTCGGTTTCGACCTTGCCCTGGGGTTTGCCGCCCAGCTTGTCGATGACTTCCAGGAAGGTCTTCACCGCGTGCGCGGCCTGGTTGGTCTCGTGCTCGCCCCACTTCCAGTGGAAGCGCAGGACCGGGATGCCCCACTTGTCCTTGGCCACCGGGTCGATCTCGCAATAGCAGTCGTCGTTGGGGATCATTTCGCCGCGGCCGTCGAAGCCGATCATCGAGCCGAAGCGGTCGCGCAGCTTGGCCCGAAGGTCGTCGCCGACGCTGACATCGCCCTTGTCGAGCAGGCCCGCCATGCCCATCGACGGCATGTGCCGGCCGCCGCCGATCTCGATGTGGTAGCCGCGGGCGAAGCCCAGCGCCTTCTGCTTCTCGTAGCCCCACCAGGGGACATAGGTGTGCTGGGTGCCTTGGCCATCGTCGTTGGTCGGCGGCAGGCCCTCCATGGACGGGAACTGGCCGGTGACCCCGGTGCCGACCGAGTCCATCAGGTAGCGGCCGACCATGCCGTGGGTGTTGCACAGGCCGTCGGGGAAGGCCGCGGTCTTGCTGTTCAGCAGGATGCGCGCGGTCTCGCCGGAGCCGGCGGCCAGCACCACCGACTTCGCCGCGACCGAATGGTGCTCGCCGGTCTTGCGGTCGACGAAGGAGACCCCAGTGGCCCTGCCTGCCTTGTTCATGTCGACCTGGTAGACGAGCGCATCCGTGCGGATGGCGAGATTGCCCGTGGCCATGGCCGGCGGCAGCAGGACCGTGGTCGACTGGAAGTTGGCGCCGATGGCGCAGCCGCGGCCGCAGGGGGTGGCGAAGAGGCAGGTGTTGCGCCCCTCCATCTGGCCGGTGACCACCGCGCCGTGCATCGGGATCACCGGAATGCCCATCTTGCGGAAGGCGCGCTCGTAGAAGATCTCGAAGGCGCGGGGCGGGGCCGAGGGCATCAGACAGCCCGGCGGCGAGTCGGGCGTGTTGAGCAGGTTGCGCGCCGCCGCGGCGCCGGAGACCCCGATCAGCTTCTCGGTCTTGTCGTACCAGGGCGCGACGTCGTCGTAGGTGATCGGCCAGTCGTAGCCCAGGCCGTCGCGGCTGTAGGGCTTGAAGTCCAGAGGGCCGAAGCGCAGTGCGATGCGGCCCCAATGATTGGTGCGCCCGCCCAGCATCCGCGGCCGCCACCAGATGAACGGCTCGGAGCCCGGGGCCACGGTGTAGGGCTCGTTGGGCACCTCCCAGCCGCCGTCGACGGTGGCGTCGTAGAAGCCGAAGGGCTTGTCCGGCGTGCCGACGCCGCGCAGCGGGGCTTCGGCGTTGGTGTTGAACATCGGGGTTTCGGTCGTCGGATCGTAGTCCCGCCCCGCCTCCAGCATCAGCACCCTCAGGCCCGACCTGGTCAGGTGATAGGCGCTCATCCCGCCACCGGCGCCGGAGCCGACGATAATCACGTCGTAAGTGTCGGTCGCCATCAGCTCATCCTTCGCGCGCGGGAACGGGAATGTAGGTCTCGAGGCTCTCGTCGGGCAGGCGAACCACTTGCCCGGTCTCGGCGGACTTGTAGAGGGCCATGACGATCTTGGTCACCTCGACGCCGTCGACGAAGGTCTCGATGGGCGTGCGACCGTGGCGGAAACAGTCGACCATGTGGCGGTTCTCGCCGATGTAGCCGTAGGCGCCCGCCTCGTCCTCGACGATGGGCATCTGGCCTTGCTCGGCGTTCTGCTTTTCGACGAGGTCTTCGCCCCCTCCGCCGGTGATGGCGCGCGACAGGAAGACCTTGAGGCTCGGATTGAGGGACGAGAATTCCATCGCATACTCGGGCCCAAGCAAGGCCAGGTCGATCCTGAGGCCAGGCCCGACGTAGGCCCATGAGGTCGAAGCCTCGACGATCACCTCGCGGCCGGTCTCATCTTCCAGGGTGATGGTGGCGCGGGCGAAATCCTCCACGGGATGGCGGATCATCTCGACGCCGTTGAAATCGCGCGCCAGCGCCTTGGCGTAATGGCCCTGGGTCCACTTCAGGTTCGCCACCGAACCCTGGACGGATTTCACCGTCAGACTGTCGCGCGGCGCGCCGGGCTCGGTGAGCAGGAAGCGGCCGACCTCGACGGAGTGGCACATCATGTCGCTCATCACCCCGCCACCCTGGCGGGCGCCTTGCCAGAACCAGGGCTCGTGCGGGCCTGAGTGTTCCTCGGCCGCGCGGGCCAGGTAGGGGCGGGCCGAGGCCGGCACGGCGCGCCGCCAGACGATCTCCTTGCCGCGCTCGACGGCGGTGGAGAACACCTGGTTCTCCAGATAGCCGTGGGCGAGGTTGGCGTCCTGCGCCAACGCCAGGACTTCGCGGGCTTCGGCGAGATTGCGGCCCAGTGGTTTTTCGCAGGCGATGGCGCGGACCTTGGACCTGCCCGACTTCACCGCCCCGTTGATCGCCCGCATGACCTCCAGGCGCTGATCGTTAGGGGCGAGCAGCCAGATGGCGTCGATGTCCGGATCGGCCAGCAGGCTTTCCAGGCTCGCGTGCGCCTTGCAGGGGCCGAGCTCGGCGTCATTGACCTGTTTCGCCAAGGCGTCGCGGTTGGCGGCCGTGGGGCTGTAGACGCCGACGATCTGGACGTGGCGGACGGACTGGAAGCTCTTCACGTGGAACTTGGCGATGAAGCCGGAGCCGACGAAGCCGATACGCAAAGGGGGCGGCGCCTCACTTGCCTGCGCCATACTCGTTTCCCCCTCGCGAACCACCAATTTTCAGGGAACTTGGCGCCCGCGGCGGGGGAGGTCAAACCGCACCGGGCCCGAGGTGTCCACAGGCCGCTTCGTGACAGGTGCGCTTAGGCGTCATCTGTGTAATCGATAGGCGAAGCGGGGCAATGAGGCTCGCACCAGGTGAGGGCGAAGATGACGGTCCAGACGCGGCTTTTTCTGATGATGGTGCTGCAGCTGGCGGTCTGGGGCGCCTGGGCGCCGAAGCTGTTCCCCTACATGGGCATGCTGCATTTTTCGCCCTGGCAGCAGTCGTTGGTCGGTTCGTGCTGGGGCGTCGCGGCGCTGCTCGGCATCTTCTTCTCCAACCAGTTCGCCGACCGCAGGTTCTCGGCCGAGCGGTTCATGGCCGCCAGCCACCTGATCGGCGGCCTGGCGCTGATCTCGTGCGCCTTGACGACGAGCTTCTGGCCCTTCTTCGGGGGCTACCTGGTGTTCAGCCTCGTCTATGTGCCGACGTTGTCGGTCTCCAACGCCATAGCCTTCGCCAACCTGAAGGACCCGGCCAAGGACTTCGGGGCCATCCGCATGGGCGGCACGGTGGGTTGGATCGCCGTCTCCTGGCCGTTCATCTTCCTCCTGGGCGCCAAGGCCGGACCCGATCAGGTACGCTCGATCTTCGTGGTGGCGGCCATCGTCTCCTTCGCGCTCGCCGGCTACAGCCTGACCCTGCCGCACACCCCGCCGAAGACGGACTCCGCCGGCGCCGATCCGCTCGCCTGGCGCGAGGCGATCAAGCTCCTGGGCGTGCCGTTCGTCGCCGTCCTGTTCGTGGTCACCTTCATCGATAGCGTGATCCACAACGGCTATTTCGTCATGGCCGACGCCTTTCTGACCAACCGCGTGGGGATCGCCGGCAACCTCTCCATGGTGGTGCTCAGCCTCGGCCAGTTCGCCGAGATCGTGACCATGGTCATCTTAGGGCGCGTGCTCGCCCGGCTGGGTTGGAAGACCACCATGATCGTGGGCATCCTCGGCCACGCCGCGCGCTTCGCGGTCTTCGCCTTCTTCGCCGATAGCGTGCCGGTGATCGTGACGGTGCAGCTGCTGCACGGCGTCTGCTACGCCTTCTTCTTCGCCACCGTATACATCTTCGTCGATGCGGCCTTCCCGAAGGACGTGCGCGCCTCCGCCCAGGGCCTGTTCAACCTGCTGATCCTGGGTGTCGGCAACGTCGCCGCGAGCTTCCTGTTTCCGAGCCTGATCGCCAGGTGGACCAACGCCGCCGGCCAGGTCGATTACCGCAGCCTGTTCCTGGTCCCCACCGGCATGGCGGCGCTCGCCGTCCTGCTGCTCGCCGCCTTCTTCCGACCGCCGCAGCGCGGCCCCGTGGTCGAGGGCGCCCCGCGCATGGAGACGGCGACCCCTTGAGCGATCGCGCCACGCTGGCCCCTCCTTGCTCGAGAAAATCGAGCCAGCGCGGCGTTATCGCGCCACGCTGGCTCGGGCGCGTTGCAGATTTGCCCGCCGGCCCTCTTCCGGCTCGCCCGGATCGTTCAGCGCCGCCAGGAGCGCGGTCTTCAGCGCATTGCCCTTGCGGGTGTCAGCCAGCTTCTTGCCGTCCGCGCCGGTGACGTAGAAGGCGTCGACCGCGCGCTCGCCATAGCCGTCGATGTGCGCCGACAGGATGTTGAGGCCGGCGTCGGCGATGGTGCGCGCCAGGGCGGCCAGCAGGCCCGGCCTGTCGCGGCCGGAGGCCTCCACCACCGTCGAGGTCTCCGAGGCCTCGTTGTCGAGCATCACCGCCGGCTCGATGTCGAAGGCGGCGGCGCGGGCCCTGTCGGCGTTGCGGCGGGGCTCGCGCGGCACCGGCTCACCCCGGGCCGCGGCCTCCAGCGCCTCGATCAGCCGGGGCAGGGAGCGCGGATTGTCCTCGCCGTAGGGCTGGCCGGCGGCGTCCTGCACGTTGAACACGTCGAGCGCCTGGCCGGCGCGGGAGGTGAACACCCGCGCGCCGACGATGTTGGCCCCGGCTCCGGTGATCGCCTCGGCCAGGTCGACGAACAGGCGCGGTCGGTCGGTGGCTGCGACCGAGACTTCCGCCGCCGTGCGGTCAGCGCGAATCTTCCCCTCGGCGGACGAGCCGCCTTGCGCGCCGGCGCGGCGGGCCAGCGCGGCGTGGGCCAGCACCTCGGCATTGGAAAAGGCGGAGAAGTAGGCGTCTTCCATGGCGTCGGCCCAGACCTCGGAGGCCGGGTCGGCCTTGGCGATATTGACGCGCGCGTCATAGGCGGCGTTCTCGTGATAGCGGCGGAGCGCCGCTGCGCTGTCGGAGCCCCGGCCGCCGCGGAAGATGGCCTCGGTGGAGGCGTAGAGCTCGCGCAGCAGCTGGCCCTTCCAGCCGTTCCAGACGCCCGGCCCCACCGCGCGGATGTCGGCGACGGTCAGCACCAGCAACAGGCGCAGGCGCTCGGGCGTGGCGACGATCTGGGCGAAGTCGGTGACCGTGCGGGGGTCGGAGATGTCGCGCTTCTGCGCGGTGTCGCTCATCACCAGGTGATGCTCGACGATCCAGGCGACCAACTCGATCTTCGAGCGCTCCAGGCCCAGCCGCTCGCACGCCTGCCGAGCGGCCCGCGCGCCGGCCTTTTCCTGGCCGCCGACGCCGCCCTTGCCGGTGTCGTGCAGCAGCATGGCCAGGAACAGCGCGTCGCGGTCGACGATCAGCGGCATCACCAAGGTCGACAGCGGATGGTCTTCGGCGAAGCGGCCGGCGGCAATGTCGGCGATCACGCCGACGGCCCTGAGCGTGTGCTCGTCGACCGTATAGGAGTGGTACATGTTGAACTGCATCTGGGCGACGATCCGCCCGAATTCCGGCAGGTAGCGGCCGAGCACATTGGCCTCGGTCATAAGGGTCAGCGTCCGCTGCGGATCGCGCCCGTGGGCGAGGATCGAGATGAACACCTTGGCCGCGTGGGGGTCACGTCGCACCGCCGAGGTGATTAGGTTCACGGCGCGGGTGGCGGCGGTGAAGGCGTCGGGGTGCAGGTCGAGGTTGCGCTCATCGGCGATCTTGAACATGCGCAGCAGGTTCACCGGATCGCGCTCGAAGGTCTCCGGCCCGTCGATGCCGAGGCGGCCGCCGATCTCGTGGAAGCCGGGCTCGTCCAGCGGCCTGGACTTCAGGCGGCGCCGGGGCAGCAGACGCGAGATGCCGGTCGGCCGGCTCTTCACCCGCTCGGCCTCCAGCTTGGCGGCGAAGACGCGGGTGAGCGCGCCGACCTCCTTGGCGATCAGGAAGTAGCGGCGCATGAACCGCTCGACCGCCGGGGCGTCGCCGCGGTCGCCGTAGCCCATGCGGCGCGCGATTTCCGGCTGCAGGTCGAAGGTCAGCCGCTCCTCCGGCCGCCCGGTGGTGAAGTGCAGGTGGCTGCGCACGGCCCAGAGGAAGTCGAAGGCCTGGATGAACGCGCGGACCTCGCGGCGCTCGAACATCTCCAGCTGCATGATCTTCTCGATCGACTCGCCGGGATGCAGATACTGGGCGATCCAGAACAGGGTGTTGAGGTCGCGAAGCCCACCCTTGCCCTCCTTGATGTTGGGCTCGACCATGTAGCGGCTCGCCCCAGCGCGGGCATGGCGCTCGTCGCGCTCCTTCAGCTTGGCGGCGACGAACTCGGCGCCGGTGCCCTTGACCACGTCATTGCCGAACCTGCGGACCAGCTCCTCGGCGAGTTTCTCGTCGCCGGCCAGCCGCCGGGCCTCCAGGATCGAGGTGCGGATGGTGAAGTCCTCGCGCGAGAGCTTGACGCACTCCTCGATGGTCCGCGACGCATGGCCGACTTTGAAGCCCAGGTCCCAGAGCGCGTAGAGCATGTATTCGATGACGCTCTCGGCGTGGGCGGTCTGCTTGTAGGGACGCACGAACAACAGATCGAGGTCGGAGTAGGGCGCCAGCGTGCCGCGGCCGTAGCCGCCGACGGCCATCAGCGCCAGCCGCTCGCCTTCCGTCGGATTGCGGGCGCGGAACACGTGGACGGTGGTGAAATCCCAGAGCGCGGTCACCACCTCGTCGGTGACTCCGGAGAGCAGCCGCGCGGTCTCGATGCCCCCGGCGCCGTTCTCCAGCCGCTCCTTGGCGATCATCCGGCCGCGGAACAGGGCCTGTTTGAGGATCTCCAGGGCGGCCTTGCGCTGCGCCAGGTCGTCCCCCGAGGCCTCGATCGCCGCGGCCGAGAGCATGGCCCGCAACCGCACGCCGTCGACGACATATTCCAGGCGGGTGGGTTTGAGGCGGGGCGGCATGACGGGAGGGATATAGGAATTTGGCGCGCAAGACCTCCCCCGCTGTCGCGGAGGAGGCTTTCAGCGTCTTCAGCCGCGCTGGAGGCCGCGGTAGAGGCTGTGTGAGCGGGCGACCCCGGCCAGCATCGGCACGGCGGTGCAGGCGCCGATCGAGATTCCGAGCAGCGTGCTGTCCTGAAAGACCAAGCCCAGGATCATCAGCGTCAGGCCGCCCAAGACCATTGCCCGGCCGGTGAAGCGGTGGGTCTTGTCCCACACTGCCGGGTCGGCCAGGGTCCAGGGTGTCTTGATGCCGATGAAGCCGTTCTGGCGCGCCTTGCCGAGGTAGTTTCCGACGGCGATCAGCAGCACGCCGGTGGCGATGGCCACGGGCCGCATGACATTGAACTCGGCGTCGAAGGCGCGGCTGACCAGGGCGGTCTGGGTCACCAGCAACAGGCCCGTGACCGCGATCATGGTCATGTCGAAGACCTCGACGGCGCGCTCGACCCCGCTCACGCGGCGCGAGCCGAGGGTCATGCCGAAGGTGACCATCCCGGCGACGGCCGGCATCAACCACAGGCCCGAGCGTGAGACGCCGTGGTGGCGGATTCCGTCGAGGCCCAGGTAGTTGACCGGCACACCGCCGCCGGCGGGGAGCGTCATCCAGGCCCAGGCGGCGATAACCGCGGAGGCGGCGACCAGGGCGGTCGCGATCCAGGTTGCGGCGGTGACACGCATCAGATGTCTCCCTTGCGGAGTTTGGCCGCGGCGATCGCCGCAGGCTTGGAGGCGGTAAATTTGAAGGCGCCCATCAGCGCCATCAGCGCCTCTTCCAGCACCGAGACGTTGAGGCGGTAGATGATCGTCGTGCCGGTCTTCTCCGGGCTGACCAGGCCGGCCTCGCGCAGCACCGCGAAGTGGCCGGAGAGGGTGGGCTTGGCGAGTTCGAAATGTCCGGCGATGTCGCCCGCGCTCATCTCGCGCTCGCGCAGCATCTGCAGGATGCGGCGGCGGGTGGGATCGGCCAGGGCTTTGTAGACTTCGGACACGGGGAGCCTTCGACATTTCGTATTTCGCTAAGAAGCAAAATACCGAACAATGCGCCGGACGCAAGGGCTATTTCGGTGATTGCCGAAATTTAAATGAGAGCCGCCAGGAGATCGGGGAGCCGGGTCTCGCCGGTCCAGTGCGCGCCGCCCCAGCCACAGGCGCGGGCGACGTCGAGGTTGGCGGCGGTGTCGTCGATCAGCGCGAGTTCGGCGGGGGCGAAACCGGTGCGCGCCTGGACGGCGGCGTAGAACGCCGGGTCGGACTTCTTCGCGCCCAGGTCGGCGGCGTAGTGCATGGCGTCGAAGCGGTCGCGAAGGCCGAGCCTGGTCCAGAGGTAGTCGGCGCGCAGGGGCTCCTGAACGGTGGCCAGGTGCAGCTCGACGCCGGCGGCGCGGAGGGTGGCGAGGTCTTCGAGCAGCCGGGTATCGACCTGGGCGTCCTTGGCGAACCAGTAGGCGGTGAGCGCCTCGCTGGTCAGGTGCGGGGCGATCTTCGCCAGCACCGGGGTGAGCCGCTCATGCAGGCCGGCGCGGCCCAGGACAATGTCCTCCCAGTGGATCGCGAAAAAATGCTCGGCCAGAACCTCTCGCGAAACGCCAAGGTCGACCTCCAGGTCCACCGCCCAGCCGCCGCGGCGCGGGACGATGATCACGCCGTCGACATCGACCATCAGGGCTTTGAGCGGCATCAGACCGGCGGCATGCCCCGAAGGGCGCTGAGCGCGGTCAGAAAGCAGAGGCTATCCTTCAGGCACAACTCAACCGTCTCCTCGCGGACGCCGCCTTCTCCGCATAGAGCGCGTCGTTGGCGTTCACCCGATCAAACCCTTCAGCCGGTAGAGCGCGTCCATGGCCTCGCGCGGACTCATGCCGTCGGGGTCGAGCGCCTTCAGCGCCTCCTCGGCGGGGCTCGGCCCCAGGCGTCCGGCCGGCGGCTCGGCCACCGCGGCGAACAACGGCAGGTTGTCGAGGTGGCCAAGGCCTCCGTTGGCGGCGCCGGCCTCGCGCTCCAGGCGTTCCAGCACGTCGCGGGCGCGGGCGACCACGGCGGGCGGCACGCCGGCCAGCTTGGCCACCTGGACGCCGTAGGAGCGGTCGGCCGGGCCCGGGCCGGCTTCATGCAGGAAGATCAGGTCGCCGTTCCACTCCTTGGCCTTCAAGGAGAGATTGGCGACATAGGCCAGGCGCTGCTCGAGCACGGCGAGCTCGTGATAGTGGGTCGCGAACAGCGCCCGGCAGCGGTTGGTTTCGTGCAGCGCCTCGGCGCAGGCCCAGGCGATGGCCAGGCCGTCATAGGTGGCGGTGCCGCGGCCGATCTCATCCAGGATCACCAAGGAGCGCGGCGTCGCCTGGGTCAGGATGGCGGCGGTCTCGACCATCTCGGCCATGAAGGTGGAACGGCCGCGGGCAAGGTCGTCGCCGGCGCCGACGCGGCTGAACAGCCGGTCGACGACGCCCAGGCGAAGGCGCTTGGCCGGCACGAACAGACCCGCCTGGGCGAGCACCGCCAGGAGCGCGTTCTGCCGCAGGAAGGTCGACTTGCCCGCCATGTTCGGGCCGGTGACGATCGAGAGCCTGGCCCCGCCGGCCCCCGCCCCGTCCAGGCGGCAGTCGTTGGGGGTGAAGGCTACGCCGGCGCGGCGCACGGCGTTCTCGACCACCGGGTGGCGGGCGGCCTCGGCTTCGAAGGCGGTGGAGCGGTCGACGGTGGGTCGCGACGCGCCGACGTCCTCGGCCCATTCGGCATTGGCCGCGGCGACATCCAGGCGGGCGGCGGCGTTGGCCGCGGCCTGGACCCCCTCGGCGACGGCCACGGCGGCCTCGCGCCAGGCCTCGAAGGTGTCAAGCTCGATGGCCAGCGCCCGCTCGGCGGCCTGGGCGATCTTCGCGTCCAGCTCAGCCAGTTCGACGGTGGTGAAGCGGACCTGGTTGGCCAGGGTCTGGCGGTGGATAAAGGTCGCGTTCAGCGGGGCCGCGAACAGCGGCTCGGCGGCCTTGGCGGTGGTCTCCACGAAGTAGCCGAGGACGGCGTTGTGGCGGATCTTTAAGCCAACGCCGCTCTGCCCGGCGAGCTGGGCTTCCAGGGCGGCGATCACGCGGCGGCTGTCGTCGCGCAGCGCGCGGGACTGGTCGAGCTCGGGACGGACATTGGCCGCCACGAAGCCGCCGTCGCGGGCCTGGGCGGGCAGGTCGGGGCCGAGGCCTTCGGTGAGCAGGGCGCGGAACTGGGCGAGGTCCGGGTGCAGCGTCGGGTTCAGCGCATGCAGCGCCTGGGCGATCTCGCCAGGCAGTTCGACCAGTGGGTCGCGGGTGGAGACGAAGATGCTGGTGACCGCCTCGCCGATGGCCAGGCCCTCGCGCAAGGCCCCAAGGTCGCGCGGGCCGCCGCGACCGAGCGCCAGGCGGGAGAGTGCGCGGGCCATGTCGCCCAGGCCCTTCAGCGCCTCGCGCAGCTTCTGCCGCTGCGGGCGGTGGTCGCAGAACCAGGCCACCGCGTCGAGCCGCGCGTCGATGGCGGCCGGATCGAGCAGCGGCCGCGCCAGCCGCGTAGCTAGCAGGCGCGCGCCTGGGGCCGTCACCGTGCGGTCGATGGCGGCGAGCAGCGAGCCCTCGCGAGCGCCGGAAGTGGACTTCTCGATCTCCAGGCTGGTGCGGGTGGCCGGATCGATCGCCATGACGTCGGCCTCGCCCGCGCGGCGCGGGGCGGAAAGGGCAGGGAGCTTGCCGGCCTGGGTGGTCTCCAGGTGGGCGGCGATCAGGCCGAGCGCCGAGACCTCGGCCCCGGAGAGCGCTCCGAACCCGTCGAGGGTCTCGACGCCATAGAGCCGCTTCAGCCGGGCTTCCGAGGCGGCCGGCTCGGCCAGCGCCTGGGGCAGGGGCTGGACGAAGCCACCGGCGAATTTGAGCGCGCCCGCTATGGCCTCGTCGGCGAACAGGCGGTCGGGGACCAGGATCTCCGAAGGGCCGAGCGCCGCCAGCGCCGAGGCCAGGCCCGAAACGCTGGTCGCCAGACACTCCACCTCGCCGGTGGAAAGCTCGACGCTGGCCACGGCGGCCGAGCCCGCGCGCACGGCGATGGCGGCTAGCCGGTTGGACCCCCGCGCGTCCAGCAGACCCTCCTCGGTGAGCGTGCCCGGGGTCACCACGCGCACGACGTCGCGGTGGACGACTGACTTCGACCCGCGCTTCCTCGCCTCGGCCGGGTTCTCCATCTGCTCGCAGACGGCGACCTTGAAGCCGGCGCGGATCAGCTTGGCGAGGTAGGCCTCGGCGGCGTGGACCGGCACCCCGCACATCTGGATCGGCGCGCCGCCGTGCTGGCCGCGGGCGGTGAGCGTGATGCCGAGCGCCACGGCGGCCTTGCCCGCGTCCTCGAAGAACAGCTCGTAGAAATCGCCCATGCGGAAGAACACCAGGGCGTCCGGCTGGCGGGCCTTGGCCTCGAAATACTGCGCCATCACCGGCGAGGCGCCGGCGGCGGGATCGGCCTCTGGATTTTGCGACTGCGCGTTCATGGGCGTGCGACGCTATCGCATGCTTCTGAGTCCCACAGCCCCTTGAACCGGGGACGAACAAGCCCAAGCTGTGGATGGATGCCGCGCCATCGTGGAGCTTCTCAGACGTGAGCTTCCCCAAGTGAGCTTTGTCGTTTTCCCCGCCGGGCCGACCGACGCCGAGGATCTGGCGCGCGTCCATGTGACCTCGTGGCGGGAGACCTACCGCGGACTGCTCTCCGACGCTTTCCTGGCCCGGATGAGCGAGCCGGGGTTCACGCGGCGCTTCCGCCGCGACCTCGCCGACCCCAAGGCTGGCGTGACCCTAGCCGCGGCCGACCGCTATGGCCTGGTGGGCTATGCGCAGGGCGGGCCGTCGCGCCGGGGAGCCGCCGGCGAGGCGGAGATCGCCACCCTCTATCTGCTGCGCCAGGCGCAGGGCCATGGGCTGGGCGCGCAGCTGATGCGCGAGACCGCCCGCGCCCTGGCGGCGCAGGGCGCGACCTCGCTGCTGATCTCGGTGCTGCGCGACAACATCCGCGCCCGCGGCTTCTACGAACACCTGGGCGGAGAGCCGCAGGCCGCACGGCGCGAGCCCGGGCCCGGCGGCCAGCTGCTCTATGAGGTGGCGTACCGGTGGCGGGATATCGAGGGGCTTACGTCCCTGCCTTGATCGGAAGTGACAGGCCGCTACAGCGGCCAGGGCGGGGACGTCGCGTTGGAGCGCTGACTCCGCGCTCCGGCTCACCCTTCCCACCCGTCTCGCGGATTGATGACAGCAGGCTGGCAGCAGGCCCCCCTTAGTCTCGGCGCAAAGGGAGACTTTGCGATGCTCAGGTCCTACCACGGCAGCTGCCACTGCGGGGCGGTCCGCTTCGAGGCGGACATCGACCTTTCCGCCGGAACCGGTCGGTGCAACTGCTCGATCTGCGCCAAGCAGCGGGCCTGGGGCGTGCTGATCAAGCCGGACGCCTTCCGCCTGCTGGCCGGCGAGGATGCGATGGGCGACTACCAGTGGGGTATGAAGGTCGGCCATCACTACTTCTGCCGCACCTGCGGCGTCCGCACTCACGGCCAGGGCGATATCCCCGAGATCGGCGGCAAATACGTCTCGGTGGCGGTGTCGGCGCTCGACGATGTCTCGCCGGAGAACCTCGCGGCCGCACCGGTCAACTACAGCGACGGCCTGTCCAATGCCTGGTGGAACCCGCCCGCGGTGACCGGCTACCTCTAGGCCGGCTCCGCCGCATAGGTCAGCGAGACGAAGACGTCCTCGAGGTCGGGGTCCTCGGTGGAGATGTCGCGGATGTGCAGGCCGGCGGCGCGGATGGCGGCCAGCACCTGCTCGACGCTCGACTGGCCGGTGCGGTAGCCCACCGAGAAGCCGCCCGAGGGCAGCAGGTGGGTCTCGAAGCCCTTCAGCTTCGGCGCCGCCGACATCGGCTCGTTGGGGGTGACCAGGACCTTGCGGGTGTCCATGCGGGCGAGCAGGGTGGTGGTCGGCTCGCAGGCCACCACCTGGCCCCGGTTGATGATGGCGATCTGGTCGCAGAGTTCCTGGGCCTCCTCCAGGTAGTGCGTGGTGAGCACGATGGTCACGCCCTTGCGGTTGAGCTCCAGCACATAGGCCCAGAGTTGGCGGCGCAGCTCGACATCGACGCCGGCGGTGGGCTCATCGAGGATCAGCACCGGCGGGTTGTGAACCATGGCCTTGGCGACCATCAGCCGGCGCTTCATGCCGCCGGAAAGCTGGCGGACATAGGCGCCCGCCTTGTCGCCGAGGCCCAGCGCATTGAGCAGTTCCATGGTCCGACGCTCGGCCTTCGGCACGGCGTACATGCCCGCGGCGACCTCCAGCGACTCGCGCGGGGTGAAGAACGGATCGGCGGCGATCTCCTGCGGCACCACGCCGATGGCGGCGCGGGCGTCGCGAGGGCGCTCGTCGATGTCACGGCCCCAGATCGCGACCGTGCCCGAGGTCTTGCGGCAGAGGCCCGCCAGGATGTTGATGAACGTCGACTTGCCGGCCCCGTTCGGACCCAGGAGGCCGAAGATCGAGCCGCGCGGGATCGCCAGGTCGATGCCCTTCAGCGCCTGCATTTCCGGCGTCGTCTTGGTGGCGGCGTAGGTCTTGACCAGGCCCCTGGCCTCAATCGCGTAGTCGGGAAGGTCCATTCGGTTCCATTCGATCACCATCCCCGCGTTGACTGGGAAAGCCGCGCTCGCATACCTAGGCGCGCGGCGCGCCCACGCCAACAAGGACGACCAGATGGCTCGAAAAACTTCGATCAAGGCGGCCGGCAAGGCCCAGCCCCGATCCAGGCCTGAGCCCATGCCGGCCAAGCCGGCGCTGGCGTCCGACCTGCCGGCGCCAGAGGTTGTCGTGGTTACCTCCGGCCGGGTTGCCTGCGAAGGCGTCGGCGGAGCTCTGGGTCACCCAAGGGTCTATCTTGAGATGGGCGTGGCGGCCTTCGTCGAGTGCCCCTACTGCGACCGCCGCTTCGTGCTGGCCACGGGCAGCGTGG
>JANXXK010000127.1 GCA_025350685.1 Alphaproteobacteria bacterium | reverse complement strand
CAAGTCCCCACTACGGAACCTCAGACCGGCCTGGCCGGCTAACTCATGCGACAGGCGCTTTGTTCCGGAGCGCTTTTAGAGCCGCGTCGGGATGAGCACCGGCAGCTTCTCGTAGCCCTTCACGAATGACGAGCGAACCAGGACCGGAGGGCCCACGACCTCGATCTTGGGGAAGCGCTTGAGGATCTCTTCCCAGATGATCTTCAGCTGCAGTTCGGCCAGCCGGTTGCCGACGCAGCGGTGGATACCGAAGCCGAAGGACATGTGATGCCGCGGCCGCTCGCGGGTGATGAGGTAGTCGTTGGGCCGGTCGATGACCTCTTCGTCGCGGTTGCCGGAGACGTACCACATGGCGACCTTGTCGCCCTCCTTGATGGTCTTGCCGCCGATCTCGATGTCGCGGGTGGCGCGGCGGCGCATGTAGGCGAGCGGGGTCTGCCAGCGGATGGTCTCGGAGACCATCGCCGGGATCAGGCTGTGGTCGGCGCGCAGCAGGCGGTCCTGGTCGGGGTTCTGGTGCAGGGCGAGCACCGAGCCGGAGATGCTGTTGCGCGTCGTGTCGTTGCCGCCGACGATCAGCAGGATCAGGTTCCCAAGGTATTCCATGCGGTCCATGTTCCGCGTGGACTCGCCATGCGCCAACATGGAGATCAGGTCGCCGGCCGGAGGCGCGTTCACCCGCTCGTTCCACAGGCGCATGAAGTAGTCGACGCACTCGAACAGTTCGGCGCGGCGCTGGTTCTCGGCCTCCTCCGGGTCGGTGGACGCGAAAACGCCCGAGTCCGGGGCGGCGGTGGCCACGTCCGACCAGCGGGTCAGCTTGCGGCGGTCCTCCCAGGGGAAGTCGAACAGCGTCGCGAGCGTCATGGTGGTCAACTCGATGGAGACCTTGTCGACCCAATCGAACTCCACGCCAATCGGGCAGTCGTCGAGGATTGCGCCAGCGCGCTCGCGGATGATCGGCTCCAGCAGCATCAGGTTGGCCGGCGATACTGCAGGGCTCACAGTCTTTCGCTGAACATCGTGTTTGGGCGGGTCCATGGCGATGAACATCGGCAAGGTGAAGTCCTCCGCCGGGTCGGGCAGCACGATGGTCGGCTCCGACGAGAACGACTGGTGGTCGCTGTCCACTGCGACGATGTCGTTGAACTTGGTGATCGACCAATACCCGCCGACCTCTTCCTCCTCGGAGACCGCCCAATGGATTGGGTCCTCAGCGCGCAGGCGCTCGAACATCGCGCCCCAGGTCCCGTCGCGGAAAATGCCCGGATCGGCTGGATTGATGTCCGCCAGGGGCATGTCGTAGACCGCGTCGCGGGCCGCGCGCTTCACATCGATCGAGCCGTCGTCCATGGCCTGGTCCTCGCTGCAGCGGTTCGAGGCGACCGCTTATCAGCGATCAGTATTCGCGCGGATTCTCGCCGGGGGGAAGCGCAGGACGCCGATCACGGAGAATTTGCAGTAGCCCGGCCCCCCGCGCGGCGCCGGATGGCAATTCCCGGATTTTTCCCAGAATCGTCGATTTCTTAACCGGATGGCTAGCCTCGACGGCCGATTGAAGTCTCTGGGGCCCCATCGGCTTCGGCGCCGGAGGGCAGGGTTGAACGCCAAGGGCACAGATCGCTCGTTCCGCAGCCTGAGCGGGATCGAACGCACGGCCTCGACCAGTCGTGTGCTCAACCTCGCCGCCGTGGCGAGCCTGCACGCCGGCGATCCGGAATACGCCACCCTGCCGTTCTTCAAGGCCGTGACGCTCAATGGCGCGGTGCTCATCAAGCACCGCCTGCGCGCCGACGAGCAGTACATGTTCGAGCAAGCCACGCGGATCGCGACCAAGGTGGTCATTCCCTTCGAGCGGACCGATCTGGGGCTGGGCGGCCGTTCCCTGCTGGTCGGCCAGCGCGGCTGGCAGAAGATGCTCGTCGAGCTCAGCGGCGCCCAGGGCCACGAGGCGCGCGACATCGCCCTGCTCGAGGCGCTCAACGAGCTGCCGTCACTGGATCCCTTCCTGCTGCGCGAGCACCTGCGCCGGCGCGAGTTCACGATCGCCAACTGCTACTTCGCGATCTCGGCCGCCGATCTGGAGCGCATGCAGCGCTTCGTGGCCTCAGAGGTCTCCAGGCTGGTGATGCTGGCCTACGGCGGCCTGGGCGGGCAGGGCAACATCACCAAGCTGGTCGACCTGCTGCTGTCCGGCCAGGACGACACCCGCCTGGAGCCCCTGCGCCTGACGCTCGGCCTGGAAGGGGAGAACTTCCGCGAGGGTCTCTTCAGCTGGAAGGGCTTCCTCTACTACAAATGGGTGCTCAACAGCCTCTGGCCCGAACTGCGCCAGGTGATCGCCGAGCTCAGCCAGATCAAGGTCGTGGGAACCAAGGACTTCGACATGCTGTCGCTGGTCAACGACGTCGGCGCGCGGGTCAACAGGGCGATCCACGCCCAGATCCGCAAGGTGCGCGCCACGCTGGAGGTTTATGACGACGCCTTCGCCGAGCTGACCCAGCAGGGCAATCCGATGGCCTTCCGCGACTTCCTGCTGAAATCGCCGGAGATGTTCCTGTCGCTGGGCGAACGCACCGGCATGGTCAGCCACATCGCCAGCTTCTGGCGCTACCGCTTCCCCAAGGACCGCGAACTGCGCGTCGAACTCGACGAACTGCTCGACATCCTGCAGGACTTCCACCACGGCCTGAACGGCGCGAACAACGCCGAGGACCGGTCAACGGACGCCGCGCGCCCGGCGCCCGCGCAGGTCGAGCGCGACCCGGCCCTGTCCGCCTAGGCAGGCCCGAACGGTCGGCCATAGCGGCGGAATCACAGCAATCTGTTCATCGAACAGCGTCCTTCAGCGCCCCTACCCTTAACTGAATTGTAGAGCTTGGCGCGCACAACGGGTGGGTGAGCGCAGTCGGGGGGCGAGCCGCGGCGCGGCCGTTCACGTCCCCTGTCCGTCGCCACGCATCGATTTTGGTGAAGCCAGCGGGCTTCGCCCTTGGAGGCTGCAGGTGGCAACGCGTTCGCCAGACCGCTCGTTTCGGAGCCTTGCGGGCCTCGAGCGCACAGCGTCGACCAGCCGTGTGCTCAACCTTGCCGCGGTGGCCACCCTGAACGTCGGCGATCCGGAATACGAATCCTCGCCCTTCTTCAAGGCCGCCACGCTGAATGGCGCGGTGATCATCAAGCATCGCCTGCGCTCTGACGAACAATATATCTTTGATCGGTCGAAGAAGATCTCCACGAAGGTGATCATACCCTTCGAGCGGACCGACCTGTCGCTCGGCGGCCGCTCGCTGTTCGTCGGCCAGCGCGGTTGGACCGAGCTGCTGAACCAGCTGCGCGGCAACCAGGACGACGAAGCGCGCGACATCGCCCTGCTCGAGGCGCTGGACGAGCTGCCCTCGCTCGATCCCTTCCTGCTGCGCGAGCACCTGCGCCGGCGCGACTTCAAGATCGCCAACTGCTACTTCGCCATCTCCCAGGGTGACCTGGACCGGATGCAGCGGTTCGTCTCCAGTGAGATCTCCAAGCTGGTGGACCTCGCCTACGGCAACAAGGACGGCAAGGCGAACAGCAACATTTCCAAGCTGGTGAGCCTGCTGCTCTCAGGCCAGGACGACCAGCGGCTGGAGCCGCTCAGGCTGACCCTCGGCCTCGAGGGCGAGAACTTCCGCGAGGGAATCTTCAGCTGGAAGGGGTTCCTCTACTACAAGTGGGTGCTGACCAGCCTGTGGCCGGAGCTGCGCGAGGTCATCGCCGAGCTCACTGAGATCAAGGTGGTCGGACCTCGCGACTACGAAATGCTCAATCAGGTCAAGGACGTGGGCGGCCGCGTGAACCAGGCGATCCTGGGCCAGGTGCGCAAGGTCCGCGCCACCCTGCAGGTCTATGACGACGCTTTCGCCGAGCTGACCCAGCAGAGCAATCCGATGGCCTTCCGCAACTTCCTGCTGAAGTCGCCGGAGATGTTCCTGTCGCTGGGCGAGCGCACCGGCATGGTCAGCCACATCGCCAGCTTCTGGCGCTACCGCTTCCCCAAGGGCCGCCCCCCGACGATCGAATTGGACGAACTGTTCGACATCCTGCAGGACTTCCACCAGGGCCTCGCCGCCGACGACGAGGTGAAATCGCCGGCCGAGAGCGCCCTGCTGGATTCCAACGCCCAGCCGATCGGCAAGGCGGTCGGCTAGAGGCGCGAAGCGAGGGAGGCCGCGATGGCGCAACTGGATGGTGGATGCGCCTGTGGGGCGGTCCGCTACCGCCTCACCTCCAAGCCGATGATCGTCCACTGTTGCCACTGCCGCGACTGCCAGCAGCAGACCGGCGGGGCCTTCGCGATCAACGCCCTGATCGAGACCGATCGCATCGAGGTGCTGCAGGGCGAAATCGCGGTCTACGAGATGCCGACCGACTCCGGTCGGCCGCACGACATCCATCGCTGCCGCAAGTGCGCTACGGCGCTGTGGTCCGACTATGGACGCCGGCCCTACCTGCGTTTCGTGCGGGCGACGACGCTGGACGACCGCGGAGCGCTACCCCCGGACGTGCACATCTTCACCGTCTCGAAGCTGCCGTGGGTCGGCTTGCCGTCGGACGTCCCGGCGTTCGCAATATACTACGAGATGGACGAGCTGTGGTCGGCGGGCGCCCTGGCGCGGCGCAAGGCCGCGACCGAGGGCAAACCGGCCGGCTAAGCCCTGATCGCTCAAGACTCTTGGCAAAGGATAGACCCTTGGACGTGCCGGGCCTGAGCCAACCTAGGCGACGAAGGGTCTAGGCGAACCGGGTCGCCCGGCGGCGCAGGCGCAGCGCCGCGCCGACGGCGCCGAAGCCGATGATCATCATCGCCCAGGTGTTGGGCTCGGGCACGCCCAGGCCGCCCGCCGCGCCGCGGTAGCCGCCGTCGAGGGGCGGCAGGACGACGCGGCTGATCTGTACGCTGCCCAACGAATTGGCCAGGTAGCCGACGCCGCTCTGCGCGCGATAGAGCTCGTAGGTCGCGGCGTTGTCGGAGAACAGGTTGTATTCATTGCCCGAAGCACCGTGGAAGAACAGGCCCGGGTTGGAGAGCACCGGCGCGCCGACGGACCACAGCACGTTGTCGAAGCGGAACATGCCGTCGGCGGAATAGTTGGCGAAGGGCTGGCCGGGGTTGCTGATCAGGCCGGTGACCGTATCGCCGTCCACCAGGCCGCTGATGCCGGTGACGTCGAAGCCGCCGACGGCGTTCAGCACATCGGAAGTCGACAGCGTCAGGTCGGCGACCTGGGGCGAACCGCCGGTGGACGCATAGTCCAGCAACCAGGTCGCGGCTCTGGCCGTGCCGGCGACCAGGGTGGCGGCCGTCGTCAGGCCCGCCAGAAACGTCTTCAGTCGCAGCATCCGATAGTCCCCGCCATGCACCCCCGTCATCGCGGGCTCGTGCGTCAGGCAGGCAAGCTAGACCGGTAGGGTTGCCAAACCGTGCCTGCGGCAGGCGGTCGCGCGCCCCGGCGTCTGGCAGGGTCAGGCGTTGAAGTTGAGCTTCAGGCCCGGGCGCGGCCAGCGGGCCTTGAAGAGCTTGCCGGTGGACGAAGCGGTGATCCAGGCATCGCACATGTCGGCCCCGCCGAAGACGATGTTGGTGCAGATCAGATCCGGGAAGGGGAAATGCTCGATCGAGCCCGACGGATCGAAGGCGGTGATGCCGCCGTTGATAATGGTGGCCACGCAGACCTTGCCGCCGGCTTCCACCGCCAGGCTGTCGAGCAGCTGGTAGCCCTGCAGGTTGTGCACCACGTTGCCGGGGGCGAAGCCGGGGCCGGGGCTCAACACCCCCGGCTCGGCTGCGTCGAAGGCCCAGAGCCGGCCGAGGTTGGTGTCGGCCACGTAGACGGTCTTCTCGTCGGGCGACAGGCCGATGCCGTTGGGCGAGACCAGGTGGTCACGCTGGCGCGAGATCAGGCTTCCGTCGATCTTGGCGTAGTAGATCCCGCCGAACTTACGGCCCTCCGGCGTCGAACAGCCGTGGTCGGTGAACCACATGCCGCCGTGGGTGTCGAAGACCAGGTCGTTGGGGCCGATCAGCCGGCGGCCCTCGCAGCTGTCGTAGACGGTGCTGAGCTTTTTGGTCGCCAGGTCATAGCGCTGGATCGACCCGCCGGTGTGGCTGGCCGGCGTTGGGCCGGGGATGCACAGGCCCTGCATGTCCAGCCATTCGAAGGCGCCGCCGTTGTTGGTGATGTAGATCGCCCCGTCCGGGCCGATCGCCGCCCCGTTTGGCCCGCCGCCGGTCTCGACCACGGTCTCGCGCTTGCCATCCGGGGTGATGCGGCTCAGCCGCTGGCCCTTGATCTCGGTCAGGATGATCGAGCCGTCGGCCATGGCGATAGGGCCTTCGGGGAATTCCAGGCCTTCGGTGACGAGTTGGATGTCCATGGGGGTCCTTGTTAGGCGCGGTAGGCCAGCGCGCTGAGCGACAGGCCGGCGACGAGTTCGCGGCGGTTCATCCTTGGCGCTCCCCCGCATACCGGCCGTTCGAGACGGCTCTGTTGTGGGCGGCAGTTAAGCCGAGGCCGGCGGGTGGACGCAAGCGGCGGGTCTCAACGGCGTTCCAGCACGCGGATGGTGAAGGGGTAGTCGTCGTCCTCGCCGGCTGGATAGGCCTTGGCGCTGACCTCACGCCACAGGCTCTCGTCCAGGGGCGACAGCGTCACGTCGCCGTCGATCTCGGCGTCGATGTCGGTGAGGTAGATGCGGCCGGCCTTGGCCAGCGCCAGTTCGAACAGCGAGGCGCCGCCGATCACGCAGACCTCGCGTGCGCCGTCCTCTTCAGCCTGCTCGCGGGCGATGCCCACCGCCTCGGTGAACTCCTCGCAGACCAGCGCCCCCTGGGGCTCGAAGGAACCGTCGCGGCTGAGCACGATGTTGGTGCGCCCGACCAGCGGCTTCTTTGGCAGGCTCTCCCAGGTCTTGCGGCCCATGATCACCGGCTTGCCCATGGTCACCGCGCGGAAGTTGGCCAGGTCGCTCTTCAGCCGCCAGGGCAGGCCGCCGTCCTTGCCAATGACGCCGTTGCGGGCCCGGGCGATAGGGCCGGCGGTGAGGGTGATGGTGGGCATGGCTGGCTCATAGCAGAGGCCGGCGCCCTGAACACCCTGCGCCCGACGCACGCGCTGCTGGGTTAGACCGCGATCGGCGCAGGGATGCTCGGGTGGGCCTGGTAGCCCTCCAGGGTGAAGTCCTCGTACTCGAAGGCGAAGAGATCATCTCGCGGGGCGAGCTTCATCTGGGCGAGCGGCATGGGCTCGCGGGTGAGCTGCAGGCGGGCCTGGTCGAGGTGGTTCAGGTAGAGGTGGGCGTCGCCCAGGGTGTGGACGAACTCGCCGGGCTGCAGGCCGGTGACCTGGGCCATCATCAGGGTCAGCAGCGCGTAGCTGGCGATGTTGAACGGGACGCCGAGGAACACGTCCGCCGAGCGCTGATAAAGCTGGCAGCTCAGTTTTCCGTCCGCGACAAAGAACTGGAACAGGCAGTGGCAGGGCGGCAGCGCCATGTCCTCCACCTCGGCGGGGTTCCAGGCCGAGACGATGTGGCGGCGGCTGTTGGGATTGGCCTTCAGGCCCTCGGCGACCGCGGCGATCTGGTCGATGACCCGCCCGTCCGGGGCGGTCCAGGAGCGCCACTGCTTGCCATAGACCGGCCCCAGGTCGCCGGTCTCAGGGTCCGCCCACGCGTTCCAGATGGAGACCCCGCGCTCCTGCAGCCAGCGCACATTGGTGTCGCCGCGCAGGAACCACAGCAGCTCCAGGATGATCGACTTCTTGTGCAGCTTCTTGGTGGTCAGCAGCGGGAAGCCCTTGGCCAGGTCGAAGCGCATCTGCCGGCCGAAGACGCCCAGCGTGCCGGTCCCCGTGCGGTCGCCGCGCTCCACGCCGTTGGCCAGGATGTCGGCCAGCAAGGCGAGATACTGCTGCTCGGGGTGGTCCGGGGCGGCCTGACGGAGCGGCTGGATGGCGGCGTGGGCGTTCATGGATTGCTGACGGTCGCGCTGAAAGTGATTCGGGAACAGGTGAAACGAATCACCTTGCTAAGTCATCCACAGCTCAAAAACGGTTCGTCATCCCTCGCTACCCGCCGAACCCGCCCTCATCAAGGAACTCCTGCTCGTCCGGCGTGGTCATCCGCCCGAACGCCGGGTTACGGTGCGGGAAACGGCCGAATTTCACGATGATGTCGCGGTGGATGACGCCCCATTTCAGGTTGTCGGCGTGGCCGGCCTCGGTCATCAGCGCGATGCCGTAGTCCTGGTCGGCCAGGTCCTCGGAATGTTCGAACGGCAGGTAGAAGAAGTTGCGCAGGATCGGCTCGACCTCGCGGTCGAAACCCTGCTCGATGGCGGCGCGCGCGACCACCCGGGCTTTGGGGTCGGTGGCGAAGGCGTGGGCCGAGCCCCGGTAGAGGTTGCGCGGGAACTGGTCGAGCAGGATCAGCAACGCCAGCGCCCCCTCAGCCCTCTCGGCCCAGGCGTCGTATTCGCCGCGCGCGGCGCGCATGTGCACGGGCTCGAATTTCAGCCGGATGGCCTCATCGAAGGCGTGGACCCTCTTGAACCATTTCTCCGGGCCGGCGCTGCGCCAGAAGCCGATAACGTCGTTGGGGTGCGCGGTCACGGCTGTTTGCGGGTCCTCAAAGGGCGGGCGGCATCCGCGTCGCCGATGGTTTCTGTTCAAGCGCGGTTCAGGCGAGGCTGCAATACTAACGGGTGAAGGACGCGGGCCAATTGCGCCCTCGAGGACCGAGAGCCATGAAGACGACACTCACAGCCTTTGCCGCCCTGCTGTTGGCCGGCGCGAGCCAGGCGGCAATCGCCCAGGACCGTGACCATGATCGCGGCGGCGACCGCCCGCTGGTCCATGAGCACGCTGCGCCGAGCCCGCCGCCGCCCGCGCGCCCGCGCCGGCCGTCGCCGAGGGCCGCGCCAGGTTCGGCGCGCCGTCGCCCCCGCCCCAGACCGCCGCCGCCCCGGCGGCTTCCGGCGGCCAACGCTTCACCCGTGATGGCGGGCGTGACGGCGGACACGACGGGCCCCGGGACCGCCAGCTTAGCGGCGACCATCACTTCGACCGCGCCGGCGGCCCGCCTGCGCAAGCCATTCCCACGCCCGCTTCGCCCGTCGACCGCCACTGGGACGGCCGCGGCGATGGCCACCATGACGACCATCACGACGACCACCACGACGACCATCATGACGGTCATTGGGACCGCGATCACGATGATCATCGCGACGGTCACTGGGACCGCGACCGTGACGACCATCGCGATGGCCATCATTTCAATCCGGGCCGCTGGGAGCGCGACCGCTTCCCGTCGATCTTCTGGAGCCCGTACCGGTTCCACATCGGGTCCTATCAGGCCCCCTACGGCTTCTACGCGCGGAGCTGGGGCTTCGGCGACTTCCTGCCGCGTGGCTGGTATGGCGAGCCCTACTGGATCGGTGGCTTCATCGACTACGATCTGCCCTATCCGCCGCCCGGCTTCGAGTGGGTGCGGGTCGGCGACGACGCCCTGATGGTCGACCGCTACACCGGCCGCATCGTCCAGGTGGTCCGCGGGATCTTCTGGTAAGGCGCCCCCGACCCTGTCCCGACTGACTTGAATCAGGTCAGTCGGGATGAACAGGGTCGTCGCTTATGTCTGGAGCCTTTCTTCTCCACTCACGATGAGCCGTCGTGAGTGGGAAGGGCTCTAGATGTAGCCCGCCGCCTTCAGCGCTTCGAGATTTGCTGTCTCATCGGCCCGGTTTTGCCTATCCGCGCCGGTCTAGCTAGACTGGGGCCATGCGCAACGTAGCGATCCTTATGCAGACCTTCACCAACCGGCCGGCGCCGGGGGGAGATGTCGCGCGCTAGGTCCTACGCCCAGCCAAGCATCCCACCAGCCCCGCCGGAACCGGACGGGGCTTTTTCTTTGCCTCCTCCGGACCGGACCGAACGGAGAGAGCCCGATGAGCGAAATCCTGATCCGAGCCGCCGAGCCGGAAGACATGGCCGACCTGACCGAAGCCTGGAACCAGCCGCTGGCGATCTGGGGCACCCTGCAGCTGCCGTTCGCCAGCCTGGATGAGCGGCGCAAGCGGTTCGCGGCCCCCGCGGCCGGCGCGACCCGGCTAGTGGCGGTGATTGACGGCAAGGCGATCGGCATGATCGGCCTGCGCCCCGGCGACAGTCCGCGCCGCGCCCACACCGCCTCCATCGGCATGGCGGTGCATGACGCCTACGCCGGCCGCGGGGCCGGCTCGGCGCTGATGGCCGCGGTGATCGACCAGGCCGACAAGTGGCTCAACCTCAAGCGGCTGGAGCTCAGCGTCTATGCCGACAACGCTCGCGCCATGGCGCTCTACGAACGGTTCGGGTTCGAGAAGGATGGGCTGTTCCGCGCCTATGCCTGGCGCGGCGGCCAGTACGTGGACTCGATCGCCATGGCGCGACTGAGGCTCTGAGCTAGCGGCAGGCCGGGCAGAGGCCGCGCGCCTCCAAGGTGACGCTGGTCACGGCGTAGCCCTTGGCCTCGGCGGCGGCGCGGCCCGGGGCGAAGTCAGGCTCGAACTCCTCGGCAGCGCCACAGCAGTCGCAGATCAGGAACGCGGCGGCATGCCGGTCGCCCTCCAGCCGGCAGGGGACGAAGGCGTTCAGGCTCTCGATCCGGTGGGCGAAGCCCATGCGCTCGAGGAACTCCAGGGCGCGGTAGACGGTGGGCGGCTTGGCGGGCGCGCCGGCCTCGCCGAAGGCGGCGATCAGGTCGTAGGCCTTGAGCGGGCCGTCGCCCTCAAGCAACAGTTCGAGCACGCGCCGGCGCGGGCCGGTCAGCCGCTCCTGGGTCGCCTGGCAACGGCTCTCGGCGGTGGCCAGCGCGCGGCTGAGCGCCCGACCCTTGAGGCCCGGGTGGGCGGCGCCCTCGTCATGCTCGCAATGGGCCGTGTGCATGGCCTCAGCTAACGCCCGCCGGGGCCGCGCCGCAACTCGCCTTGAGCCGGCAGGACCTAGGCGTCCTCGGCCGGTTCGGCGGCAGCGGGACGCGGTGCGCGGCGGCGGCGGGGCTTGGGGGCCTCGTCTCCGTCAGCTGTGGGGCCATCGGCGCGGGGCTTCTCGCTGCGGACAGTCGAGGTCTGCAGGAAGGCCGGGGCGTGGCTCTCGCCGCCATCGGAATCGCGCAGCACCGGCGCGGGCCGGCTTTCGGCGACCAGCGGCAGGCCCTGCGGCTCGACCACCGCCAGCGGGTCGCGTTCCGGGCGGTCGTCGCGGTTGCGCTCATAGCGCGGGCGCTCGTCTCTCGAACGCTCTTCTCTGGGCCGATCTTCCCTCGGCCGGTCGTCGCGGTCGTAGCGGGGCCGGTCACCCTGGGGGCGGTCGCTTTGCGGCCGGTCACCCTGCGGCCGGTCACCCTGATAGCGGTCGCCCTGGGGACGATCATCCCTCGGCCGTTCGTCTCTTGGCTTGTCGTCCCGCCAGCGGTCGCGGCGGCCCGGGCCATCGCGGTTCTGGCCATCGCGGCTCTGCCCGTCGCGGGTCTGGCCATCGCGGGTCTGGCCGCCGTCACGGGTCTCGAAACGGTCCCGCGGCCTTTCGTCCCTGGGGCGATCATCGCGGAAGCCGCCGTTTTGCGGGCGCTCATCGCGTTGGCCGTCGCGTTGGCCATCTCTGGGCCGCTGCTCTGCGCCTTCGCGGGCTTGCCAGCCCTCGGCGGGCGGCTCGGCGCCTTCCGGCGGGGCGGAAGCGGCAGCTACGGCGGACGCCGCATCGGCGGCCTCGGACTGGGCCTGGGCGCCCTCGTCCTCGAAATCGATGTCGAAGCCGGAGGAGAAATTGTCGCGGCCGAGGATCTCGCTGGCCGGACGGGTGGGCTGCATGGCCCGAAGCAGGCGGAAATAGTGCTCGGCGTGCTGCAGGTAGTTCTCGCCGAGGACGCGGTCGCCGGCCGCAGAGGCGTCCCGCGCCAGTTGCTGGTATTTCTCGAAGACGTGCTGGGCGTTGCCCCGCACCTTGACCCCTTCGGGGCCGTTGGAATCGAATGCCCGATTGGCATTCTGAGCCTGCGGCTTGCCGCCGCCGCTCCCGCCCCCGCCGCCGCCACGATTGCGGCCGCGTTGACGCTTCATACCCTTGAAATCTCTCATTATTCGATAACCGTTCGGTTCTTCCCTGAAGCGGACCCTTTGCGGGTCGGCCTGTGCGCTAGCCTTCAGCGGGATCGGGCACCCGGCCCGTTTTATCTCTCGAAGACGCTAAGTGTTCCCCGTCTTCCGCCCGGAAGCTTTTAAAGCGAGAGGCCTTAAGGAAGCCGTCACGCCCCGTCGGGTCTGGCATGCGCCCTTCGTGAGGCGCCTCTACCTGAAGCCGACGATTTTGGGTGGAGACGAGAGACTAAGTAGCGATTCAGGCGGGGTTTTCCAAGGCCTTTTTCGCACCGGCGACAACGCGGTCTCGGTCGCCGAGATCACGGATCGTCTGGACGCCGAGCGCGCCGGCCTCACGGAACAGGGCCTCGACAGCGTCCTTCTGGTCATAGCCGATCTCCACGGCGAAGCGGCCGCCGGGCTTCAGCACCCGCAGGATCTCCGACGCGAGGCGGCGATAGTGCATCAGCCCGTCCGCCCCGCCCTCCAGCGCCACCCGGGGCTCATGATCGCGCACCTCGGGCTCCAGCGTCGCCAGCACCTCGGTGGCGATATAGGGCGGGTTGGCGACCACCAGGTCGAACGTGGCCTCGCCCAGGCCCTCGGTCCAGTCGCCGCGCAGCAGCGCCAGCCGGCTGGCCAGCCCCAGGTTGGCGGCGTTGTCGCGGGCCACCGCCAGCGCCTCTTCGGAGACGTCGACGCCCAGCCCCTTGGCGGCGGGTCGCTCGGCCAGGATCGACAGGATGATCGCGCCGGAGCCGACGCCCAGGTCGAGCACCGACCAGGCCGCGGCTTCGGGGAAGTCGCGCAGCACGTATTCGACGACGGTCTCGGTGTCGGGCCGTGGCGTCAGCACGTCTGGCGTGACGTTCAGCATGATCTTCCAGAAGCCCTTGCGGCCGAGGATGTGGCTGACCGGCTCGCGG
>JANXXK010000096.1 GCA_025350685.1 Alphaproteobacteria bacterium | reverse complement strand
TCGGGATCGAGAGATAGGCCTCGCGCTCCGCCGCGCTCACCGGGCGGCCCTGTGACCATCGATTTCGATAGTAGGCGAAGCCGTCGCTGTGGGGCTCGAAGCTGAGTTCGAGCAGGCGGCGTTGCTCTTGTGGGGTGAAGGCCATGCTGCAGAAGCTACGCGGTTTTTGAATGGCCTCAAGTCGGACGCCCTGCCTGAAACCCCGTCCGTCTCGGCGCGGGCGCGCCGAGCCACCTCCCCCTTAATCGGGCTGCGCGCTGGGGGAGGATCTTTAGGCGGTGCGGTGGCAGCGCCCCCTCCACCCCTTCGTGGTCCCCCTCCCCCGTCTGTCTGACGGGTGAGGTTTAGAGGGGTTCACCCTGCGGTTGGTTCACTCCGCGCCGCCTGGGGCCCTCACTCCCGCCCATGTGCAACGAATATCAGCTGCGCCTGCCGTTCGACCCGGAGCGGTGGAGCGAGATCAGGATCCCGGTGCGGTTTGGGGAGGCGGGATCGAACCGGCCGCTCAACACGCCGTTCCGGCCGACCAATCGGGCGCCGATGTTGCGGGCGGTGGACCCGCTCGATCCTTCGGCGGGCCTGGAAGCCGTGGAGCGGCGGTGGTGGATGGTGCCGTTCTTCCACAAGGGGCTGATCTCGGCCTGGAAGGCCATGTGCACCAACGCGCGGCTGGAGACGGTGGACACCACCGCGGCGTTCCGCGAGGCCTACAAGCGCCGGCGCGCGCTGATCCCGGCGACCAGCTTCATCGAATATGACGAGCCGCCGGGGTGGAAGAGGGGCGAGCCGAAGCGGCGGTGGGAGATTTCCTGGACGCCGCGCGATGAGGCCGACCGGGTGCGCTATTTCGCCGGGCTGTGGGACACCGCGCATCCGGCCGATCACGAGGGGCCTCTGGAGAGCTTCACCTTTGTGACCGGGCATCCGGGGGCGGCGTTCTCCGCGCCCGTGGCCGACACCGGCAAGCCCCTGCATCACCGCCAGGCGCGCGTGCTGACCTGGGACCAGGGGCTGGCGTGGCTGAGGCTCGACGGGCCGGGCAAGGCGTTGCTGGAGGACCCGGAGACCGAGGGCGGGTTTGTGATGGCCGAGCGGCCGAGGGAGATAGAGGCGGTCGAGGGCTAGCGGCCCGGGACGGACGTAGCCGCCGCCGGGCCCGGCTGGGACGCACTCGCCACACCCTCCTGAAGGGCGGCGATCACGGCGAGGTGGTCGTCCAAAGTGCCCTTCACCGCCTCAATCGCTTCCTTCGGGAGATCCTTGAGACGTTGATCGGCCGCCGCCGACTTGGCCGTTGCGTCATCGGCGTCGGTCCTGAGCTTGGCCACCTTGGCCTTGGCCGCGAAAACGGCGGCCTGTTGATCGTCAACGGCCGCTTGCTTCTTCTCTCGATCCTTTTGCGCGATGCTGAGCGCATCCTCGGCGCTCTTGACGGTAACCGGGCTTGGCGCGTCGTGTCCAAGCTCGGTAGCCAAGTCGGCAAGTTTTTTGGTTTCAGTGGCGAAGGCCGTGTCGCGCGCATCGGCCACTGTTGTAAGCGCGTCGTTGGCCGACTTCGCTTCGCCGTCGGCCGCCTTCGCGTCTTCGGTCGCCTTGGTGGCGGCACCGGCCTGCTTGTCGTGTTCCGCCTGCAGCTGCGTCTCAAGCAGTGCAAATCGAACTTTCTGGGCGGCGATGCGGGCAGCGGTTCGGTCGTGCAGCGCGGCCAGGTTGACGCCGCCGACTACGCCGGGCGTCGCCGGCGCCTCGCCGGTGGCGAGCTGGTTGGCAAGCTGGGTCGCCTTGGCGGCGTCGGTCAGGCGCGCGGCGTCGCCCACGCCACCCGTCGTCGCCTTGCTGGCGAGGCTGGCGGCGGTCTTCAGCGCCGCGTCGGCGACCCTGCGGTAGGACGCCAGCAGGTCCGCGGGATCGTTCGAGAAGCTCTTCAGATCCCAGTTGCCCAGATCGTCCTTGATGAACGCCATGGCGACGGTACCCTGGCCGGACGCATAGACCTCGTTGACCTTCTGCCAGTAGTCGTCGGCCGTCAGCCGCTGCGCCATGCGGATGCGGTCGGCGGGGCTGCTGAGCTTGGTCAAGCTCACGCTGCCGGAGAAGGGATTCAATCCCTGGAGCCAATCGTAGAGCTGGATGTAGTCTGTCTTGCCGGTGCTCCGGAGATAGTCGCTGACCGGGAGCGTCCGTGCTGATCTGAGGACAGGCGTTGCGCCGTCGGCGGTAGGCTCCGCGTCGCTGCCGTAGTTTGCCACTTTCTGAAGTGAGATAACCCGTGAATGAATCTGCTCGCCATAGTCGGATGCGATGTCCGCGTACTCCACCAGA
>JANXXK010000095.1 GCA_025350685.1 Alphaproteobacteria bacterium | reverse complement strand
CTCGACCTCAGCGCGGCCAAGGCTGCGCCGGCGGTGGCCGCGGGGGCGGTCGGAGGCGATCCCGTCCCGCTCACCTTCGATCCGGCCGCGGCGCCTGGCGATGTGGCGGTGCTGGCCGAGGCCCTGGCCAAGGGCGAGCCCGTCCGCGAGGTGGTGATCGGCGCCCTGATCGAGACGGCCAGCGCCGCTGACCCCAAGGTCCGCGCCCGGGGCCAGGCCGCCGCCCTGCTGGCCGCGGCGCTTACCAACCCCCTGACCATCGAGACCCGCGGCCAGATCGCCGCCTTCGCCACGCCGCAGGGCAAGGCGCCGTTGGGCCGCAGCTTGGCGCTGGAGGGCGCGGGCGATCAGCGGCTGATGGGCGAGGCGGCCCTGCTGGCGCTGTGGACCTGCGCCGAGGCCGGGCCCGCCGGGCCGGCGCTGGGCGACCGCGTGCGGATCGTGCGCGCCCTGCGCCAGGTCGGGTTGGACGCCGACGCTCGCGCCTTCGCCCTAGAAGGTCTGATCGGGCTCAAATGAGCGGGAGCGGATCCGCCTGGGCCGAAGCCTTTCTGGAGATGATGTCGGTCGAACGGGCCGCGGCGAAGAACACGCTGATGGCCTACACCCGCGACCTGACCGACGCTGCGGGCTTCGTGGCTGGGCGTGGGCGCGACCTCTCCGACGCCTCAGCCGAGGACGTGGAGGCCTATTTCGCCGACATGGGAGCGCGGGCATTGGCGCCGGCCACGGCCTCGCGCCGGCGCGCGGCGGTGCGGCAGTTCTACCGTTTCGTGCTGGGCGAGGGATGGCGGGCCGACGATCCCTCGCGCCGCGTCGAGGCGCCGCGCAAGGGCCGCAGCCTGCCCAAGGTGCTGAGCCGTTCGGAGATGGACCGGCTGATCGCCGCGGCGGCCGCCCGCGACGGGGTTCAGGGCTTGCGGCTGGCCTGCATGATCGAGCTCGCCTACGCCTCGGGTCTGCGGATCTCCGAGCTCACCGGCCTGACCCTGGCCGCGCTCGCCCGCGACCCGGCCTACCTGATCGTTCGCGGCAAGGGCGCCAAGGAGCGGCTCGCCCCCCTCAACGACGCTGCGCGTATCGCGATCAAGGCCTACCTGGAGGTCCGGGCGGGCTTCTTGGCGAAGGGCGACCCAAAGGGCTCTGCGGCCAATCCCTGGCTGTTCCCCTCGCGCGGCAAGGCCGGGCGGCTGACCCCCCGTCGCTTCGCCCAGATGCTCGACGAAGCGGCGATCCACGCCGGCATCGACCCGGGCCGCGTCAGCCCGCACGTGCTGCGCCACGCCTTCGCCACCCATCTGCTGGAGGGCGGCGCCGACCTGCGGGTGGTTCAGACCCTGCTCGGCCACGCCGACATCGGCACCACCCAGATCTACACCCACGTGACCAGCGACCGGCTGGCCGAGGTGGTGGCGACAAAGCATCCGCTGGCGCGCAAGCGGACATGAGAAAGGCCGCGCTCTGCAGCGCGACCTCCCATCTCGGACCATCTGGCCGGGGATTGATTAGCCGGTGATCCGATAGCGGCCGTCGGCGTCGGGGCAGACCCGGACGTAGCGAACGTCGCGGCCATCGGCGTCGATCGGCGCCGGAGCCAGGCGGCAGCGCATGCGGTCGTAGTAGGCGTAGTCGTAACGGCCGCTGCGATAGTCGCGGGCTTCGCGGTAAGCGATCGTGTCGTCGTAGCTGTAGTATGGGCCGCGGTTGTCGCAATTGTAGCGGTCATGAGCGTTGCCCACCGAGCCCCCAACGACCCCGCCGACCACGGCGCCGAGCACCGCGCCCTCGGTCCCCACGCCATGGCCGGCGACGTTGGAGCCGAGCGCCGCGCCGGCCAGGGCGCCGATGATGGTCCCGGCGGTGGCGGCGGAGTGATCGTTGCGGCAGCTCGCCACCGGGGCGGCATAGCTGGTTTCACGGCCGTAGTCGGGGGCAGTAGGCGCCGCATAGGCCACCCAATGGTCTTCATCCCACGTCGGCTCGGCCCCATAGGCGCGCACGTAAGCGCCGTAGCCGTACCGGGCGTCATAGTCGGCGCGCGCGCGCTCCCAGTCCTCGCGGCGACGCTCATAGGCGGCGCGTGCGTTCTCATAGCCGGCGCGGTCGGCCTCGTAGTGGGCGCGGCGGCCATCATAGATTTCCTTGCGCGCTTCGTAGGCTTCCCGGCGCGCCTCGTAATCGGCGCGATCCTGCTGATATTGTTGCAGGCTTTGCTGATATTCCGGGGTCGGCTGGTACTGGGCGAACGCGGGCGTCGCCGTGGCGATCGCCAAGACCGAAGCCAGACCTAACTTCAGGGCGGTGTTCATGGGGTTCTCCAGGTCTCCTGCGATGCGCGGGGAGCGGTATCGGCGCTAGTCCACGCATCAATTCCGGGCCCTAAAACCCTTAGGTCCGTGGGAGGTTGCACTTGGAACCGGAGCGCGCGCCGCGGCGCTCTTGTGAGGCCGGTCTATCCCGCCTAATTTCCGCCGCCTCTGAGGCAAGGACTCGAAGATCCCCGATGGCTGCGCATTACCTCGAATTCGAGCGGCCGATCGCCGATATCGAAGCCAAGATCGAGGAGCTGTCCAAGCTGTCGGAAACCGCGAGCCCTGGCGCGTTCGACGCCGAGATCGAGGCCTTGCGGGCCCGCGCCCAGGAGATGCGCCGCGACGCCTACGCCCATCTCGACGCCTGGCAGAAGACCCTGGTCGCCCGCCATCCGGAGCGACCGCACTTCATCGACTACGCCCGCGAGCTGATCGACGAGTTCGTCGAACTTCGCGGCGACCGGGCCTATGCCGACGACCAGTCGATCATGGGCGGCCTGGGCCGCTTCCGCGGCCGGCCCTGCGTGGTTATGGGCCATGAGAAGGGCCACGACACGGTCACCCGCGTGAAACACAACTTCGGCATGGCCCGGCCCGAGGGCTATCGCAAGGCGATCCGGCTGATGGAGCTGGCCGAGCGGTTCAACCTGCCGGTGATCAGCTTCGCCGACACCTCAGGCGCCTATCCGGGCGTCGCCTCGGAAGAACGCGGGGTCGCCGAGGCGATCGCGCGCTCGACCGAGAAATGCCTGATGCTGGGCGTGCCCAACGTCTCGGTGATCACCGGCGAGGGGATGAGCGGCGGCGCCATCGGCATCGCGGCCACCAACCGGGTGCTGATCCTGGAGCACGCCATCTATGCGGTGATTTCGCCTGAGGGGGCCAATTCGATCCTCTGGCGTGGGGCGCGGACCCCTGGCGAGGCGGCCAAGGCGATGAAGATCACCGCCCAGGACCTGCTCGGCATGAAGGTCGTCGACCGGATCATCCCCGAGCCCCCCGGCGGCGCGCACTCCGACCCCGAGGCCGCGATCAAGGCGGTCGGCGACGCCATCGAGGACGAGCTGAAGGGCCTTGAGACCCTCACCCCCGACCAGATCCGCGCCGCCCGGGCCGAGCGGTTCTACGCTATCGGACGTTCGGGTCTGCAGTAGGCGCCGCTACTCCGCCGCGATCGGCACGCGCGCCGGAGCGGCCTCGGCGCCCGCCGCCATGCGATCCAGCCGGGCGGCGACGACCTCCTCGGCCTGGGTCATGATGTTGCGCACCAGTTCCTGGCAGGTGGGGATGTCGCGGATCAGCCCTTGGCTTTGGCCGACGGTCCAGATGCCGCCGTCGAGATCGCCGCCCTTCAGCACATTGGTCCGCCCGCGCACGCCCGCCACCAGCTCGCGCACGTCGTCGATGGTCTTGGTGGCGTCCTGCTGGATGCGCGCGACCTCCTCGGAGATGGCGTTGCGGGCCACGCGCGAGGTATTGCGCAGGGTGCGATTGATCAGCAGCGTGTCGCGCTCGTTGTTCTTGACGATGCCGCGCTTCACTTCCTCGTGGATCTTGCACTCCTGCGTGGCCATGAAGCGCGTGCCCATGTTGACCCCGTCGGCGCCCAGCGCCAGCGCGGCCACCAGGCTGCGGCCGTCCGCCATGCCGCCCGAGGCGATCACCGGAATGTCGACCGCGTCCACCGTCGCCGGCAGCAGCACCACCAGGCCGATGTCGTCCTCGCCGGGGTGGCCGGCGCATTCGAACCCATCGATGCTGATCACGTCGACGCCCAGGCGCGCGGCGGTCACCGAGTGGCGGACCGAGGTGCACTTGTGGATCACCTTGACGCCGGCGGCCTTGAAGTCCGGCAGGTGCTCGATCGGGCTGCGCCCCGCGGTCTCGACGATCTTGATGCCGCTTTCGATGATCGCGCGGCGGTACTCGTCATACGGGATCGGGTTCAGCGACGGCAGCAGGGTCAGGTTCACGCCGAACGGCTTGTCGGTCAGCTCGCGGGTCTTCTTGATCTCCGCGTGCAGTTCCTCAGCCGTGGGAAACAGGTGGGCCACGATGAAGCCGAGCGCCCCGGCATTGGCCACCGCGGCCACAAGCTCGCCGTAGCCGACCCCGGTCATCCCGCCCATGACGATGGGCGTCTCGACCCCGAACATCTCGGTGAGGCGTGTTTTCAGCATCCCGGAAATTCCCTCGTCCAATGAGATCGGTTGTTATGCCGATTAGTCGTCAGGCGTCGGGCGGCTCCCCGCAACTGTTTTCTGGCGAACCTTCCGCAACGAAAACAGCGGCCGACCTTCCGGACGGCGGCCTACGATCGGGGGGTTCGGATCAGGCCGTCAGGCCTCTCAGCACCGCGCAGAGGTTATCCACCGCCTCGGCCGTGGTGGCCCAGGAGCACATGAAGCGCACCGATCCGTCGGTGAACCGGTAGGCGAACCACCCGGCCTCCCAGAGGCGCTGCAGCGTCGCCTCGTCCATCTCGACGAAGACGCCGTTGGTTTCCACCGGGTGGACAAGGCGGAAGGGTTGGCCGGCGGCCAGGCGCTGCGCCATGGCGTTGGCCTGGGCGGCGTGGCGCAGCAGGGCACCGTCCCGCAGCATGCCGACAAACGGGGCGGCGAAAAATCTGCCCTTCGACGGGAGTTGTCCGGCCTGTTTCAGCCGGATGTCAAACCGCCGGGCCAGGGTGCGGTCGAAGATCACCACCGCTTCGGTCGGCGGCATGCCGGCCTTGGTCCCGCCGACCACCAGGATGTCGACGCCGAACCGGGCGATCTGCTTCACGTCGAAGCCTGCGGCGGCGGCGTTGGCCAGGCGCGCGCCGTCCAGGTGGACACCAAGACCCTTGGCTTTGGCCGCGCCGACCAGGGCGCCGAGCGCGTCTGCGGAATAGACCGCACCATATTCGGTGGCGTTGGTCAGGGAGAGCGCCGCGATCGCCTGGCGGTAAGAGACGTCCGGCTGGGCCAGGGCTTCGCCGAGCGCCGCCGCCTCGATCCGCCCGGAGGCGCCGCGCAGCGCGACCAGCCCCAGCCCCTGGCCGAAGAACCCAGGCGCGCCGGCCTCGTCGGTGGCGATGTGGGCGTGCTCGTGGGCGGCTACGGCCTCGAACGGCCGGCAAAGGGCGGCGAGCGAGACCGCGTTGGCCGCGGTGCCCGAGGCCACGAAGCGCACCTCGGCGTCGGCGTCGAGCCACGCGCGGATCAGGTCAGCGGCCTGGGCGGTGACCGGATCGCTCCCATAGCCCGAGGCGTAGCCCACATTGGCCGCCGCCACCGCGGCCATGGCCTCCGGCGCGGCGGGCGCGGCGTTGTCGGAGGCGAAATCGTAGCGGGCCATGGCCTAGGCGGTGGCTTCGAGGATTTCGCAGAAGGTCTTCATGTCGATGTTGCCGCCGGAGACCACGCAGACGATCGGGCCCTGGCCCGCCTCGCCGGTCAGCGCCGCGGCCAGCGGCAGGGCGCCGGCGCCCTCGGCGATCACCCGAGCCTTCTCGGCCATCAGCCGCATGGCGCGCCGCGTCTGGTCGAGGGTGACGACGATGTTGCCGTCCACGACGGGGTTCAGTCGCTCCCACATGCGCGGGAACAGGCTCTGGCCGCCGGCGCCGTCGACAAAGGACGCCTGCCACTCCGGGAAGGTCTGCGGCGACCCCGCGGCGAAGGAGCGGGCGGCCGGGGCGGCGGTGTCGGGCTCGGCGGTCCAGACCTTGATGTGCGGCGCCAGCGCCTTGACCGCGCTGCCGAGCCCGGTGACCAGGCCGCCCCCGCCGACCCCGCCGATCACGGCGACCGCATCGGGCGCATCCTCAAGGATCTCCAGCCCCATGGTGGCGTGGCCGGCGATGAAATTGTCGTCGTCGAAGGGGTGGATGAAGGTCCCTTCGACGCCCGGGTAGGCGCGGTCGTCCAACGCCTTCCAGGCGACCTCGTAGGGCACGGTGACCAGGCGGGCGCCGAGCGCGCGCATGCGCTCCAGCTTGGAGGCCGGCGCCGTCTCGATGGCCACGACTG
>JANXXK010000078.1 GCA_025350685.1 Alphaproteobacteria bacterium | reverse complement strand
GACGATCCGGGCATGGGCGTGCGGACTGCGAAGAATCTTGCCCACCAGCTGGCCGGGCATGGCGAAGTCGGCGCCGTAGGTGGCCCGCCCGGTGACCTTGTCGGCCCCGTCGGGACGGATCGGCCGGGTGCCGACAACCTTCAGTTCGTCCTGATCGGGTCTGTCCAATACGTCGGTCATGCCGCCCTCACTTGTCTCAGTTCAGCCGCCGCATCCATCACGGCGCGGATCACCTTGTCATAGCCGGTGCACCGGCACAGGTTCCCCGCCAGCCAGTAGCGGGTCTCGCTTTCGGTGGGATCGGGGTTGGAATCCAGCAGCGCCTTGGCCGCCACCAGCAGGCCTGGCGTACAGACACCGCACTGCAGGGCCGCATGTTCCAGGAACTTCTGCTGCAGCGGATGCAGTTCGCTGCCGTGCGCCAGACCCTCGATGGTCTCCACGCGCCGCCCTTCGACCTCGGCCGCCAGCACCAGGCAGCTGCAGACCAGCCGCCCGTCGAGGATCACGCTGCAGGCGCCGCAGTCGCCCGAACCGCAGCCCTCCTTGGAACCGGTCAGGTTGAGTTCTTCGCGCAAGGCGTCCAGCAGCGTCATGCCTGGCGCGGCCAGGAACTCCACGGGATCGCCGTTCACCGTGGCCGATACGTGTGTCTTGCTCAAAGCGTCGCTCCCGCGCGTTGGTAGGCGATCCTCGCCGCTCGGCGGGCCAGCACGCCCGCGATCCTGGTTCGGTATTCCTCAGTGCCCCGCTTGTCGCTGATCGGCCGGCAGGCGGCGCGCACGGCGGCTTCCATCGCCGCCAGGCTGGCCTCGTTCAGCCTACTGCCCACCAGGGCCGCGCCAGCGTCGGCGACGAGCAGGGCCGTTGGCGCGACCGCGCCGATGGCGACATGGGCTTGGGTGACCACGCCGTCCGCGTCCAACGCGAGGTTCACGCCCGCGCCGGCCACGGCAATGTCCATTTCCGTCCGCGGAGTCAGCCGCAAGTACGCGTCGGAGGCGAACGCCGGGCGGGGCGGCAGGCGGAAGGCCAGGAGGAATTCGCCGGGCCCCAGCGACGTCTGGCCGGGCCCTGTGACGATGCTCTCCACCGGCGCCTCGCGCTGGCCGTTGGGGCCCACGATCATGCAGGTGGCCCGCGCCGCGATCAGCGCCGGGACGCCGTCGGCCGCCGGCGAAGCGTTGCAGAGGTTGCCGCCGAGACTCGCCCGGCCCTGCACCTGGGTCGAGCCGATGAGCTTCGCGCCTTCGACGACGCCGGGCCAGATCCGCGACAGGCGGGCGTGCTCGCCCAAGACCGCGCCAGAGGTCGCGGCTCCGACCACGAAGCCGCCTGCCTCCTCGCGCACGCCGATGGCGCCGGCGACCCGCTTCAGGTCGACGATGATGTCCGGCTTTGTCCGTCCGGCGCGCAGTTGGACCAACAGGTCGGTGCCGCCGGCGAGGGGTCGTGCGCCCGCCGCCGACAGTGCGATAACCGCCTGTTCGGGGCTGGAGGGGGCGAGATAGGCAAGCTGGGACACGGGGCCTCCGCTGCAGATTGTGATGCTGGCGGCCTTTGTCAGCGCAAAGTTTAGCCGGCGATTCGAACAGACCGGCTAACCGGTCGCAAAGGTCGTCTGCCAACTCCTTCCGCTATTTCGACAGCTCTGTCAGCCAAACGTTTTCCGCCGCGCTTCGCTTCCGCTGCCTCCTCGGTTCGGGCAGCAGAAATCGGCTTCTTAAGAAGGCCGAGAGCAGAGAGCGGGGCTGAATTCGGGCGGGGCAAGGTAGCAGAATCCAAGCGCCTCGCTGTCGCGCCGCTGAGAATTTCTGGCCTAGAGACGCGAACGAGAAAGCCTATCATCCAAACAATTGTTTGAACCATTTCCAGGGCTATGTCTATGACCACGACCCGCCAGATTCATCTTGTGAAGCGCCCTGCAGGCGTGCCCGTCCCCACCGACTTCGCCGTAGTCGCTGTCCTGGCGCGGGACGCTGCAGAGGGCGAGATCCAGGTGCGCAACCTGCTGATGTCGGTGGACCCATACATGCGGCCTCGCCTGGACGCCGATCAGCCTCTGGGCGCCCCCATGCTGGGCGGCGGCATCGGCCGCGTCGTCCAGTCCAAGAACGCAAAATTTCGCGAGGGCGATCTGGTCCGCCACGGCGCGGGCATGCAGGAACTGTTCGTCAGTGACGGACGCGGGGTGGCGGTGCTGAAGCAGGACCCTGACATCCCGCTCAGTGTCTATATGCACGCGCTCGGCGGCACGGGGATAACGGCCTATGGCGGTCTTTTGGAAACCGGCGCGCTGAGGGACTGCGAGCAGGTGTTCGTCTCCACGGCCGCTGGCGCTGTGGGCTCGGTTGTGGCCCAGATCGCCAAGCTCAAAGGCTGCTACGTGGTTGGCTCCACCGGTTCGGCGGAAAAGAAGGCCTGGCTGCTCGATACGGCCGGCCTGGACGCGGCCATCGACTATCACGCTGAGCCTCTCGCCGAGGCCCTGAAGGCGGTGACACCCAAGGGCGTCGATGTGTATTTCGAGAATGTCGGCGGCGCGCATCTGGACGCCGCCCTGCCGCGCATGAACCTCCGCGGGCGCATTCCGGTCTGCGGCATGATCTCCACCTATAACGGTGGCGGGGAGGGCGTGAGAAACCTGTTCAATCTGATCTACGGCCGGGTGCGCATGGAGGGCTTCGTGGCCAGCGACTTCGCGCACTTGAACGCCCGTTTCGTCGAAGACATGACCGGCTGGCTGAAGGCCGGGAAGATCAAATACCAGGAGACGGTGCTGGATGGTTTCGAGCGTGCGCCCGAAGGCCTGATCGGTCTATTTGCGGGCAAAAACAGCGGAAAGATGCTGATCCGCATCGCCGACTGAACGATTATGCCTGGCTCTACTCAGGGCACCCTGTGGCGCCAGCGGCCTGATATCAACACGATGGCAATCGATCTCCGGCGGCCATTCTCTAGGCAGAGGACTTCCGGGCGAGTTCGCGCGTGATGCGCGCGTGCTCACCAGCGTCGATGGGATAGCCCACGAGAACGCCGGCGGCACACGACATCAGAAGGGCCGGGACGCCGATGTAAAGGATGGAAAGCGCAGCCAGCGCTGCTGGCGCGCTTCGCGCAGGATCGGCGGCCGTGAAGCCGAGCTTCGCGAGCAACCAGAACGCAACCCCAAGCGCCAAGGCGGATCCGATCTTCTGGGTCGCCGCAAGCAGGCCGTAGACCTGGCCCAGGCGGTCGAGCCCCGTATGAAGCCGCGCCTCGTCTGCGGCGTCGGCCGCCATGGCGCGGATCAGGAAGGCGCTGGCCGCGAAGGTCAGGCCCATAAAGGCCAGCGTGGGCAGTAGCAGCGCCGTCAACTGCGCCCGGATCACGCCCATGCCAAGGATCGCCACGACGTAGCCGCCGGCAGAGGCGATCAGCGCACGGTGCTTGCCGATCCGTCCCGCCACCCAGGTCCAGAAGGGGACGCTGACGATCGCCGCAGCCAAATATATCAGCACCATCCCGTTGATCAGCGTCATGCCGAGGCCCCGCGCCCGAAAGAAAAAGACGAACAGGCCGATGGAAGCGCCGGTCGCGAGGCTCACCAGCACGTCCGCCACGAACAGGCGGCGCATGGCTGGTCGCTCCAGGAGGCGAAGGTAGTCCGCCACCCTGACATTGTCCGCGACATGTTTCGGCGCGCCTGGCCGCAGCTCCGGCGTCCAGGCGACGGCGGCGGCCATGAGGAAGGGCATTGTGATGATCAGCGCCCAGCCCATGTTCTGGACGTCCGCTCCAGCCTGCGGCGTGCGCCCCCTGGCGAGGACCGGAGGCAACGCCAGGAGCAGGAAGGTCCCCACCGACTGCGCCACGTAGATCCAGGAGTAGATGCGAGACCGGTCATCATAGCCGCCGGACAGGCGCGCGGCCCAGGCCGGATGGGCCACCCCGATGACCGAAACCGCCGCGTACACGAGGAGCAGGCCTGCCATCAGCCGGGGCAATCCATCGCCCGGCTGGGCCAGGAACAGGACGGCGCTGCTGACGGACACGAGGACCGCGCCCAGCACCATCCACGGCCGGAATTGGCCCCAACGGCTTTGCGTGCGGTCGACCAGCAGGCCGACCAGGGGATCGAGACCGATGTCCAAAGTGCGGACGAGGAAGAAGGCGAAGCCGACGGCGGCCAGGTCCAGGCCGACGTAGCTGCTGTAGTGCGCTGGCAAGTACACCGCCAGCGGCGTGTTCAAGGCGCCGGTGGCAAGCGCCGGAGCGGCGAACGCGGCGAGCCGCCAACCGCCGAGGCGCTGAAGAGCGGGGCGGTCTGTGGCGGCGGCGGTCAAGGGGTCAGCCGATCGTCCGCTCGGTCGGCCAGAAGCGGCGTCTGAGTTCGCGCTTGTTGACCTTGCCCATCGGGTTGCGACCGATGTCGCTCACGATCTCGTAGGAGCGAGGCCGTTTGAAACCGGCCAGCCGCGAACGGCAAAACACCTCGAGCTCGGCCGCGATCGGAGGCTTGGCCGGGTTGCGTGGAACGATCAGCGCCTTCACTTCCTCGCCCATCTCGGCGCTGGGCGCGCCGACGACCGCGGCGTCGTCTATGTCGGGATGCTGGACGAGAACCTGTTCGATCTCGGCGGGATAGATGTTCACGCCGCCCGAGACGATCATGTCCGACGACCGGTCAGTGATGAAGACGTAGCCATCGTCATCGACGTAGCCGATCTCGCCCAGGGTGAAGACGCCGGGTTCAAGGTGCGCCGCGCGGGTCTTCTCGGCGTCGTTGTGATAGGCGATCCCTCGGCCCGTCGTGTCGCGGAAGTAGAGCTGGCCCAGCTGGTTGGGCCCCAGCGCTCCGCCGTCGTCCCCGACGACCAGCGGTTCGAACGGCGCAAGGGTGCGGCCCACGGACCCCGGCTTCCGCAGCCATTCCTCTGAGGTGATCATATTCGTGCTGCCGGACTCGGTGGCGCCATAGGCTTCCACGAGGATCGGGCCGAGCCAGGCGATCATGCGGCGCTTCACCTCGACGGGGCAGGCCGCGCCCGTGTGGGTGACCAGATCGAGGCTCGAAAGGTCGTGGCGCCCGCGCACCTCGTCGGGAAGCGCCAGCAGGCGCTGGAAATGGGTCGGCACCATCATGAAGCTCTTCACCCGGTGCCGCTCGACGGCGGCGAGCACGCCCTCCGCATCGAACCGCGACTGGACAATCAGCGAAGCACCGCCGGCGGCGGCCCTGACGGAATGCAGGGGACCGGTGTGGTACATGGGGCTGACGATCATGACCGGAGATCTGCCGCCGCCGGCCTCAAAACTCTCCCTCTGCGCGGCGAACCAGTCCTCCACGGTGTCGCGGCGAGGGAACATGCTAGGCGGCGTCTCTGCGCCCTTCGGTCGGCCGGTGGTGCCGGAGGTGTAGTGGAGATGCGGGCGTGGTGACCGTCCGGCCGGAGGTTCGGCCTCTGAACGCGGGGCCTGCCAGTCTTCCCAGCGGGCGAGGCGCGGATCGCTCGCGCAGCGCCAGCCGACAACGGCCTGCACCGACCCCGCGAGTTCTGCAGCCGCCAGGCCCGCCTCCGCCGTCTCGGGACCCACGAACAGGAGGTGAGTTCCAGAGTCTCTCAGAATGTAGGCGGCTTCCTCGGCGGTAAGGTGGAAGTTGATCGGCACGGTCGAAACGCCGGCTTCCAGGCCGCCCAGATAGACGCAGGCCGCTTCGACGCAATTGCCCGCGAACACAGCGGCGCGGGCGTTTCCACCCAGGCCCGAGGCGATCAGTCCGTGAGCGATGCGGTTCAGCAGCCGGTCCAGCTCGATGCATGGGAGGGCCTGCCGTTCGTCCGCAACGGCGGTGGCCATGGGCGTCTCGCGCGCCCGTGCGCCAAACGCGCGGGACATCTAAGGCCGCGCCTCGGCGCCTTCGCCCTCGGCGATGAAGCGATCCAGCAGACGGTGAAGCTGCCGGATCCGCATCTCCGAATACCGGCCGAAATGCACCAGCCCTGTCGCACTGGCATGGAGCCCTTCCTGCACATACGGCAGGTTGCCCATGTCCTGCTCGAAGATGGTGCTGAGCGCCCCGAGTTCCGCGGCCTGGCTCCAGGGTTCGTCGAGGCCCAGTTCATGCACCGGAGCATTGCTGGGTTTGGGCTCCCCGGCCGGGGCGGGGGCGTAGATCTGGACGTCCATGATCGCGGTCTCGGGATCGCGGCCGTTCGGCCGCCAGCGGTAGCAGAGCGCCGCCGGATACCCTGCCCAGAAGCTCATGTTGGGAAATACGTTGTAGAGCAGCGCGTCCACCATCTCGGCGTCGGCGGCGGCGTCGTAATCGCGGCCCGTCTGCGCCTTGAGCGTGGCCCGGGAAAGCTCGGCGGCCTTGCCGCGTGCGGTTTCGCCCGGCTCCAGCTTCGGTGCGACGCCGCCGCCGGTCCGCCTCCCGCCTTGCCCGAGCAGATGCTCCAGGATCGCCTGCTCCTCCATGGGTTCGAGGAACGGGCTGGCCACCGCGCCCGCCGAGAATTGCCGCGAGACGAACTCGTTGAGGAGGTCGTACTGGCTGTTGACGTCGGCCAAGCTGCCGAGGATTTGCGGATGAGTGGTCACCGAGTGATGGCTTTCCATGAAGGCTTCGGCGGTGGCCTTCCAGTTCGCCCGGACCTTCTTCTGCACCCAGACAGCCCGGTAGCGGTCGGACCAGTCGAACCGCTCGAAGTCGCGGGCGAGCGGCCCGATCACCTCCAGCAGTGGCGGCGCCGACCCGTCGAGGTTAACGAAGACAAAACCGCCCCAAGTCTCCACCCGCGCTTCGGGAAGGCGCATTTCGCGCCCCTGCCACTGCGGGAAGTCCCAACCGATGGGATTTTCCTTGAAGCTCCCGTCGCACGCCCAAGTGAGCCCGTGGAACGGACAGCGGAACTCGCTCTTGCAGCCCGGCAGCGTGACCAGTTTCCGGCCCCGGTGAAGGCAGGAATTGTGCAGCGCCTTGATTTCGTCCGGGGCCGATCGGACGACGATAAGGCTGCGGCCCAGCATCTCATAAATCTGATAGTCGCCGACGCTTGGGAGATCGTCCTCGCGGCAGGCCATCTGCCACACCCTTGGCCAGACGTGGCGCGCCTCTCGTTCGAAGAAGGCGGGATCGAAGTATCGGGAGGCGGCCACCGGGTCGACGCCGATCTCCGGCGTGGGCTGTTCGCGAAGGTAGTCAGGGACAGGGCGGGTGTCCCGGCTCAGGATATCCCCATAGGTGTCGCCGGGATGCCGGTCGGCCCTAGCCGTCGCGTCGTTCATCTTCGAACCTTCCCGAAAAGGGCGCGATCCATCAGCGCCAAAACCGTCGCACGTGATTGTATAAATCAGGAATGACTTTTTTTGAAGCTGCAGGTAGAACCGGGCCAGAAAAATTCCACGGGTGGAGCCACCATGCCGCGTCCGATCAGCGAAGGCTTGTTCACGCCCACCGATCCGCCCCGGCTCATCGGCGCCCGACGGATCAGTGACGGGCGTATCGTCTTCCCGGCTCCGGACGGCCCGGAGGGGCAGCACTATGAGCGCGTCGATCTTTCGCCGCAGGGTTTTCTGTGGTCGTTCACCGTGCAGCGCTTCCGGCCCAAGAGCCCGCCTTACACCGGCGACGACGATGAGAAGACGTTCAAGCCGTTCGCGGTCGGCTACGTGGAGCTGCCTGGAGAGGTCATCGTCGAAAGCCGTATCGTCACCGACGACTTTTCCAGCCTGCACGTCGGCCAGCCGATGACGCTTACGCTCGTGCCGTTCCGCCGCGCGGACGGAAGCGAGGTCGTCACCTACGCCTTCCAGCCAGACGGAGCCGCCGCATGACCGACGTCCATATCGTAGGCGCGGGTATTCACCCGTTCGGCCGCCACGACGACATGTCGGGGCTCGACCAGGGCGTGTTCGCCGTGCGCGAAGCCCTCGCCGATGCGGGGGTGGCGTGGCCCGACATCCAGTTCGCGTTCGGGGGATCCGCGGCGGCCGGCAACGCGGACGCCG
>JANXXK010000056.1 GCA_025350685.1 Alphaproteobacteria bacterium | reverse complement strand
GGTCGACTTGCCGCCGCCGCTGACGCCGGTGATGCAGGTAAACGTGCCCTGCGGGATCTCCGCAGTGACGCCCTTCAGGTTGTTGCCGGTGGCGCCGATGACCCTGAGCACGTTCTTCTTGGAGAGCGGCCGTCGTTCCGTCGGCACCTCGATCTCCCGCGCGCCGGAGAGGTACTGGCCGGTGAGGCTGCGCGGCTCGGCCATGATGTCGGCGGCCTTGCCCTCGGCGATGATCTCGCCGCCGTGGACGCCAGCCTTGGGGCCCATGTCGATCACCCAGTCGGCGGAGAGGATCGCCTCCTCGTCATGCTCGACCACCAGCACCGAATTGCCGAGATCGCGCAGGCCCTTGAGGCTGACCAGGAGGCGGGCGTTGTCGCGCTGGTGCAGGCCGATGGAGGGCTCGTCGAGGACGTAGAGCACCCCGGTCAGGCCCGAGCCGATCTGGCTCGCCAGGCGGATGCGCTGGCTCTCGCCGCCGGAGAGCGTGCCGGAGGCTCGTGACAGGTCCAGGTAGTCGAGGCCGACATTGACCAGGAAGCGCAGCCGGTCGGTGATCTCCTTCAGGATCCGCCGCGCGATCTCCATCTGCTTGTCGCTGAGCTGGCCCTCCAGCCCCTCGAACCATTCCTTGGCGTGGCGGATGGAAAGGTGGCTGACCTGGCCGATATGCTGGCCGGCGATCTTCACCGCCAGCGCCTCGGGCTTGAAGCGATAGCCGTCGCAGGCCTCGCAGGGGCTCTCCGACTGGTAGCGGCCGAGTTCCTCGCGCACCCACGAGCTATCGGTCTCGCGCCAGCGGCGCTCCAGGTTCGGCAGCACGCCTTCGAAGGTCTTGTTGACCTCGTACTTGCGTGCGTTGTCGTCGTAGACGAAGCGGATCTTCTCCTCGCCCGAGCCGTACAGGACCACCTTCTTCGCCTGGTCCGGCAGCTTCCAGTAGGGCTCGTCCATGGAAAATTCGTAGTGCCGCGAGAGCGCCTGCAGGGTCTGGGTGTAGAGGGGTGAGGGGCCCTTGGCCCAGGGCGAGACCGCGCCCTTGTGCAGGGTCTTGTCCTTGTCCGGCACGATCAGGTCGGCGTCGAAAGCGAGCTTGGCGCCCAGGCCGTCGCACACCGGGCAGGCGCCGTAGGGGTTGTTGAACGAGAACAGCCTGGGCTCGATCTCGCTGATCGTGAAGCCGGAGACCGGGCAGGCGAACTTCTCCGAGAAGATGATCCGCTTCGGCTCGTTCTCCGTCGGGTCCTTCTCGGCCCATTCGGCCACCGCGATGCCGTCGGCCAGCCGCAGGGCCTGTTCGAGCGAGTCGGCGTAGCGGGTCTCCTGGCCGGCCTTGGTCACCAGCCGATCCACGACCACGTCGATGTCGTGCTTGAACTTCTTGTCCAGGACCGGCGCGTCCTCGATCGGGAAGAATTCGCCGTTGATCTTCAGCCGCTGGAAGCCGGCCTTCTGCCACTCGGCGAACTCCTTGCGGTACTCGCCCTTGCGCCCGCGGACCACCGGCGCCAGCAGGTAGATGCGCTCGCCCTCGGGGATGGCGGTCAGCTTGTCGACCATCTGGCTGATGGTCTGGCTCTCGATCGGCAGGCCCGTGGCCGGCGAATAGGGCACGCCGACGCGCGCCCACAGGAGGCGCATGTAGTCGTGGATCTCGGTCACCGTGCCCACGGTGGAGCGCGGGTTGCGGCTGGTGGTCTTCTGCTCGATGGAGATCGCCGGCGACAGGCCCTCGATCAGGTCCACGTCGGGCTTGCTCATCAGCTCGAGGAACTGCCGCGCATAGGACGACAGGCTCTCGACGTAGCGGCGCTGGCCCTCGGCGTAGATCGTGTCGAAGGCGAGCGAGGACTTGCCCGAGCCGGACAGGCCCGTGAACACGATGAGCCGGTCGCGCGGCAGGTCGAGGTCGATGTTGCGCAGGTTGTGGGTGCGCGCGCCGCGGATGGAGATGGTCTGCACTTGAATACCGCCCAAGGAAAATCGGCCGAAACGGCTAGAATACAATCCAGCCTCCCCTCGCGGTAAGACTCTGCACGTGACGCACTCGCCGACGCCCCCCGCGGGACCGACCAGCCGATGAGTGCCGCAGGGGAGG
>JANXXK010000029.1 GCA_025350685.1 Alphaproteobacteria bacterium | reverse complement strand
CGAGGCGATCCTGGCCGGCCGCCAATCCCGAGCGTTGACCCTCAAGACGTTGACCGATCAGCCGCTTCCAATCGCATGGGAAGCCCAACGCCGCCTAGTGTCTGCGCTCGCCTGATCCTGCGAATTAAGATCCCTGATCATCAAATTCAATTTCCCTGTTTCCGCCGCGCCGAATTCCCTGTTCGAATCCGGCGTCGAAGTCGCCGGGAGCGAAAAGTTATCTAAATATCCCAGTAGTTTGGACGTCATTGGCGACACTTCGGACTGCAAAGGGGAGTTGCTTTTCCTGTAGATTTCCCTGTTACCGGGGAAGATCAGGGAATTCTCCGAAAGCGACACTTCTGGAATAGGCCTGGAGAGAACGCACGAATTGCGGGGGTATGGCGCGAGTTCACAGACCCAAGAGAGCCAAGGTCGCGGGGCGCACCTCGCCTAAGGCGCGGACAACGCCCGGCTATTCAGGACCAGGGAATTTGGGAGTGTTAGTCCACCAAAAGAATGGTGGGTGCTGGGGGATTCGAACCCACGACCCGCTGATTAAGAGTCAGCTGCTCTACCAACTGAGCTAAGCACCCGCCGTCGCACCGGAGCTTTATCTGAGGCAGTATCGGCCCCGGCGGCGAGGGCGCGGAAAATACGCGAAATCGCAGCGTTGGCAAGGCGTGTGTGGCAAGGGGACAAAGTGGCGCGTGAAGCTGAGGGCGGGGCGATCGATTTCGCCTATCTGGAAGGGTTCGTCGGCGGCGACCGGGCGGTGGTCGGCGAGGTGCTCGACCTGTTCCGCCAGCAGGCCGACGGCTGGGTCGGCGCGCTGAGCGCCGCCAACCCCGGCTGGCCCGATCTGGTGCACACGATCAAGGGCGCCGCGCGCGGCATCGGCGCCGACGCGCTCGGCGAAATCTGTGCCCATTGCGAGGCGCAGGGTACGGACGGCCTGCCGGCGGTGCGCGCCTCCCTGGCCGCGGCTCTGGCGGAGATCGCGGCCTATCAGGCGAAGGGCTAGGTGTCGTCCTCGGCCAGCAGTTCGCCCAGGCGATCGAGGCGGCGGGTCCACAGGCTGCGGTGGTCGGCGATCCACTGCTCGACCGCGTTGAAGCCCGCCGGCTCGATCCGGCAGGTGCGCACCCGGCCGACCTTTTCCGTCGTCGCCAGCCCTGCGGCCTGCAGCACGGCCAGATGCTGGGCGACGGCGGTCAGCGTGATGTCCAGCGGCCCGGCCAGGCCGGAGACCGACCTGGGCCCCTCGCTCAGCCGGTCGAGGATGGCGCGGCGCGTGGGGTCGCCCAGCGCCTGGAAGACCCGTCCGACATCGCCCCTGCCTTGTTTGGCGATTGCGGTCTGCATGCCCCTAGGCCGCCAGCGCCTGGCCCAGGCGCTCCAGGAGGGCCTCCCAGCCGCCCTTGCGCATCTGCGGCCCGTCCGCGCCCTCGTAGAAGGCCGCCTGGTGGGTGCAGACCAGCATTGTGGCGTCGCCCTCGTCCAGCAACTCGAAGGTGACGATGGCGGTGGAGATCCGCCGCTCGCCCAGGCTCATGGTCGCCGAGATCACCACGCGGCGGATGTCGACGATGTCGGCGATCACGCCTTCGGTCGCCAGGATCGTGCCCGGGAAGGGCGTATTGGCGCCCATCACGTAGCGGGTGCGCTCGGCGCCGCCGACCTGGAAGTCCATCTCGTAGAGTTCGGTGTCGTGGCCGTGGCCATCGGCGAACCAGCGGCGCTTCTTGGTCGGATCGGCCAGGAAGCCGAACACCTTGGCGCGGCCGACGGGGTAGGTGCGTTCGAGGACAAAGGTGTCGTGGACGACGGTGGGCTTTTCCATGGGAGTCTCGTGGGCTGATAGGGAAGTATGTACTTCAGTATCGGCGCAAGTCGACAGATTGTAAAGTGGCGACTTCAGTGTCGTGATTTAGATGCCGGCGCCGTTGTCGATGGCGCGCAGGGCCTCTTCGTGGGCCAGGGCCTCGGCCTCGATCCAGCTGACGAAGGCCTTCACCTGCGGCAGGCGGCCCTTGGCCTTGGGGTGGACGAGGTAGTAGGCGAAATCGACCGCGGTGGCGATCTGCAGGGGGGCGACCAGGCGCCCGGCCTCCAGGTCGGCCTGGGCGAGCGTACGCTTGGCCAGCGCGACGCCGCGGCCGTTGACGGCGGCCTCGATGACCAGGCTCGACTGGTTGAAGCGCGGGCCGCGGTTGGCGTCGACGCCCTTCAGGCCGCGCGCGGCCAGCCACATGGGCCAGTCGGGGCAGCTGTCGTCGAGATCGGGCGAGCCGTCGTGCAGCAGGATGTGGCTGGCCAAGTCCGCCGGCGTCAGCAGCGGGTGGGCCTCCAGATGCTCGGGGCTGGCCACGGGGATCACCGTCTCGGCCATCAGCCGGCGGATCTCCAGGCCCGGATAGCGGCCGCCGCCATAGCGGATGGCGATGTCCACCTCACCGGCGTTGAGGTCGACCAGTTCGATACCGGCGGAAAGCCACACGTCGACCTGCGGATGGGCCTTCTCGAACGCCCCCAGGCGCGGCACCAGCCACTTGGCGGCGAAGGAGGGGGGTGCGGTCAGCGTCAGGCGGCGTCCATCGACGGCGGCGGTGAGCAGGGAAGCGGCCTCGGCCAGGCGGTCGAAGGCTTCGCGCAGGGCGGGCAGGGCCGTCTGGGCTGCATCGGTCAGCAAGAGGCCCTTGGGCGTGCGCTTGAACAGTGCGGCGCCGACATAGTCCTCGAGGTTCTGGATCTGCTGGCTGACGGCGCCCGGCGTCACCGACAGTTCATCGGCCGCGCGGCTGAAGTTGAGGTGGCGCGCAGCGGCCTCGAACGCCCGCAAAGCGTTCAGCGGCGGCAAGCGTCTCCGTTCGGTTGGCCGTTCCATAGAATTCCTGACAACCCCGGCAGAAGTCCTTGGCTTGCGAATTGGGCGCCCGAACACCTAATTGCAAGCGTCCGGCGGTGTATCGGCCCTTTTCATCGACGGATATCGGCGGGGCGGGCGCCAGCTCGCCCCGCTCCCATCTTGGGGTGGTTAGGCTTTAGAGAAACTATCATGGCGCAGGGACAGACTAGGTCAAGGCGCGGTAGGGGCCTGGTGATGCTGGGCCAAGGTTCCAGGTCCGGCGGCGCCGTCTGGCTGGTCGGCGCTGGCCCCGGCGACCCGGAATTGCTGACCCTCAAGGCTTTGAAAATCCTGCAGATTGCCGATGTGTTGGTGCACGACGGGCTGGTTTCCGACGAGATTCTCGAGCTTGCGCCCTCCCACGCGCGCCGGATCAGCGTCGCCAAGCGCAAATCGCGCCATTCCTACAGCCAGGACGAGATCAACCGCATGCTGGTCGCGTTCGCGCTCGAAGGGCTGAAGGTCGTGCGGCTGAAGGGCGGCGACCCGTTCATTTTCGGCCGCGGCGGCGAGGAGCTGGAAGCCTGCCGCGCGGCCGGCGTCGACTGCCAGATCATCCCCGGCGTCACCGCCGCGCTCGCCGCCGCCGCCTCGGCCGGCGCGCCGCTCACCCACCGAGGCTCGGCCCAGGCGGTCACCTTCGTCACCGGCCACGCTTCGACTGGCGCCGAGCCCGACCTGGATTGGGAAAGCCTCGCCAAGGCCAACCAGACCGTCGTCATCTACATGGGCCTGTCGCAGGCCGCCCCGATCGCCGCGCGCCTGCTCGGGGCGGGCCGGGCCGGGTCGACTCCCGCGCTGATCGTCGAGAACGCCAGCCGCAAGGATGAGCGGCGAGTGGTGACCACGCTTGCCGGCCTGGTCGAGGCCGCGGCCTCGCTGAGCGGCCCGGCCTTGCTGATCGTCGGCGAGGCGATGGCGCTCGCCCAGGTCGGTGAGGGCCGCGAGGTCGTCGAAACCTTGATCCAAAAGGTCCGCGCATGAGGGCGCTCACCGCCAACCGGCTGATCGACGGCGAGGTCGTGTTCTGGCGCAAGGGCCAGTGGGTCGAGCGGTTCGGCGAGGCTGAGCTGTTCGCCGCCGACGACGCAGCCGGCGAGGAAGCCGAGGGTCATGCGAAAACTGAGATCAGAGTGGTCGTCGAGCCCTATCTGATCGACCTGATAGAATCCGAAGGCCTTTGGGCGCCGGTCAGCTACCGCGAGCGCATCCGCGCGCTCGGTCCCAGCAATCTTCCCCACGGCAAGCAGGTCGAG
>JANXXK010000323.1 GCA_025350685.1 Alphaproteobacteria bacterium | reverse complement strand
CCGGCGAACACCGGCGCCCAGTAGGCTTCGCCTGATTTGCCGTTGTCGAGCGCCGCGCCGATGGCCGGCACGTGGCTGGTGGCGACGCCGGCGGTGATCCTGGCCACTAGCGCCCCTCCTTCATGGACAAGGCGTCCTTCTTCGAGCGGTTGCCGTCGATCGCGCGGCCGCCGTCCAGCATCATCTGGGCGTATTCCGGCTGGGTGACCCCGCTCATCGCAGCCGCGATCTGCTGGAAGGAGAGGCCGTCGGTGGCGGCGATCTTGGCGGTGAAATAGATGTTGCCGCCCAGCGCGATCATGCCGTTCCAGTCGCGGTCGAGGACGGAACGCTTCTGAGCCTCGGTCATCGGCCAACGGTCGAGGTAGGCGCGTTCGTCGGTCTTGAACGCCTCGCGGTTGGCGGCCTTCATCAGCGACATGCAGAACATGTTCAGGTGATAGCCCAGGCGCGATTGCTCGGCGTCGAACAGGGTCGTGCCGGGGATATCCTTGAAGGGGTTCTCAACCATGGGTCAGGCGCTCCAGTAGAGGCGCATGGGGTTGTCGACCAGCAGCTTGCGCTGCAGCTCCTGCGTCACCGCGAACTTCGGGATCTGATCGACCAGGACGCCGTCGTCGGCCATGTGGCCCTTGAGGTTCGGGTGCGGCCAGTCGGTGCCCCAGAGCACGCGGTCGGGGAAGCGTTCGACGATGGCCCGCTGGAAGGGAACCACGTCGTCATAGGGCGGGCCCGCAAGACTGAGGCGCTCGGGGCAGGAGACCTTAGACCAGACGCCCTCGTCCTCATCCATCCACTGGATGAAGGCGGCGAACTGCGGGTTATCAACGCCCAGCTTCACGTCCGGGCGGCCCATGTGGTCGACGACGACGGGAGTGGGGAGCGAGGTGAACAGCGGCTTCAGCTCGGCCAGGTCCGGGGCCTCGAAATAGACCACCACGTGCCAGCCGAGGGGGGCGACCTTGGCGGCGATGTTGCGCAGAACCTCGTGCGGGGTGAAGTCGGCCAGCCGGCGCAGGAAGTTGAACCGCACGCCGCGCACGCCGGCAGCGTCGAGCGCGGCAAGCTCGGCTTCGGTGACGTCCTCGCCGACCGTAGCGACGCCGCGGGCCAGGCCGCCGGCGGCGTTCAGCGCATCGACGAGCGCGCGGTTGTCCTTGCCGTGGCAGGTGGCCTGGACGACGACGTTGCGGCTGAAGCCCAGGACGTCGCGAAGCGCGAACAGCTGATCCTTGCCGGCGTCGCAGGGCGTGTATCTGCGCTCCGGCGCATAGGGGAACTGGGCGGCGGGACCGAACACGTGGCAGTGGGCGTCCACCGCGCCCGGCGGCGGGGCGAAGCTGGGTTTCGTGGGGTTCGGGTGGAACACCAGCCAGTCGGGATCCATGGTCTGGGGGCGACGATCGACAGTTGGGGCGGTCATGCGACCTCCTTCACGGCGACCAGGGTCAGTGGCTTGGGGCTGAGCTTGGCGGCCAGCGCATTGCGGTCCAGGGCGCCTTCCCAGCGGGCGACCACCAGCGTCGCCAGGCTGTTGCCGATGAGGTTCACGAAGGTCAGGGCTTCGGCCAGGATGCGGTGGACGCCGAGCACCAGGGCGATGGTGCCGACCGGGGCGGCGCCGGTGGAGGCGAGCGTGGCGGCCAGCACGATGAAGGCCGCGCCGGCTACGCCAGCTGCGCCCTTGGAGGTCAGCAGCATGACGACCAGCAGGCTGATCTGCTGGGCCGGCGTCAGGTGCACGCCGGTAGCCTGGGCCAGGAACACCGAGGTGGTGGCGAGGTAGAGGCAGGTGCCGTCGAGGTTGAAGGAATAGCCCAGCGGCACGACCAGGCCGACGACCGACTCGTCGCAGCCGAGGCCTTTCAGTTTCTGAATCAGCCGCGGCAGGACCGTCTCGGTGGAGGTGGTGGCGGCGACCAGGACGATCTCGTCCTTCAGGTAGCCCATCAGCTTCAGGAGATTGATACCGAAGGCCCAGGCGATGCCGCCCAGCACCACGGCGGTGAAGAGCGCGCAGACCGCATAGAACTCGGCGATCAGCGAGCCCAGCGAGGCCAGCGACGCCGCGCCGAACTTGCCCACCGTAAACGCGATGGCCCCGAAGGCGCCGACGGGCGCCAGCCACATGAGGATACCGATGATCTTGAAGAACAGCTCGGCCGCCGCGCCGATGCCGTCGAGCAGCGGTTTGCCCGCTGGCTCCAGGCGGATCAGCGCCAGCGCGCTCAGCACCGCGACCAGCAGGACCTGCAGCACTGTCCCGCCGGTGAAGGCGCCGACGAAGGTGTCGGGGATGACGGCCATCAGATACTCGACGACGCTTTGGCGCCCGGCCTGGGCGACGTACTGGCCGACCGCGTGGGTATCGAGGCTGGCCGGGTCGATGGCCATGCCGCGGCCAGGGCCCCAGAGGTTCACCGCAGCCAGGCCGACGATCAGGGCCAGCGTGGTGATCGCCTCGAAATAGATCAGCGCCTTCAGCGCCGTGCGCCCGGCGCGGCGCATGTCGTTCATCGAGGCCACACCGTGCACCACGGTGCAGAACACGATCGGCGCGATCATCATCCGCACCAGGGCCACGAAGGCGTCGCCCAGCGGCTTCATCTCCACGCCGATCGCCGGCCGATACCAGCCCAGCGCCACGCCCAGCACCGTGCCTGCCAGCACCTGAAACCACAGCTGTCCCCAAATCCGAGGCGGCGGCAGCTTGGGGCGGAGGCGGGCGCGCGCCATGGGCAGCTAGCGGCCCTGGGCCTTGAGGATGGCGTCGAGGCGTGGATAGACGCGCCGCGCATTGCCTTCGAAGACCTTGTGCTTGTCGGCGGCCGGGATCGTCAAGGCGTCGACGTAGCGCTTGGTGTCGTCGAAATAATTGCCCGTCTCCGGGTCGATGCCGCGCACCGCGCCGACCATCTCCGAGCCGAACAGGATGTTGTCGATGTCGATCACCTTGAACAGCAGGTCGATGCCCGGCTGGTGGTAGACGCAGGTGTCGAAGAAGACGTTCTTCATCACATGCTCGCGCAGGGGCGGGCGCTTCAGCATATCGGCTAGGCCCCGGTAGCGGCCCCAGTGATAAGGCACGGCCCCGCCGCCGTGCGGGATGATGAACCGCAGCGTCGGGAAGTCCTTGAAGAGGTCGCCCTCCAGGAACTGCATAAAGGCCGTCGTGTCGGCGTTGATGTAGTGGGCGCCGGTGGCGTGGAAGTTCGGATTGCAGGAGCCGGAGACGTGGACCATCGCTGGCACGTCGAGCTCGACCATCTTCTCGAAGACCGGATACCAGGCGCGGTTGGTGAGCGGCTGCGAAGTCCACAAGCCGCCGGACGGATCGGGGTTCAGGTTGCAGCCGACGAAGCCCATCTCGAGCACACAACGCTCCAGCTCGGCGATCGAATTGGCGATCGAGACGCCGGGCGACTGCGGCAGCTGGCAGACGCCGACGAAGGTCTGCGGGAACAGGTCGACGACGCGTTTGATCAGGTCGTTGCAGCGCCGCGTCCAGGCCTGGCTGACCGCCGCGTTGCCGACGTGGTGGGCCATGGTCGAGGCGCGTGGCGAGAAGATCGTCATGTCCGCGCCGCGTTCCTTCAGCAGGCGCAGCTGGTTCAATTCGATGGTCTCGCGGATCTCGTCGTCGGAGATATCGGGATAGCCGGGATCAACGTCGCCGCCGACCGCAAAGGCGGCGGTCTGCGCGGCGCGCCACGCGTCGTGCGGCTTGGGCGCGGTGGTGTAGTGGCCGTGGCAGTCGATGATCATTTTCCACCCCAGACGCTGGCCGGAACATAGACCTCGCCGCGCATCAGCGGGCGCGCGGTGCGCAGCAGGGCCGAGCGGCGGACCTTGATCTCGCCGCCCTCGAGGCTGACGTCCATAGCCACGGTGAAGAAGCCGGTGGGGTGCTCGACCTCCAGCGCCTTGACGGCTTCGGCTTCGACGTCGGCGATGCCGGCGACTTCGGCGGCCACCGAGCCCGGCGTGACGCAGGCGGTGGCGACGCTGACCGCGCCGAACACGCCGATGGCTTCGTGCACCCGGTGCGGGATGAAGCTGCGGGTCGAGATGACGCCGCCGTGCTGCGGCGGGGCGACCAGGCACATCTTCGGCACGGTCTTCTTGGCCACATCGCCGAGGTTCATCATCGGTCCGACCTGCAGACGGATGGCTTCGATGCGCGCCTTCAGCGCCGCGTCGGCCTCCAGCGCCTCGGGGCTCTCGTAGCCGGTCTTGCCGAAGTCCGCGGCGCGCATGACGACGACCGGCATGCCATTGTCGATGGCGGTGAGCTCGATCCCGTCGATCGTGTCCCGCGCATGGCCGGTGGGCAGCAAGGCGCCGCAGCTCGAACCGGCGACATCCAGAAAGTCGATGGGGATCGGCGCGGCCGTGCCCAGCACGCCGTCAATGCGCGCGTCGCCGTCGTAGCGCACGCGGCCGCCGGGCGTCTGGATCGCCGCTTCCGCGAGGCTGGCGGTGTTGAGCATGTTGATGCGCACGCGGGTGACGCCGTCCTGCGCCGGGAACAGGCCCTCCTCGATGGCGAAGCACCCGACGCCGGCCAGCAGATTGCCGCAGTTCTGGCCCGCGTCGATGCGCGGCTCGTCGACAACCGCCTGGAGGAACAGATAGTCCACGTCGGCGTCGGGATGGGTCGGCGGGCCGATCACCGCGATCTTGCTGGTCAGCGGATGGGCGCCGCCCATGCCGTCGATCTGGCGCAGGTCCGGCGAGCCCATGGCGGCCAGCAGCACGGCGTCGCGGGTGGCGACATCGGCCGGCAGGTCCTCAAGGCGGAAATAGAGGCCCTTGGAGGTCCCGCCGCGCATCACCGTGCAGGGGATCGCCGTCTGGGTCATTTGCCGGAACCCTTGGGCGCCTCGTCGACCCACTTCAGGCCCTTCTCGGCCAGGCGCTCGCGCATGCCGTAGATATCCAGGCCGAGCTCGCCGGCGGCCAGACGGGCGCGCTTGTCGATCTCGTTGGCCTCACGCTTGGCCGAGGCTTCAGCGACCGTGGCCGCCTCGGCGCGGCGCACCACGCAGACCCCGTCGTCGTCGGCGACGATCACGTCGCCCGGATGGATCAGGGCGCCGGCGCAGACCAGCGGCAGGTTCACGTCGCCGATCGTCTCCTTGACAGTGCCTTGGGCAAAGATCGCCTTCGACCAGACCGGAAAGCCCATCTCAGTGAGCACCGCGATGTCGCGCACGCCGGCGTCGATGATCAGGCCGCGCACGCCCCGCGTCTGCAGCGAGGTCGCCAGCAAGTCGCCGAAATAACCGTCCTCGCAAGGCGAGGTGGGGGCGACCACCAGGATGTCGCCGGCTTTGCACTGCTCGACGGCGACGTGGATCATCCAGTTGTCTCCGGGCGCCACCGAACAGGTGACCGCCGAGCCGGCTATCCCTGCCGGGCGGTAGATCGGCCGCAGGTAGCTGGCGAGCAGGCCCTTGCGACCCTGCGCCTCATGCACGGTCGCCACGCCGAAACCGGCGAGGTCGTCGATCACGTCGGGCGCGGCGCGGGGAATGTTGCGGACCACGAGGCTCATGCCGGAGGGCTCCTAGAGCAGGCTCTTCTCGATCTGGTCGAGCGCCCGGTAGGCCGGCAGGACCTGGGCCACCGAGCTGTTGGGTTCGCGCCCTTCACGGATGGCGGCGAAGAATTCGCGGTCCTGCAACTCGATGCCGTTCATTGACACATCCACCTTGGACACGTCGATCGGCTGTTCCTTGCCGTCCACCAGGTCGTCGTAGCGGGCGATGTAGGTTCCGTTGTCGCAAATGTAGCGGAAGAAGGTTCCCAGCGGACCGTCGTTGTTGAACGACAGGCTGAGCGTGCAGATAGCGCCCGACGGGACCTTCAGCTGGATCGACATGTCCATGGCGATGCCGAGGTCGGGGTGGGGCGGGCCTTCGACGCCGCGCGCCACCGAAACGGTCTCGCCGGTCTGATACTGGAAGAGGTCCACCGTGTGCGCCGCGTGGTGCCAGAGCAGGTGGTCGGTCCAGCTGCGCGGTTGGCCCAGCGCGTTCAGGTTCTTGCGGCGGAAGAAGTAGGTCTGCACGTCCATCTGCTGGAGCTTCAGCTCGCCCGACTTGATGCGCTTGTGAACCCACTGGTGGGACGGATTGAACCGCCGGGTGTGGCCGGCCATGGCGACCAGGCCACTCCGCTTGGCGGCCTCGGCCAGCCGCTCGGCGTCGGCCAGGTTGTCTGCCATCGGGATCTCGACCTGCACATGCTTGCCGGCCTCCAGGCACTGGATCGCCTGGACGGCGTGCATGCCGGTGGGCGTGGCCAGGGTCGCGGCCTCGACGCCGGGCTGGACGAGACCCTCGGCGAGGTCTAGCGACCAGTGCGGGATCTTGAACCGATCGGCTACCTCCCGGGTCGAGTCCGACGAGCCGCCGATCAGGCTGACCACCTCGATCCCGTCGATCTTCTGCATAGCTTCGAGATGCTTGACGCCAAACGCGCCCTGGCCGGCCATGACCACCTTCATGGTCTCGTCTCCCTATCGGCCGATCCGACTTCCGGCTTCACGCCGAGGTTCTTGACGAGGTAGGCCAGCACCTGCTGCTGCTCGGTGTCGGTCAGGGCCGCGCCGCGATCGACCATCTTGCCGATCAGCCTGTCCCACTCGTCGGCGGTGCGCGGCTTGAGGGTGACCAGACCGAGCTCATGGCAGCTTGTGCAGGCGCTCATGATCACCGTCTTGCCCGGGTCGTCGGGCAGGGGGTCGGTGGGCGCTTGGGCGAAGGCGGGCGCCATGATTCCGATGGAGACGGCGGCCGCGGTGAGCACAAGACAGACGCGCAAGATCATGTCGATATCCCAATTCGGGCGCCGGCGTCGCGGGCCGAACAATGAACCAGATATATGCGCTGGCGGGCGTGACGGCGATCACCGGAACGAAGGTCAGGCGTTGAACGACAGCTCGAGGCCGGGTCTTGGCCATCGGGTGCGGTACAGCCGGCCGCTGCCGGAGGCGGTGATATAGGCGTCGCGCATGTCGGCCCCGGCGAAGCAGATGTTGGTCACCACGATCTCACCGGGCAGGCGGATGTGCTCATGGCCGCCGTCAGGCGTGAACACGGTCACCCCGCCATCCGGACCGCCCGCCACGCAGATCCGGCCATCGGCTTCCACGGCGAGGCTGTCGATCATCTGGTGCCCGGGCAGGGTGGCGATCAGGCGGCCGGGCATCCAGGGCGCGGGCGAAGGGCCCAGCTGCCCGGGCCCGGTGACGTCCATCGCCCACAGTCGCCCGGTGTAGGTCTCGGCGACATAGAGGGTCGCGCCGTCCGGCGAGAGCCCGACGCCGTTGGGGCCGAGCAGGCCCCCTCGGACCCGCTGGATCGCCGACCCGTCGGGCCGCGCATAGACCAGGTAGCCGCGGTCGAGCGTCCAGTCGTCGGACTTGCCGTAGTCGGTGAACCAGAACCCGCCATCGGCGTCGAAGACGATGTCGTTGGGCGCGCGCAGCGGGCGGCCGTCGCAGGCGTCGTAGAGCGTGCTGAAGGCCCCGGTCGTCGGATCGACCCGCTGGATCGACCCGCAGACGTAGCTCTCGGGGTAGTGCCCTGGCACGACGAGCCCCGGACCGGCGTCGATGAAGGTCAGCCCGCCATTGTTGCAGACGTAGGCCGCACCGTCCGGCCCGATCGCCGCGCCGTTGGGCGAGCCGCCCAGGTCGGCCACCAGCTCAATGCGCCCGTCCGCAAGCACGCGGGAGAACTGTCCGTTGCGCATCTCGACGGCCAGCACCGAGCCGTCGGCCATCGCCACCGGCCCTTCGGGAAAGGCCAGCTGGTCGGCCACACATATGAAGTCCATTGATCTCTCCGGAATCGCGGCGTCTCAACTGCCCTGGGGGCGCGGCGCCAGGAAATCCTGGGCGGAGAAGCCCTCGGGTGCGGCGACCTCGACGATCGGGTCGGCCCGGTTGTCGAACTCCATCCTGAGCGCCCGGGTGATCACCGCATGCATCGCATAGAGCGTGGTGATGTAGGTGAATTCAAAAATCTGCTCGTCACTCCAGAAGGTCTTGAGCTTGTCGAACACTTCCAGCGGCGTGCGGCCGTCGCCTTCGGTCAGGCAGTCGGCGTAGGCCAGGACCGCGCGTTCCTGGTCGTTGAAGAGGTCGGAGACGGTCCAGTGCGGAATCGCGGCGATCTTGTCGTCCGCCACCCCGAGGCCGCGCAGGGACTTGCAGTGCTGGGAGAAGACGAACTGGCTGCTCTTCACCCATCCGGCGCGGGTCTGGCCGAGTTCGCGCAGCACCGGGTCGATCTTGCGGTCCGGGTGGCGATAGACCGCGAAGCCGTCCACCGCGTGCTGGAAGATGTCCGGCGCGAGGGCGAAGACCGTCCACCAGTCGCCCGGCGTTCCGGTGGCGGTGCCGGGTTCGGCGACCGGATCGCGGGTCGGGCCGAACAGGCGGTTGTAGTAGGCCTTCACGACCTCGGAGGTGACGTCGGCGCGGGGGACTTGGCGAAGGACGGGCATGGCGGACTCCAGGCTGGATGGGGTTCAGGCGTACTTGCGGAATTCAGCGACGCCGGCGGAGTCGAAATATTCGTCGAGGCGGGTGATCCGGCCGTCGGAAACCGCGCAGACGATACATGCGGGCAGCTCGACGCGAACCCCATCCTGGATCCGCGTTCCCTGCAGCACATGCTGCTGCACGAACCCGGACGCGAAGACCTCGACCCTGCGGTCGGCATAGACCCGGTCGGAGATCCGCTTGACCATGCCCGACAGCGTCTTCTCGTTGTCGGCCGGCCCCTGCTCCATCCGGTCGGTGTTGTGCCAGATCTTGGCGTCAGGGGCGTAGCAGGCGATCAGCCCCTTGATGTCGCCGGCCTCGACGCAGTCGAAAAAGCGTTTGGCGAGCGCCCGCATGGCGGCGAGATCATCGGACATAGGATCGGCTCCAGGTTGGCTTGTTCATGTGAGGTGAGGGGTTCGTTAGCCTGCGACCGAGACGTTCATCCGCTTGGCCCCGTTGGCGGCGACTAGGCTGTCGATGTCGTCGCCGGCGTAGTCGGGGTCGGCGGACTCGCCGAACGCCGCCAGCATCTCGGCGATCTGTGGTTCGGCCAGGCGTTTCCACTCCGGGTGGGTGAAGATGTAGAACTCCTCCCGCTCGATGGCGCGCACCACCCGCTGGCCGATCTTGACCGGCGACATGCCCGCCGCGAGCACCTTGCTCATAGCGCCGGCGGTGGCGGCGGCCGCGTCCTGTTCGCCCGCGCCCGGCCGCAGCTTTTGCGTGGTGGCCACGATGTTGGTCGCCGACATGCCCGGGCAGAGGACGGAGATGCCGACGTTGGTGTCCGCCAGCTCGTTTCTAAGGCCCATGGCGATGCCCAGGGTGGCGAATTTCGAGGAGATGTAGGCCACCGAGATCGGCGGCGGAACGATGCCGACCATCGAGGAGGTGATGGCCAGGTGGCAGGGCCTGCCGATCGCCTTCATCGCGCCGAGGAACGTGCGGCAGGCGTAGAGATGGGCGTGGGCGTTGACCGCATAGGCCCAGCGCCAGACATCGGTGTCATAGGTCTCGAACTTGCCCGAGCCGCCGCCGACGCCGGCGTTGCTGAACAGGATTCGCACCTCGCCGAAGCCCGACGCGGCCTCGGCCGCGCGCGCCCACTGGCCTTCCTCGGCCACGTTCAACTCGATGCCGATGGCCTCGGCGCCGCCCTGGCGAAGGTCGGCCGCGGCCGCCTCGACGCAGGCCTTGTCGATGTCAGCCAGGATCAGCCTCGCCCCCTTGGCCGCCAGGGCCCGGGCGGTGGCCAGACCGATGCCGCTGGCGCCGCCGGTGATGAAGGCGGTCGCGCCGTTGATATCCTTCATTGTCCGGTCTCCTGCAGGACAGCCGCGGTGTCGCGCGACACAGCGCCGGCGGCGACGAAATAGGCCAGGGCCGCCAGCACCGCGACAGGCGCCGCGCTGAGCAGCGCAATGCGAAGCGGCTGCAGCCGGTGGGCGGCCGCCAGCGCATCGCTGACCATGCCGATGGCCAGCGGGCCGCCGCCCAGTCCGACGATGTTGAACGCCAGCAGCAGCAAGGCCGTGGCCGTCGCCCGCGAGGCCACCGGCGACAGATTCTGCACCAGCGCGAGCGCCGGGGCGACGTAGATCGTGCACAGCACCATGGGGACGCACATCAGCGCCAGCGAGGTCTGCCAGGACGGCGCCAGGACCGCCAGCGCCAGGGTCGGGGCGGTGAGCAGCATCGAGAGGCCCGGAACATACAGGTAGGCCTTCAGGCTTCGGCGGCCGGCCCAGTTGACCAAGGCGCCGCCGCCCCAGATGCCGAGGCCCATGCAGAGGCCCGCGGCGGGTCCGAACCAGCGTGCGATCTCGTTCAGCGGCATGTGCTGCACGCGCATCAGATAGGCCGGAATCCAGTTCAGCATGCCGTAGCTGACGAACGCCGACAGCCCGCTGGCGAGCAGCAGCAGGCGCAGGGTCGGCCGCGACAGGAACAGGGTGAGCGAGGACCGGAAGCTGGCCGCGACCGGGCGGGTCTCGAGGCCGGCGGGTTGGGCGTCCAGGCCACCGCGCTGCGGCTCGCGAACCAGCGCCGCGAGGGCCACCGCCGCCAGGGCCCCGATCATGGCCACCATGATGAACGCGCCGCGCCAGCCGAACTGGCCCGCGGCCCAGCCGCCGAAGCTTGCGCCGATGAACACGCCCAACGGCCCGTTGACGGTGAACAGGCCGATGACCGCCGGACGCCGCGATGGCGGATAGTAGTCGGCGAGGATCGACAGCGACGGAGCGGTTCCTCCGGCCTCGCCGACGCCCACGCCGAAGCGGGCGACCGCCAGCTGCCAGAACGACGTTGCGAAGCCGCAGGCGCCGGTGAAGAAGCTCCACAGGAGACAGGCGCCGGCCACCAGCCGCACCCGATGCGCGCGATCGGCCACCATCGCCGCCGGGACCCCCAGCAGGGCGTAGAACAGGGCGAAGCTGAGGCCGGTGAGCAGGCCGAGTTGCGTGTCGCTGAGCTGCAGCGCTTTGCGGATCGGCTCGGCGAGAACCGAGAGCACCTGGCGATCGACGAAGTTGACGGTTCCCACGGCGCTCAGGACGAGCAAGGCGACCGTCCGGCCCGGCTTGGCGACGGGAATGCTCGAAGTGCGCGGCAGGACGGCGGCCTGGTCCATCTGTCTCCCTGATGGCGCTGTTCCACGCCTTGCGGACACGGTAGGCCGGGGTCTTATTCTGTCAATCAAGTTTACGGTTTGTGGTGATCGGGACTAGGCTGCCCGCAACAAGACGGATCGTTTTTCGGGAGGATGACAATGGCGGGGCGGCTGGCCGGCAAGGTGGCGATCATTACCGGGACCGGGAGCGGCATGGGCCGCGTCGCGGCGCTGATGTTCGCGCGGGAAGGCGCGCGGATCGTCGGCTGCGACGTCAACCCTGCCGCCGGGGCCGTGGCCGACGAGGTGCGGGCCGCCGGGGGAGACATGGTCTCGCTGCAGCCCGTGGACCTCTCGGTCGCAGCGGGCGCCGAGGCGCTGGTCGCTTTCGCGCTCAAGGCGTTCGGCGGTTTCGACATCGTCTACAACAATGCGGCGATGGCCTATTTCGCGTTCGTCCATGAGATGGACTTCGAGACCTTCGCGCGCACTCAGCGCGAGGAGGTCGATATCGTCTTCCACCTGTGCCGGGCGGCCTGGCCGCATCTGGTCGCCCGCGGCGGGGGCTCGATCGTCACCACCGCCTCGACGGCGGCGAAGAAGGGCTCCCTCGGCCAGGGCATGCTGGCCCACTCCGCCGCCAAGGCCGCGGTGACCGCCATGACCCGACAGTACGCGGTGGAGGGCGGCGCACACGCCATCCGCGCCAACACCATCTCTCCCGGCATGATCCGCTCGGCGCAGACCGAGCCATTGATGCTTCAGCCCGGATGGACCGAGCGCGCGATCGGGCGTCAGGTGATCAAGCGGATCGGCGAACCGGAGGACGTCGCGGCGACGGCGCTGTTCCTGGCATCGGACGAAAGCAGCTTCATCACCGGGTCCGACATCGCCGTCGACGGCGGCACGATGGCGAATTGAGACCTAGCCTTCGGAACTCTTCAGCATGTTCTCGCCGAACAGGTTGGACCACTGTTCCGCCGTCAGCGTCGGGCGCAGGCTCGAAAGGTTGGGCGCGTTCTTGACCTCGGTCCCGCGCATCACCGCCGGGCGCTCTCCCACCGCGGCGAACCAGCGGACAATGTTCGCGTAGGGCTCCAGGTCCATGGCGATCGCCCGCGTCGCGCGCACCCAGGGCCAGGTCGCCATGTCGGCCACGGAATATTCCTCCGCGAGGTATTCGGCGTCGGCCAGCCGCCGGTCCAGCACGGCCAGCAGCCTGCGCGCCTCATTGGTGTAGCGCGCCACGCCATAGTCCTGGCCCTCCGGCGCATAGCGGACAAAGTGATGGGCCTGGCCGTGCATCGGGCCGAATCCGGCCATCTGCCACATCAGCCATTGCTGGGCCATTGATCGGCGACGCGGGTCCGCCGGCATGAAGGCGCCGCCAGCCTTCTCCGACAGATAGAGCAGGATCGCCCCGGACTCGAAGACCGCGAACGGTGCGCCGCCGCCGATCGGCTCGTGGTCGAGGATCGTGGGTAGCCGCCCGTTGGGGTTCACCTGCCGGAACTCCGGCTTCAGGTGATCGCCGCCCAGCATGTCGTAGGGGATCAGCCGGTAGGGCAGGCCGGTTTCCTCCAGCATGATGGTCGCCTTGTGCCCGTTGGGCGTGGGGACGAAATGGACGTCGATCACGAGGCCGTCTCCTGCTGTTGGGCGAACCGCGCCCGCGCCGCGTCGAACGCCTGGTCGAAGGCCGCGCGGCCGCCGGCGTAGCCGGCGACGGTGAACGCGCAGCCGGCGATCTTCCAGCCCGCCGCACCGTGGCGCAGGAGGTGGCGGTAGGTCCCGCAGGCATAGCCTCGCAGCTCGGCGCCGCCGTCGCTGATGAAGTGCCCGGCGTCCACATAGGTTGTCACCTGGGCCTCATCGCCGGTGACCTCGAAGACGAAATTCGACACCTTGTGCTGGGTGGCGTCGAAGGCGCCCAGCACTTTGCAGCGGTCGACCCAGACCTGGGCGGACATGCGGGCGTGGATCGAGCCCAGCGAGCTGTAGTCGATGTCGATCACGTCTTCGAACAGGCCGCGAAAGCCAGCCCAGTCGCGCGCGTCCAACGCCATGGCGTAGGCCGTCACGATATCGGCGAGCGCGGTGCGGACGGCGAGCGCCTCCAGGCCGAAACCCTGAGACATGCCCGCCGCCCTTTTCCGTCAGAACTTCATGCCGGCTTCGATCGCGACGTTGCGGGTCTCCTCGAGGTAGAGGATCGACCGCGGAACGGGCGTGATCGGCGCCGGCAGCTGGAAGGCGCTGCCCGTCGTCTTCTCGTTGGTCAGGTTCTTGCCGACCAGGGCCACGTGCCATCTGTCGTCCGACGGCGCGTACTGGATGCGCGCGTCGATCTTGGCGTAGCCCTTCTGGATGCCGAACAACGGGCTCTGGTTGTCGGAGTCGAAGTACTTGGAGCGGCCCGCAACGCCAATCGTGCCATCGATGTAGTGATCATTGGCCAGGTCCTGGCGATAGTGGCCCTGCACCGTGAAGCTGAACTTCGAGGTGTAGGGCAGCGGCGAGCCTGCGATGTTGTTGGCGGCGACGCTGGAAGGCGCCGCGGCGTTGCAGACGGATATCGGCTGCGAGGCCAGGCAGGAGGCGCCGGGATAGTTGTCGTACTTGGCGTCCTGGTAGGCGGCGGCGGCGGTGAAATCCAGGTTCTTCATCGGATACCAGGCGGCAGAGCCCTCGACGCCCTTGGAACTGGCGCTCGCCGCGTTGCCGGTGACGTAGGTGGAGATGGTCGGGTTGTAGACCGACACCTGCAGGTTATCGAATTTGGTGTTGTAGACCGAGACGTTCAGCACAACGCGGCCGTCGTCCAGCGTCGACTTGACCCCGGCTTCGTAGTTCTGGGACTTCTCCGGCTTGAACACGAATGTCGCGTTGGTCGTGCCGTAGGTATTGGACACGAAGCCGCCGGACTTGGAGCCCTTGCCGTAGGTCGCGTAGCCCATGATCTGTGGTGTGAAGTCATACTGCACCGTCACTGATGGGTCGGTGTTGGTCTCGCTGATCTTGGCGTTCGCGGTGGTGTTCACCGGCCGCAGGGCGAAGGGTCCGTAGCGCAGGTTGCCGAAGAACAGGCCGCGCTTGTCGGTGCTCGTGTAGCGGAGGCTGCCCATGAGCCGCAGTTGGTCGTTCACGTGGAAGGTGCCCTGACCGAACACCGAGGCGCTGGTCGCGGCCTGGCGGAAGTCGGTCTCCAGCAGGCCGAAATAGTGAAACGCCGGGATGTTGAATCCGCCGAGCTGGGTGAGCTCGTATTTCGAATGGTCGGCATAGAAGCCGACGATGTATTCGAACCGGTGACCGGTCGGCGAGAGCAGCCGCACCTCCTGCGACATCTGCAGGAAGCGTTCGGGGTAGCTATTGTAGACGGTGTTGAGCGTGTGCCCGCCGCCGGGCAGCCCCTGGTCGAAATCGTTGATAATGTTCGACTTGAAGAACGAGTAGCCGCTGACCGACGTCAGGGTGAAGTCGCCCAGCGACAGGTTGCCGGTGCCGGAGATCAGCCAGGAGACGTCCTTGGTGCCTTCGCGGCCCAGCGGGCTTTCGGTGCTGTAGCGGGTCTCGCCGGGGTTCTGGCCGCCGGTGAGCACGCCGGAGACGTTGCCCCCGCCAAGGACCGAGCGGTTCGCATATTCGACCTTGGCCGTGTAGTCGAACTTGTCCGCCGCGTAGCGCACGGTCAGGCGCGCCAGCTGCATCTTGTTGGAGGGCCCGTCGTTGCCGTTGAAGTCGTTGTGGATGTAGCCGTCCTCGGCGATCGCGCGAACCGCCAGGCGGGCCGAGACGTGTTCGGACACGGGGCCGGAGACGTAGCCGGTGGCCTCCACGCCCTTGAGGTCGAAGTTGTAGAGGCCGGTGACCGCGCCCTGGAAGGTTGACGTCGGGCCGGCGGAGACGATGCTCACGGCGCCGGCGGCGGTGTTCCTGCCGAACAGCGCGCCCTGCGGGCCGCGCAGAACCTCGATCCGGGCGAGGTCGAAGAAGGGCGACTGGGCCTGCCGGCTGCGCCCGGCGTAGATCCCGTCGACGTAGAGGCTGACCGACTGGTCGAACGCGAAGTTGGCTGGCGGCGAGCCGAAGCCGCGGATATAGATCACGTCGTTGCCCGCCGTGGACTCGACCGTGACGTTCGGCAGCAGTTTGACGATCTGCTTGAAGTCGTTCGGGTGAATCTGATCGAGCTTCTCGCCGGAGACCACCTCCATCGAGATCGGCACTTCCTGCAGTTTCTCGGCGCGCTTTTGCGCCGTCACGACGACTTCGCCCAGGGTGGGCGGCGTCGCCTCCGCGGCGGCGGCCGCGCCAGCATAGGTCCAGGCCAGAATTGTGCTCGTCAAGAGCATCCGACGGAACATTGTGTCATCCCCCTATTTGATTGCGGCCTGTTTTCAGGACGCATTTCTCAATTGACGCGATGTCAGACGGTCAATCTTGTTGATGTTTGATTAGATAGCTAAGTAATTTGGTCATCGAGAAGCTGTGTACAACTCATCGGCTGGCTCGGTGTTCGTGGGGCGGAGCCGTCGCCGCTAGTGGGCGTCCTGCAATGCCCCCGGCTTCAGCACCACGTTGCGGGACTTCCGGCCGTTCGCGTCCACGGCCTCATGGGCCACGTCGGCCTCGGTGAAGCCTGGATGGGTCCAGGCGGCGAACTCCAGCATCACCCCGTCGGGATCCCAGAAGTAAACCGAGCGAACAAACACGTCGCTGGTGACCTCGGCGCTCACCTGGTTCGGAGAATTGTCGTGATTCAGCACCGGGCCCATCTTGACGCCCTTGGTGCGCAACTTCTCGACGTATTCGTCGAATTTCTCCGGGGAGACGTCGAACGCAATGTGATTCATCGAACCGTGGGCGGAGGCAATGTCGCCGCCGCCCGGCAACTGGGCCGGCGCCGATATGCCGGGGACCGCTTCCGGCGAATGGGGGAACCAGAAGAAGGCCAGCGAGTCGCCGTTGCCGATGTCGAAGAAGAAGTGCTGCCCCATCCCGCCCGGCAGATCGATGGTCTTGATCAGAGGCATCCCGAGGACCTCCCGATAGAATTCCACGGTCCGCGCCATGTCCTTGCAGACAAGGGCCAGGTGGTTCACGCCACGAATATCGAATTCGCGATTGACCGGTTTTGACAAGGCATCCTCCTGGTCGGCACTCCGGGTTGGCCCGGGTCCATGTTTTCCTCAGTAAACGCCCGTGGTCGATCTACGTCAATTTTATTGACATTAATTTTCGACAACGGGATCACAATCCAAGTTTGGTTGGACCAAAATCACTTAGGGTTCTAACGATTATTCGATGCTGCGGGAAGCCGACATTGTCGAAACCCTGAGGGCTGGCGGGTTTCTGCGGCCGGGTGACGATCCAAAATTCGAGCGCCTGGCCGGTGGCGTTTCGAGCGACGTCTTCCGCCTCGAGACGTCTCAGGGCGTCTATTGCGTCAAGCGTGCGCTGGCCAAGCTGCGCGTCGCCGCCGATTGGCGCGCGCCCGTCGAGCGGTCGCACTACGAGGTGGAATGGCTGCGCACGGCCCGGAGCCTGGTGGGAGACCAGGTTCCACGGGTGCTGTTCGAGGATGCCCAGCGCAGCGTCTTCGTCATGGAATTCTACGACCCGCGGACCCACGGCGTCTGGAAGCAGGACCTCGCCGACGGGCGCGTGGACATCGACGTCGCCCGCCAGGTCGGCGCCCTGATCGGCAAGGTCCACGCCGGGACCGCTGGAGACCTCCAGGTCGCCGAGCGCTTTCCCACCCACGATCTTTTCGAGGATTTGCGGCTTTCGCCCTACCTTCGTCAGGCGGCCCGGGCGCACCCGGATCTCGCGCCGCGACTGCTGGCGCTGGCCGACCGAACGGCGACGACCGCCCTGGCCCTGGTCCACGGCGACGTCAGCCCGAAGAACATTCTCTGCGGCCCGGATGGACCGGTCCTGCTCGACGCCGAGTGTGCGTGGTACGGCGATCCGGCCTTCGACCTTGCCTTCTGCGCCACCCACCTGCTGCTCAAGACCATCTGGCGACCAGCGCATGCACCGGCCTACATCGCCGCCGCGGCGGTGCTTCACGAGGCCTATCTGGCGCAGCTGAACTGGGAGCCCGCCGCCCAGTTGGAAGCCCGCGCCGCGGCGCTGACCGGCGGCCTGCTGCTGGCCCGGGTCGATGGGAAGTCGCCGGTGGAATATCTTGTGGCGGACGACGAGCGGGCGTTTGTCCGCGGGGCTGCCCGCCGGTTGATCGAGAGCCCGGCCTCGACGATGGCGGACCTGAGGATGCGGTGGCGGGAGCTTTACGAGGCGCGATGAGCACAAGCATCACGGCCGTGCGCGGCCGCCAAATATGGGACTCGCGCGGGCGGCCGACCGTGGAGACGGAGGTGACGCTCGCCGGCGGCGGCGTCGGACGCGCCTGCGCGCCCGCCGGCGCCTCGCGCGGCGCGCATGAGGCGGTGGACCTGCGCGACGGCGGGGCGCGGTTCGGCGGCTTCGGCGTCGATGGCGCCGTCGCCGCGGTGAACGGCGAGATCGCGCGCCTGTTGAACGGCCGCGACGTCCGCGATCAGGCCGCCCTGGACCAGGCGCTGCGCGAGGCGGACGGCACGGCGACCTTTGCCCGACTGGGCGCGAACGCCACGGTCTCGGTCTCGCTGGCCCTGTTGCACGCCGCGGCCAGCCAGGCCGGCCTGCCGCTGTGGGCCTATCTGGCGCAGGGCCGGCCCGTGCGAATGCCGGTGCCGGAGGTGCAGATCTTCGGCGGGGGGGCCCATGCCGGACGGCGCACCGACGTTCAGGATTTCATGGTCATGGCCCCACGCGCCGGGAGCGTCCGCCGCGCGCTTGAGATCTCCGCCGACGTCTACCGCGCGGCCGGCGAGCTGATGGCCGCCCGCGCGCCGCTGGCCGGGGTGGCGGACGAGGGCGGCTGGTGGCCGATGTTCGACAGCAACGAGGACGCGCTCCAGGTCCTGACCCGCTCGATCGAAAAGGCGGGCTACCGTCCGGGCGAGGAGGTCTTCATCTCCCTGGACGTCGCCGCCAATGAACTGCTTTGCGACGGCCGCTATCGGCTGGGCCTCGACGGCGCCGAACTCTCCAGCGCCGAGATGGTGGAGACCGTCGCCAACTGGGTGCGCCGCTATCCGATCCTGTCGGTCGAGGACCCGGTCGCCCAGGACGACTTCGACGGCATGACGCTCGCCACCACGCGGTTCGGCGAAGCCGTCCAGCTGATCGGCGACGATCTGCTGGTGACCAACGCTGAGCGAGTGCGCCGCGCGGCGGCGGCCGGCGCCGGCAACGCGGTGCTGGTAAAGGTCAACCAGGCCGGCACCGTGACCGCGGCAAAGGCCGCGCTCGACGCCGCCAAGGACCTCGGCTGGGCCGCCATCGTCTCGGCGCGGTCAGGCGAGACCGAGGACGTCAGCATCGCCCATCTGGCGGTGGGCTGGGACGCGGGCCAGATCAAGGTCGGCAGCTTCACCCGCTCCGAGCGCATGGCGAAGTGGAATGAGCTGCTACGGATCGAGGAGGCGATGGGCGATGACGCGCGCTTCGCCGGCGCCTCGGCCTTCGCGCCCACGGTGGCGGCCGCGCTGGGATGAAGGCCCTCCTGCACTACCGCGCCAGCGACGGCTTCCGCGCCGCCCTGGCCGAGGCCGCAGCTTCGGCCGGCGTCACCGCCGCCATCGTCGCGGAATCCGACGCGGCCGGGTTCGACCGGGAGATCGCCGACACCGAGGTGCTGCTGCACGTGCTCGAGCCGGTGACGGCGGCGATGGTCGGCCAGGCGCCGCGGCTGAAGCTGATCCAGAAGCTCGGCGTCGGCGTGAACACCATCGACCTGGAGGCCGCCAGGGCGGCGGGCGTGGCCGTGTCCAACATGCCCGGCGTCAACAGCCAGGCGGTGGCCGAGATGACGCTGGCGCTGATGCTCTCGGTGCTGCGTCGGCTGGCCTACTTCGACCCGTTGACCCGATCCGGA
>JANXXK010000242.1 GCA_025350685.1 Alphaproteobacteria bacterium | reverse complement strand
GAAGATCAGGCCAGACGCCACCGTCTCGCGCCACAGACTCTTGACCGCATTGGGCCAGCTGGTGCGGAAGAAGCCGGTTATCCGCTCCATCAGGCGGGTGCGCGGGCCATAGACGAAGTAGTAGCCGCGGATGGCCAGGCTCTCGAGATAGGCCACCAGGCTGGCGTCCAGCGACGTGGCCCTGGCCACCGACAGCGACGACGACGCGGCGCGGTACAGCACTGGAATCTCCAGCAGCTCCTCATCGCTCAGCCGAGAGGCGCGGCCGCCCTCGGCCTTGGTCAGCAGGAACTCCAAACGCCGCCAGCCGGGCTCGCGCTCGGCGCGGAAACGATGGCTCTTGAGTTGCAGGTCCTTCATGCGGTGGCCATCACATCAGATCCCGGCGTTTGAGGTCCAGGTAGGCGGAGATCAGTTCGGGGCCAAGGCGCTCGGCGGGAGCGTCGACCAGATGGGCGCCCAGGCGGCGCAGCCGGGTGGCGACCACTTCGCGTTCGCGCATCAGCGCCTCGGCGGTGACGGCGCGGGAGACGTCGTCGGCGGTCTTGGGCTCGCGCAGGGCGATGGTCTCCAGCTCCTCATCGCGCAGCACCACGAACAGCACCAGGTGCTTGCGCAGCAGGCGGGCGACGTTCTCCAGCATCAGCTCGGCGCTGGTGCTGTCGGCGAAGTCAGTGAACACCACCACCAACGAGCGCCGCTCCAGGGCGCTGCCCAGTTGCGTCAAGCCCAGGGTGTAGTTGGTTTCCTCACTGGAATAGTCGAGCCGGGCCGCGACCCGCTGCAACATGGGAAAGGCCCCGGCGCCCGACAGCACGCCGCTGAACAGGCGCGGCTTGGCGTCGAAACCGAACAGACCGGCGCGGTCGCCCAGCTTGAGGCTCACATAGGCCAGCAGTAGGGCGGCGTTCAGCGCGCGGTCGATGCGGGGAACCCCCAACAGCGGGTCGCACATCAGCCGGCCGGTATCGATGGCGAAGATGATCGGGTGGTTGCGCTCGGTACGGAACTCCTTGGCCAGCAGCTTGCTGTGCTTGGCCGACTGCTTCCAGTCGATGGTGCGCGGGTCCATGCCGCCGACCAGTTCGCGCAGGGCGTGGAACTCGGAGCCGTCGCCGGTCTCCAGCTGGCTCTTGATGCCGAACATCGCCTCGCGGGAGAACATCCGGATCGCCTCGTCCTTGATCGCCTGGATGTTGGGGGTGATCGGGATCTTGCGAGCCGGCCTTTCGCGGATCTGTTTCCACACCAAGCCCAGCGGCCCGCGCCAGCGCAGCCACAGGGTCGAGATCTCGCCCTCGCCGCGGCGCAGCGGCGTCAGGTCGGCGGTGGCTGAGGCGTCCTGACCGGTGAAACGGGCGGTCATCCGGTCCGGCTGGATGGTCAGCCGTTCATTGGTCTCGATGGCGATCTCGGCCGAGCGCGGGGCCGAGCGTTCGAACGCGGCCCGCACCGTCATCACGCCGCGGCCGGCGATGCCCAGCACGCCCGGCGTCTCCAGCGACAGCACCGCCCGCGCCCGCGACGGACCGATGAACGCGTCCAGCAGACTGAGCCCCAGCACCAGCGCCACCCAGCCGCCGCCCACCGCCCAGTATCCCGGCGAAACCAGGCCGATCAGCAGGGCGACCGGGGCGCCGATGGCCATCATCATGATGGCGCGGCGGGTGGGGTAGATCACCTTGGCGCCTCGACGCGGTCGATCAGGCCGGTGATGGTTTCGTCGACCAGGCGGCCCTCGATCTCGGCGGCGGGCGAGGGGATCACCCGGTGGCGCAGGGTTGGCAGGGCCAGGGCCTTGACGTCGTCGGGGATCACATAGTCGCGGCCCTGCAGCGCGGCGCGGGCGCGGGCGGCGGTGGCTAGCATGGCGGCGCTGCGCGGGCTGGCGCCGGTCTCCAGGTCCGGCGTCTCGCGGGTGGCGCGCACCAGCGACACGACATAGCCGACGATCTGGTCGGCCAGTCGGATGCCCGACACCGCCTCGACGGCGGCGGCGATCTCGGCCCCGCCGGCCACCACCTCGACACCCAGCGAGGCCGGATCGGGATTGCCGGTGCGCGAGCCGTGCATGGCGACGATCTGCAGCTCCTCCTCGCGGCTGGGGTATTTCAGCGTCTGCTTGAACAGGAAGCGGTCCAGCTGCGCCTCGGGCAGCGGATAGGTGCCCTGCTGCTCGATCGGGTTCTGGGTGGCGACCACGGTGAAGCGGGCGCTCAAGGGATGCGACTTGCCGTCGATGGTGACGTTGCGCTCCTGCATCGCCTCCAGCAGCGCCGCCTGGGTCTTGGGCGGCGTGCGGTTGATCTCGTCGGCGAGCAGCAATTGGGTGAAGATCGGCCCCTTGGTCAGGATGAAGGTGTTGGTCTGAAAGTTGAACAGGTTGGTTCCCAGCACGTCGCCCGGCATCAGGTCGGGCGTGAACTGG
>JANXXK010000176.1 GCA_025350685.1 Alphaproteobacteria bacterium | reverse complement strand
GCCCTATTTCGTGCGCAAGACCGCCCCAGTGTCCGGAATCGAAAGCCTGCTGGACTATCAGCTCACACTCCGGGCCGAGCAGCTGGACGGCCGCCTGGAGGTCACCCAGCAGGTGCTGACACCGGTCACAAGCCTGTGCCCCTGCTCCAAGGAAATCTCGGCCTATGGGGCGCACAACCAGCGCTCGCACATCATTATCGCGGCGACACTCCACGGCGCGGCCCTGCCGGTGGAAGACCTGATCGATATCGCCGAGGCGAGCGCCTCCTGCCAACTCTGGGGTCTGCTGAAACGTCCGGACGAGAAGTACGTCACCGAGCGCGCCTATGAGAATCCCAAGTTCGTGGAGGATCTGGTCCGCGACATCGCCGTCGCCCTGGCCGACGATCCGCGGATCGCCCGCTACGAGGTGTCCTCGGAGAATTTCGAGTCGATCCACAACCACTCCGCCTACGCCTGGCTCGCCAGTCCGCAATGACCGTGCACACCGGCCGCCCGCTCGGGGCGCCCCCGCCGATCCCGCGGGCGGTGCTGGCCTATGGTCTGGCGGGCGTCCTGCCGTTCCTCGCCTGTCCGCTTACGGGGGTCTTGTGGTCGGACGCTCGCCGTCCGGCGGCGGTAGTGCTGGCCGCCTATGGCGTGCTGATCCTGTCCTTTCTGGGCGGCGCGCGCTGGGGCCTGGAAGGCGCGAAAGGCGCGCCCAGCCCCAAGGTCGTGGGCCTGGCCATGCTGCCCACCCTGGTCGGTCTGGCGCTGCTGACCCTGACGGGGGTCGCGCCTCGAATGCAGCTTCTGGGCCTGGCCGCGGCGTTGGCCGCGGTGTGGGCCTGGGACGTCCGTGGCACGGGCCTGCCCGGTTGGTATGGGCGGCTGAGGTCGATCCTGACCCTTGGCGCCGTGGCCGGTCTCTGCGCCGGCGCGGCGGTCCTGCACGGCTAGACCCTTGGGTGCGGACCCTCAAACGGCCGTGGTGGTGGGCGCGGCGGGGGGCATCGGCCGCGCGCTGATAGCCCGCCTTCAGGCCGACCCTCGCTTTGGCCATACGGCGGCCCTGTCGCGTCACCGCCCCGAGAGCTGGCCGGAGAACGCCGCCTGCTCCTGGCGTCCGGTGGATATTCTCGATGACGCCAGCCTGGCTGGCGCCGCCGAGCACGCCGGGCGGCATGGGCCGGTAACGCGGATCATCGTCGCCACCGGCCTGCTGCACGCGCACGGGCTGGCGCCTGAGAAATCCCTGAGCGCCCTCGACGAGGCGCAGATGGCGCGGGTCATCGCCGTCAACGCCATTGGTCCCGCGCTGGTCGCCAAGCACTTTCTGCCGCTGACGCCCCGCGACCAGCCCGGCCTGTTCGCCGCCCTTTCGGCCCGGGTGGGCAGCATAGGCGACAATAGGCTGGGCGGCTGGTTCAGCTACCGGGCGTCTAAAGCCGCGCTCAACCAGCTGATTCACACCGCCGCGATCGAGCACCGCAGGACCCACCCACTGGGCGTCTGCGTGGCCCTTCACCCGGGCACCGTCGAGACGCCTCTCAGCGTCCCCTTCACGGCTACAATTCCAAAGTCGCGCCTGTTCGACCCGTCGGTCGCAGCCCGTCATCTGCTCTCAGTGATGGATACTCTTGGCCCGGAAAACACCGGCGGCTTCTTCGCCTGGGACGGCGCGGTAGTTCCCTGGTGAACAACATGTCTAACTTGATCGTCTGGCACGATGGCGGGTGCCCGCTATGCCGCCGCGAGATCGCGCTGATGCGTCGGCTCGACCGGCGCGGCGCGATTCATTTCATCGACGCGACCACCACACACGAGGCGGCCTGCCCGATCGATCGCGCCGAGCTACTCGCGCGCTTCCACGCCAGCGAAGATGACACGCTGTTGTCCGGCGCCGCGGCGTTCGGGGCGATGTGGCGCGCGATCCCGCTGCTGCGTCCGTTCGGCCTGGCGGCGCGGGTGCCGGTCGTCCTGGCGGTGCTAGAACTTGGCTACCGCGCCTTCCTACGGGTCCGCCCGAGGCTCCAGCGCCTCGTTGCGCGTGCGAGGCCTGCATGAGACCGCGGCCTGATCCCACGTCCCCCGGGCAGGAGAGCGTTTGGGCTTATCCGCGCCCTGCGATCGCCGAGCCCAGCGGCGCACACATCTTGATCGAGCACGCCGGCGTACGTGTCGCCGACACGCTTGCGAGCATCCGGACGCTCGAAACCAGCCATCCGCCCAGCTATTACATCCCGCCGGCCGATATAGCGCCGGGCGTGCTGCGGCGCGCCGACGCCGGCTCGTTCTGCGAATGGAAGGGTGCGGCGGTCTATTGGGACGTCGTGATCGGCGACATCGTGCTGCCGCGCGTGGGCTGGAGCTATCCCAGCCCGAGCCGGGCGTTTGGGCTGCTGCGCGACCATGTCGCTTTCTATGCCGGGCCTTTCGATCGGTGCAGCGTCGATGGCGAACCGGTTGCGCCCCAGGCCGGAGATTTCTACGGCGGCTGGATCACCAGCCAGCTGGCCGGTCCCTTCAAGGGCGTTCCCGGCAGCCGAGGCTGGTGACGCCTGCTCGAAACCACGCCAACCGCCTCGTCGTGGTCACTTGAGGACGAGGTTGAAGAACAGCTTAAGGACCTCGGCGGCGGCGGCGAGCGCCAGGACGCTGCCGAGATAGAGGCCCGCGAACCAGGCGCCTTTGGCAGCAATCGCGCCACGCGGCTTTCTCTGGGACATCAGTGGTATCCTTCGGTTGCGGTCTTGCCGCGGAAGACCCGGTAGGCATAGGCCGTATAGGCCAGGATGACGGGGATCATCACGGCTGCGCCCACCAGCATGAAAGACTGGCTCGAAGCCGGGGCGGCGGCTTGCCAGATGGTCACCCGGTTTGGCACGACGTAGGGAAACAGGCTGACAGCTAATCCCGCGTAGCTGACGGCAAACAACGCCAGGGTGAGACGGAACGGCCAGCGCTCATTCTTGCGGCGCAAGCTGAGGAAGAGCGCGGCCGCGGCGATCACGACGAGCAGCGGCGCCTGGGCGGTGGCCAGCACGGTGGGGAAGGCCAGCCAGCGGCGAACGTAGTCCGGGCCGAGCGACAGGGTCGCCAGGCTGACCGCCACGATGGCGGTGACCATGGCGACGCCGAAGCGCCAGGCCAGGCTGAACGCGCGCTCCAGGAGTGCGCCCTCTGTCTTTAGGATCAGCCAGCTTGCGCCGAGCGTGCCGTAGCCGACCACCAGCGAGCCGCCGGTGAGCAGACTGAAGGGGGTGAGCCAGTCCCACCAGCCGCCGCCGTAGCTGCGGCCCAGTACCGCCACGCCTTGCAGGATGGCGCCCAGGATCACTCCCTGAGCGAAAGCCGCAATAGTCGATCCCGCCCAGAAGGCCAGATCCCAGGCCCATTTGGCGCGCACGGTCTTCCAGCGGTACTCGAAGGCCACGCCGCGGAAGACTAGTCCCAGCAGCATGGCGATCACCGGGGCATAGACCGCGGGCATGAGGATCGCGTAGGCCAGCGGAAAGGCCGCGAACAGGCCGCCGCCGCCCAGCACCAGCCAAGTCTCGTTGCCGTCCCACACCGGGGCCACGCTATTCATGGCGGTGTCGCGCTCGCCGCCGCGCTGGAGGAAGGGAAAGAGGATGCCGACCCCCAGGTCGAAACCGTCCATCGCGACATAGGCGAAGACGGCAAACGCGATCAGGCCGGCCCAGGTGATCGTTAGCAGGCTGTGCGACATCGGTTTGTCGCCTATTCCGCAGGCAGCAGGGCGCGGTCGGCATCCACCGCGGGAGCCGGGGTGATGCCGGCCGCGCGCGTCGGGGGACCGGTCGGCAGCCCGGTCTCATGCGGCTGCGGCGGACGGCTCATCAGGCGCAGGATGTAGAACAGGCCCGCGCCGAAGACCGCGAAGTAGACGACGGCGAAGGCGGCCAGCGAGGCCGCGACTGCGGGTGCGCTGAGCGGCGAGGCCGACTGGCTGGTGCGCAGCAGTCCATAGACGGTATAGGGCTGGCGGCCGACCTCGGTGGTGATCCAGCCGGCCAACACCGCCACAAACCCCATTGGGCCCATGGCCAGCGCGAACCGCTGCAACGGCGGCCAATCGTAGAGCCGGCCGCGCAGCCGCGCCACTAGGGTGAGGCCGCCAAGCGCCGCGATCAACAGGCCGATCCCCACCATGACGCGGAAGGACCAAAAGACGATCGGGACCATCGGCCAGTCCTGGCGGCGAATGGTGTCCAGTCCCGCGAGCGGTGCGTTTAGGTCATGCCTCAGGATCAGCGACGACAATTTGGGGATTTCGACCTTGGCTCGCACAACGCCAGCGGCCTGGTCGGGCAGGCCAAAAAGGATCATCGGCGCGCCGTTGGGATGGCTCCTGTAGTGGCCCTCCATAGCCATGATCTTGGCAGGCTGGTGTTCCAGGGTGTTGAGGCCGTGAGCGTCGCCGGCCAGGATCTGGATCGGCGCCACGACGGCAGCCATCCACATGGCCATCGAGAACATCTTGCGCGCCGCCGGGTTGGTCCGATCCTTCAAAAGGTGGAAGGCGCCCACCGCCCCCACGACCAGGGCGGTCGTCAAGTAGGCAGCCAGCACCATGTGCGTCAGGCGAAACGGAAAGGAAGGATTGAAGATCACCTTCAGCCAGTCGACGGGGACGAACTGGCCCTGGGCGTTGATCGCGTAGCCTGCGGGGGTCTGCATCCAGCTGTTTACCGACAGGATCCAGAAGGCGGACGCAAAGGTGCCGGCCGCCACCGCCAAGGTCGCGGCGAAGTGCAGCTTGGGTCCGACCTTCTGCAGGCCGAACAACATTACGCCCAGGAACCCCGCCTCCAGGAAAAAGGCCGACATCACCTCATAGGCCATCAGCGGTCCCAAGACGGCGCCGGCTTTGTCGGAGAACACCGACCAATTGGTCCCGAACTGGTAGGACATTACCAGGCCGGAGACGACGCCCGCCCCGAAGGCCAGGGCGAAGATCTTCAGCCAGTACTGAAAGAGGTCGAGATAGACTGTGTTCCTGGTGCGCAACCACAGGCCCTCCAGCACCGCCAGGTAGCTAGCTAGGCCGATGGAGAAGGCCGGGAAAACGATGTGGAAGGCGATGGTGAAGGCGAACTGGGCGCGCGCCAGGACGAGGGCGTCGATCATGCGAGATCCCCCCCGGCGGGACCGCGCCGCTTGCCCCCGGCCAGGACGGTGATCCTGTTCTTGACCTCGAGCAGCTTGGAGACTCCAGCGCCCAGGGCCAGCAACTGCATCAAGCTTTCGTTGTCGAGCTTCTGCACGTCGTCGGCCCAGCCGGTGAGCAGTTCGATCAGTTCGTGCATCTGGCGGATGCGTTCCTGGGCATGGCGCTCCTCAGAGCTCGTCGGCGTCTCCATCAGGATGTCGCGCAGCATGGTCAGGGTGGGGTCTATCTCCCGTTTTCGGCGCTCCTCCGCCACGGTGCGCACGATCTGCCAGATGTCGTCCGGCGCCTGGAAATACTCCCGGCGGTCGCTCGGTAAGTGGCGCTTGCGCACCAACCGCCAAGCTTCCAGCTCCTTGATCCCCATGCTTACGTTCGAGCGCGAAATGCCGAGAGCCTCGGTGATTTCGTCAGCGTTGAGCGGCCGGTCGGACAGGAACAGCAGAGCGTAGATCTGCCCCACTGTGCGGTTGACGCCCCAGCGGCCGCCCATCTCGCCGAAGTGCAATACGAACGACTGGACGATGGGAGGCAGGGTCATGCGGAGATTCCGATACTTTCAGATATTCCTGAAAATATGAAACGCTCTGGCGTTTGCAAGGGCTCTCACAGCTGAGCTGAGGACTACGCCCATAGGCGCCGACATCAGGTTAGTCTGACCGTGCCACAGCGAGCGCTGATGTCAGGGCTGGGTGTCCAGTCCGAAAGCTGCGGTCGATGCAGCTCCATCCCCCCCAATCATCTCGCAGTTTTGGTCGGGGCCAGGCCGATCTCTACTGCATGAACCACCCATGGCTGACCACGATCGACTGGCCTGTTAGGGCATTGGTCGGGAAACCGGCGAGAAACACCGCCGTTCTCGCCACATCGTCTACGGTCGTGAATTCGCCATCGACGGTGTCCTTCAGCATCACTGTCTTGACCACATCAGCTTCACTGATTCCCAAGGCCTTGGCTTGCTCGGGAATCTGCTTCTCCACCAGGGGGGTGCGGACAAAGCCGGGACAGATCACATTGGCGCGGACGCCGTGTTGCGCGCCCTCCTTGGCCACCACCTTGGCGAGGCCTTCCAGGCCGTGTTTCGCGGTCACATAGGGCGCCTTCAATACCGATGCTTCTTTGGAATGCACGGAGCCCATGTAGATGACACTGCCTCCACGGCCCTGGGCATACATGTGACGTAGGCAGGCTCGAGTGGTTAGGAAGGCGCCGTCCAAATGGATCGCCAGCAGAGTTTTCCAGTCGGCAAATTTGAAGGTGTCGAGCGGCCCGACGATCTGGACGCCCGCGTTCGACACCAGGATATCAATCCCGCCCAGCTGCGCGGCGACGGCCTCGATGCCTGCATCGACTTGAGCCTCGTCAGTGACGTTCATAGCGATCCCGATAACCCGCAGGCCGGTGGGGTCGAATAGTCGCGCGGTTTCATTGGCAGCTTCAACGTTGAGATCGGCGATCGCTACCTTGGCGCCTTCGGCCATGAATTGGCGCGCAATTTCCTTGCCGATGCCGCTCGCTGCGCCGGTGACCACGGCGACCTTGTCCTGCAGGACCATGATCAATCTCTCCTAGAATTTTCTGCAGCGCTATCGGCGCCATGTGACGTCGTGAAATCAAAGACCTTCACCGCGTGCGGGCCCTCGGGTGTGGTGAGGACGTTCGGGTCATGAAGAGCTCGGGACGCGTCCCGATGTCCTGCGCGCCAATGGTCTTCCATGGTCCGCCTCGAAAACTCGTAGTCCTTAGATTGTCCCTCGTAGGTCTCCGAGCGATAGATCAGCTGGACGATATTGTAGACAGCCGGATCTGCGGCCGCTGCCAACTCGCGGGCGGCCGGCGACGCCGCCAGGTCGGTAGGCATCTTCTGCAGGACTTCATTGAACAGGGCGCGCAAGTGCTGAAGTTTGCGGAACTGATCGGTGGCGGCCCGCGTCCGACTCGAGAACTGGACCTCTTTCATCCGCACCGCGACCTCGGTGAGGTCTTTCGGCAGGCCTCCGCGGGCGCTCCACAGATCGACCTGAAGGACGAGCGTATCGAGGTCCGAGCGCGAGGAAAGCACCCAGTCGAGTGGGGTGTTGGAGACCAAGCCACCATCCCAATAGAATTCTCCATCGATCTCGATGGCGCCGAACGCTGGTGGCAGCGCGCCGCTCGCCATCACATGCTTCGGCCCGATCACCTCGGTAGTATTGTCGAAATAGGCGAAATTCCCTGTACGCACGTTCACCGCCCCGACACTGAAGCGGGTCTCGCCATGGTTGATCCGATCGAAATCGACCAGACTTTCCAGGGTCGGGCGCAGGGCGGAAGTGTCGTACCAACTGGTGGCCTGCGGGGAGCCCGGCGGCGCCAAGTAGGGCGGCGGCGTGCGCGGCGTGAAGAACCCGGGCACACCATTCAGCATGATCTCGGCGGCCGACATCTGGTTGATCCAGCGGCGTAGGACGTCGCCGCTCATCATGCCCGTCCACATCTCGGACCACCCGAAATCAGAGGGTTCGCTCGCAAGCTCCCAGAATGCGCGGAGCTTCTCGACCCGCAACTCCGGTGAATTACCGGCTATGATGGCGCTGTTGATGGCGCCGATCGAGATTCCGGCGAGCCAGGTGGGCTCGATTCCAGCCGCATGCAGCGCCTCGTAGACGCCGGCTTGGTAGGCCCCCAGGGCGCCGCCACCTTGAAGCAGCAGCGCCACCGATTCAAACGCCGTGCCGCTAGGCTTGGCCGGCTCGGGACGCGCGGTCGCACCTGTGCCTTTCGGAGATATTGAGAGCCTATTCACGCTCAGGGACCGGGACGTTGAATCCATTGAGGGTCATCGACACCAACGCGTACAGCCCCACGAGATAGATCAACTCGTTCAGGCCGTGCTGGCCAAACGTCGTCAGGCCCAGGCGATAGAGAGGTTCTGGCAAAGTTCCCCCACGACTGAGGGCGTAGGCGATGTCGAAGGCGACGCTCTCGTCCGACGTCAGATCGGCGGGCTTCAGCTCCGCAACGAGCGTGGCGAGTCGCGCGATCGGCATGCCTTCGTGCTCGGCGACGGCGATATGGGCATAGATTTCGTAGGCCGCGTCGTAACGCGCCCCGACGACGAGGATCGCGACCTGGCGGACGTTGTCGGGGAGCACTGCATCCGCGGTCAGGGCTAGTGTCAGGTCCCAAACTGCGCGGCCGATCCCCGGTTCATGCAGCCAAGGGTTCCAAGGGCCCATGAGAGCGCCGTCCTCCCGCTCCACCCTGAAAGCATTGAAATGGCCCGCGATACCCTTGCGCATCTCATCGTAGAGCGCCCTCTGCTCTTGGCTTAGGTCGGAGGGGGCGATGAGGGGCAGGCGCATTCTAGCTCTCCAGCACGCCGTCCATTGCGCCGCCCTATGTTGCACTGCAATAAGACAAAACTGTGAGCGGTCGCGGCTGGTTGAGTTATTGTGCGCGCGCTGCTTTTTCGTCAGGAAACCCCTTATGCAGGGACCCGCCATGCAGATTACCACGATCGGGCTCGACCTCGGTGATCCGCAGTTCGAAAATCGATGGCCTGGCGGCGGCGACCTGGATCCGCTCGTTGCTTGAGCGGCGCCCCGCCCGCGTGGTCACTGTCGCCATGGCCAACAAGACCGCCCGTATAGTCTGGGCGATCCTGCTTCGCGCCGGGGTGTATCAGCCGACAGCCGCCGCCGGATCGAGATCGCGGCGGCCGTGAACCGCTGCTCCGAACTGTAAGAGGTGCAACGAGCGTGATGATGACGATCTAGTAGCGGCCGCAAAACCAGGACAACCCGGGGCTTTGTCGGAGCCATAGTGCTCGTTGGGCTGAGAGGGGCCTGGCTGGCTGACACCATTAGGGCCAGCGGCATCACACGTCGCGCCAGCAGGCCGGACAGATGACCGCACCCGACAGATCGTACGTCACCTCAAATCAACCCTTGCAGCGGAGCGGCCATACAAAGATGGCAAAGCCAAGAGTGGAGAAGGGGGTCATTGTGGCCGCACCGACTTAACGTGTCATTCCCCCGACAAAACCGCTTGCTCGGTGGACGACCATGCCGTGACGGCTAGGAACCGGGCGGCTCGCGCGGCGTTTTTCAGCCATGTCCCTTCAAAACCCGGATACGAATCCGGCCGGTGACGGCGCAGAGATTAGCGTAACGGCGGCGAGCCAGGGTCAAAAGACCGGTCACATTCGTTGGGTTCTGATCTTCGGAACAGTTTTTTTGGTGGTCGGCCTTATAGCCACTTGGATGTTCGTCCGGGCGCACTAGCATACCGGGGGAAAAGCTCATCCTTTGGCCCGCGACCAGCCAACCTTGACAACGACTTCGCGAGAATTCCGTCGCCGCTGACCGCCCGATCCACCCGCGCTGTAATTTGAAATCCGCCGCATGCGCGGGACTCAGAACGACCTCCAACCAAGTGTGCCAAACCAAGGCACTTGCCTCAACCGTCAGATCACGGGCGGGCCTCCTGGAATGCCAAGAATCCCCCACGTCATCGACTCAAGAGTAGCGGAACGGGTTGGTCGATCGGGCCCTGACCGCGGCTAGATGGAGTCCGTTACCCGGCTCCTAGGATTGGCCCGACAGAGGCGCCCCCGACAAATGCTGAGCTGCCTGCTAAGCGGTTCCTGGCCAGAACCGCGCGCGCAGTGCGCACGATGGCAATCCATAGGGCGTCGGGGTTGACGAGCAGGGTCGGGATAGCGCGTGGAAACGCGCCCTCAGCTTTGGCGTCGAGCGCCAGATGATAAACCCATTTGCGCCGGACATCGGTCGCGTGGCGCGCGAGCGCCTTGCGATCGGCGACGCCGAGGCCCGGCGTGGTGGCTAAGCGCGCGTCGGCGTCAAGAAGCGCCTTAAGATCGGATGAGCGGTGCGTGTGACTCAGGGAATCGGCCCGCGACACCGCGACGTAGCCATGCGCCGGGATTACGCGAAATACAGCACCCCGCGCCAGGGCGCCGCCGTAGAATAGATAATCTTCCCCAAGCCGGACGCCTTCATCGTATCGCAGACCGTGAGCGTCGATAAACGCCCGGTGAAAAACCGGTTGCAGGTATCCAAGCTCCGTCCTTGGGCGTGAGCGATCTGTGATGTTGCCCGTCACGAACTGGGCGAAACTCAGAAGGCCATCGTTAGGAATGATCCCGCCCCATTCCTCATAGGGCCCGTCCTCTGCCCCTTCTTTCGCGAGAAGCAGTCGGTCGGCCACCATGTCCCAGCCCGGCGCGGCTTCAGCGAAGAGCCTCGCGAACCGGCCCTCAACGAAGAAGTCATCCGCGTCGAGCACGCAAACGTACGCCGCGGTGGTCGAATCATGGCCGACATTGATTGCGGCGGAGGGCCCGGAATTGACTTGCTGGATGATCCGCAGGCGGCCCGACCCGTCGTCCGCGTGGAGCGCGGCCCCGCGGGTGTCGTCGGACGAGCCGTCGTCAATCACCAGCACTTCCGCAACCTCGGCTTCCCGAAGGGCCGAGGCGACGGCGCGGCCGATGGTTCCAGCCGCATTCATGGCGGGAATCAACACTGAAACGCCGGAAGCCGTCAGCCCGCCCCCCTGAATGCTTGAGCTCCCACGGCCGCTCCAGATGGGCGCGCGCCCTCCGAGGCGGCGCACGGAAGCGCTGGCGCCCACCCGTGATCGGGCGACCGTCGGCGCAAAGGTAGCCGAGAGACCCACGGAGCATGCAACGGACCCGGGCAGATTTCTCCGGCCCATACGATCTGATCACGGTCTCACCGAAGCCTTGCAATGCTCCGGAAACGGCGGGCTGCGCTGCCGGTTCCCGGGATGGTGCGCGTTTCCTCGCTCGGCCGAAGATCCCGAAGGGCGAGGGAGCACCGGAGTCGAATTGCATTGATGAATTACGGCTTACATCCAAGATTATCCAGTCAAGGCATCGCAAAAGCGATCAATCGCAGCGGATCTCGTTTTCGTCCTTCTAGCGCGAGCGCAGCACCTACGGCCGGCGCTCCGCCGCGCCTGCCCCCACGACGGGCCTGCGCTGGAGAATGCGCCGCGGTCACCAAGGCCGGGAAGACAAACCCCTGGGCCATCGGCGCAAAATCCGGCCCCACGGGCGGGAGCCACGGAATTGAAAACCTGCACCAGGTCCGCGCCGGGGATTGCAAGCGCGCGGTTATCGATTCAATTCTGTCGCCGCCTCGCCTCGACCAGCCTTCGGAAGGGCCGGCTGATGCGTTCGGGAGCAGCTCGACATCCACTTGCCGTCTCCACGCCCACGCCATCCCGCTTGGCCCACTGAAGAATGGACTGTCGCGGCTTGATCCCCAAGGGGAATGGATTAGCTAGTGGAACAGCCAGTCCCCGGACGCGATATTACCCGGCGCCACATGAGCCAAGTGGCTGATGTACTGAGCCGGAGCGCCCCCAGCCCGTCCGGGTCGAACATTACCTTGGCGCCGCCACCCTCGGAAATCAAAGCCAGTTGGTCGTCGGTCACGGGGTCGGAGCCGCCGTAGCCGGCCGCGGCGGACATACCGCGCAGATCAAGCACGTCATGACCATGGACGAAATCCGTGACGCCGGCGCCCAGGGCGTTTGGCCGAAGGCAAAGTGGTCGTTCCCGGTCCCCCCGGTCAAGGTGTCAGAACCTCGGCCGGCGTTGAGCGTATCGCCGCCAGAGCCTCTCACACGCGCTGCCTGGGAGATCGGTTGTCGAAGTCAGCACCTGCCCCCAGTGGGGGGGCGTTGAGCCTGCGCGGCCGAACACCCGGGCTGAGGTCAGCCCGACAGGCGACGCGCCTTCCAGGTCGACGACATAGTCGGCCCATCCGCCGCCAGGGCCAGCTAGGTGTCACCGGTCGGTGTTTTGCTCTGACCGTGCCTGGCCCGACGCTAGCGCATTAGCGTTTTCGCCTGGCGCAAACATAATGTTTCAATTCCAAAGTGATCACAGGAACGGCGAGACCCGCCCCGAGTTAAAGAGGCTTCTTGCAAGGAGCATCCCGATGTCCGATCCCGTTGAAATCCAGGCCAAGTTCTGGGAGGCCGTAAAGTCAGATCGGACCATGATGGTCGGCCTTTCCGGTCTTGACGACGGGATGGGGCAGCCAATGACAGCCCAACTCGACGAAGAGGCTAACGGAGACCGCAGCGGTCCGATCTATTTCTTCACCTCGAGCGCTACCGATTTGGCTGAGGCCACCCGCGGACGCCACCGCGCGTTCATCAATTTCGCCTCCAAAGACCACGAACTCTTCGCCGCCATTGATGGCGAACTAGTCGTCGACGACGACAAGGCCACCATCGACCGACTGTGGAACCGGTTTGTGGCGGCTTGGTTTAAGGGCGGCCGGGAAGACCCAGAGCTGCTGCTCCTGCGCTTCGAGCCGCGTGACGCCCAGATCTGGCTTAACGAGCACAGTTTGCTTGCGGGGGTGAAGTTGCTGCTCGGGCGCGACCCAAAGGCCGAATACAAAGACAAGACCGCGCAGGTACATTTGTCTTGAGGACCACGTAAAGAAGCTGTGGCGAGGCTGTCCTCCCGATGTCCATGAGCGCCGGGGCGCGGACTTTTGTGAAGGACGTGAGCGCCGGCCCAAACCTGAACTCTTCTGACGTCCGCCATGGGCTGATAGCGGCTTCAGCCTCCGGTGCGAAAGGCGACGGCCCCCACGGATTGCCAGCAAGCGCCCCTCCGATACTCAGCTAGGAAATTGCTCCAGGCTGATTTGGAACAGGAGGGACGCTAAGGTGAATGTCTGCTTTTCGACGAAAATCATAGACCGCTCTCGACCCCAAGCCGCCGCTCGCAACGTCTGCTTAAAATCCCTGCATGTTGACGGCGTCGGTCATCTGGCATCCATTTCCCGCATTGGAGCCGCCTGCGAGACGAACCCCGGTTGTATGGATGTTGACGAGGCGTCACCTTACATTTGCAGCCTTGGCGCCTTGGATGTTTGAGAGGAGCCCTGCATCGGCAATGACGACTCCGGCCTATCTCTTGGATGTGGATCACCTAGTCTATGGCACGCCTAACCTTGATGACGGCGTTGCGGAAATCGAAAAGCTCACCGGAGTGCGTGCATCCCCGGGAGGCTCCCACCCTGGACGCGGCACCAGGAATGCCCTGATCGCGCTGGGTCCGAGGTCCTATCTCGAGATCATGGGCCCTGACCCCGATCAGCCCGCACAAAGCGGGCCCCGCGTCTTTGGAATAGACGACCTTAAGGGGTCCAAGCTCGTCGCATGGTACCTCAAGGGGAGGGATCTTCCGCGTCTGAGGGCTGAGGCGGTCGCGCAGGGGGTGCCGCTCGGGGATGTAAAGTCAGGGAGCCGACGGCGCCCAGACGGGGTCGAGCTGTCATGGCACTTTACCGATCCCTGGGTGCGGGTCGGCGACGGCGTCGTGCCGCTGTTTATCGACTGGGGCGCGTCGCTACATCCGGCTAGCGGAGCGGTGGGCGGCGTGTCCCTCGTCGCCCTTCGCGCGGAGCATCCCCGCCCAGAAGCTATTCGCCAGATGCTTCAGAATCTTGCAGTTGATTTGCCTCTGAACCGCGGCGAGACGGTCGAGCTCATCGCAACTCTTGAAACCCCACACGGGCGCGTTGAGGTGCGTTAGCGCGCGGCCCAAGCCCTGGACGGCTGCCTATCGAATCGTCTCCCTCTCCTTGGGCGCCGATACGCAGCGCTGCTTGCTCTCGGCCTTGGGCTTGGGCAGGAGTCGTTTGGCACCACGGGAAGTCAACGACCACGTCGAGCAAGGCATCGGAACGCCCGCATGGGCAGGCAAATTCCATGACAGTGAGGACACGGTAGGTCTCTCCGGCGACCAAAAGGGGACCGGCCTTCCG
>JANXXK010000111.1 GCA_025350685.1 Alphaproteobacteria bacterium | reverse complement strand
GGCCTCGATCATGAACGGCGCGAAGAACGCCCACTCCTCATCCGACATCAATCCTCGAACCAAACCCGCTCTCCCCAAAGAGCAGCCTTGAATCAGCGATCAACCGATTTGGGAATCCACTTCGTCAACAGAACCTAGTGTGCTGGTTCTGAAGTTCGCCTGATGGATTGGGCAAGCTCTGTTGCGAACTTCAGAACCGTAAACCACACTCGAAACATAGGCTTGCTAGTGTCCTTATCGATTCCGAAGTTCGTCGGAGCCCTCCCCAGACGCGGGCGAACTTGGGAAGCGGGACACTAGGCGCGTCTCGCACAACCACCGGGCGCGGTGGATGTTCAGCGGGTTGTCGACCCAGCCGGTGATCTTCGGGTTGACCAGGCTGCGGCTGACCACGACGGCGACGGGGACCATGCCCTCGTCGTCGAGCATGGTCTGTTCGGCGCGTGACAGCATCGTCGCCCGCCTGCCGGCGTCCGGCTCGTGGTCGGCCTCAGCCAACAGTGCGTCGTAGGCCGGGTTCTTGTAGTCGCCGTAGTTCTGCGCCCCGGTGTCGGATTTCAGCAGGCCCAGGAAGGTGAGAGGGTCGTTGAAATCGGCGTACCAGGCCATGGCGCCAACCTGGAAATCGCGGTTGCGGTAGGCGGCAAAGGCGATCTGGCCCTCGTTCTGCTGGATCGTGGCCTCGACGCCGATGGCCCGCCAATCGGCCTGGATGGCCTCCATCAGCAGCAGGGTCTCGGTGGCGCTGGCGGCCTTGATCTCCAGCTTCAGCGGTTGGATTGCTGAGTAGCCGGCCTGGGCGAGCAACGCCTTGGCCTCGATCTGCCGCTGGACGAAGGACTCGCGCGCCCAGGCGGTCTGCGCGCCATAGGCGAAGTTGGCGACGCCGGGCGGCACGAAGCTGTAGGCGGGCGTCTGGCCGGCGCGCTGCAGCTTGGCGGTGATGAAGTCGCGGTCGATGGCTTCGGAGAGCGCGCGGCGCACGCGGATATCCTTGAGCGGCGCCACGTTGCGGGTGTTGAACGATAGATAGGTGGTGGCCAGCGTCAGGGCGGGGCGGGCGTAGCCGGGCATGACCTGCTTGATCCGCTGCAGGCGGTTCGACTGGAAGGTGGTGTTGAGGTCGAGTTCGCCGCGCTGCACGCGCCGCTCGGCGGAGACCACGTCGGTGGTGGGGTAGTAGTTGATCCGATCGACGCAGACGTGGGCGGCATCGAAGAAGTTCGGGTTCTTGTCCACCTGGACCCGGTCGCCGAGCTTCCAGGCGGTGAGCTTGTAGGCGCCGTTGGAGACATAGTTGCCGGGCGTGACCCAGGCGTCGCCGAGCTTTTCGACCACATGTTTGGGAACCGGATAGAAGCTCTGGTGCATGACGATCTGCGGCAGGTAGGGCGCGGGGTGTTCGAGGGTGAGTTCGAGGGTGTGGGGGTCGATGGCCCGGGCGCCGACCGCGCTAAGCGGGGCCTTGCCGTCGTTCGCCGCCTGGCCGTTCTTCAGGATGGTGACCAGGTAGGCGTAGATCGAGGCGGTCTTCGGATCGAGGATCCGGCGGTAGGCATAGACAAAGTCGTCGGCGGTGACCGCGACGCCGTCGGACCATTTGGCATCGCGCAGGTGGAAGGTCCAGGTGAGGCCGTCCGGGCTGGCGGCCCAGGCGGTCGCCATGCCGGGCATGGGTGCGCCATCCGGCGCCTCGGTGGTCAGGCCCATGATCAGGTCGCCGATGACTCGGCCCTCGGCGGTCAGGTTGGCGGTCTGTGGATCCAGGGTCAGCGGCTCGACCTCGTTGCCGTATTCGAGGCAGACGTGACCGGCCGGACAGGCGGGGCGCTGGACCTTGCTCTGGCAGCCGACGAGCAGTGCGGCCGACGCGATCAGCAGGGCGAGTGAAGCGATACGCAAACGGAGACCTCGTGACGGCGGGCAGGCGCCATCAGTCCCCTGGCGTGGCGCGCTTGTCGAGCGGGCTCAGTGGAGGCGGAATTCGCCGAGCGCGCGGATCTCGGCGGGCTTGATCAGGCGCGAGTGGCCGACGGTGACCTTGAACAGCGGGCCTTCCAGGGTGCGGGTCCAGAAGTCGAGGAACGCCTTCAGTACGGGAAAGTCCGGGAACAGGTCGTAGTCCTGCCAGATGTAGCTCTGCAGCAGGGTTGGGTGGTCAGGCATGCGGTAGAGAATCTCGGCGGTGGTCAGGCCATAGCCTTCCAGCTGCTTACGGAACTCGGGCGATGCCTGCATGGCCGACCTCATCGGTGCGCGTCCCGGCAAGCCAAAGCATGATTCTGGAAAACAACCTGTAAATCAGCATCTTAGCACTCCACAGGGCGGACTGCTGCTAGGCCCGCGCCACAGCCCGCCACGCCGGACCCTGGCGCGCCCCGCTTCGGGAACGGGCTTGGCGCCCGGCGCTTTCAGGTTATCGTCGTTCAGGAGACACGCTCAGCAGAAGCGGTCCCGGGAGACGACAGCCATGAAGTTCACCTGGTTCAACCTGATGCCGTGGCCCTATCTGCCGGATGACTTCCGGGAGACCAACCGCTCGGTCTGGGTGGACATCGACCAGAAGCTGTTCGACCCGGTCAAGAGCCACGAGGTCTACAACACCTACATGGACCTGCTGGAGTACGCCGATACGCTCGGCTTCGACGGCGTTGGCGTGAACGAGCACCACCAGAACGGCTACGGCATCATGCCCAGCCCGAACATCATCGCCGCGGGTCTGGCGCGCCGGACCAAGGACGCGGCCATCGTGGTGCTGGGCAATTCCATCGCCCTCTACAATCCGCCGGTCCGCGTGGCCGAAGAGTTCGCCATGCTGGACTGCATCTCCGGCGGGCGGTTGGTGGCGGGGTTCCCGGTGGGGACCTCGATGGACACCAACTATTGCTACGGCCAGATCCCCAGCCTCACGCGGGAGAAGTACCAGGAAGCCCACGACCTGATCATCAAGGCCTGGACGACGCGCGAGCCGTTCGCCTTCAACGGCCGCTACAACAAGCTGCGGCACGTCAACATCTGGCCGCGGCCGATCCAGGACAAGCCCCATCCGCCGGTGCATATCCCGGGCGGCGGCTCGGTGGAGACCTATGACTTCTGCATCGACAATACCTACTCCTATTCCTACCTCAGCTTCTCCGGCTACCTGCGCGCCCAGGCGCTGATGAGCGGCTACTGGAAGCGGGTGGAGGAGCGTGGCGTCGACAAGAGCCCGTACCGCGCCGGCTTCGCCCAGACGATCCTGGTGGCGGACACGGACGAAGAGGCCGAGCGGCTCTATTCCGAGCACGTCAGCTATTTCTACAATCGCTGCCTGCACGTCTATCCGGGGTTCGCTGACGCGCCTGGCTACCGGACCATCAAGACCATCCAGACCGGCGCCCTGTCGCAGTATGCGCCGCCGACCGGCGGCTACACCCAGCTGACCTGGAAGGAACTGACCGAGCAGGGCCACGTGATCGCGGGGTCCCCAGAGACCGTCCGCCAGCGGATGGAAGACCTGATCAAGGGGCTGAACGTCGGCAACATCTTCTGCCTGATGCATGTGGGGAACATGCCGGCCGACAAGTGCATGTATTCCACCAAGCTGTTCGCGGAAAAGGTGATGCCGAAGCTGCGCAACATGTTCCCCGACTATGCCGACGACAACCGCTTCTGGACCACGCCGCTGGACAAGCGGGTGAGCGCCGGGCGGCTGCCGAAGGAGGCGCCGACCTCGGCAGACCTGGCCAAGACCTACGCGCTGGAGGCCGGAGAATGATCGAGCTCAAGACCGTCC
>JANXXK010000061.1 GCA_025350685.1 Alphaproteobacteria bacterium | reverse complement strand
CCGGTTAGAGAAGACACGATTTCTCACCGTTAGAGATGACACAGACGGCTAGTGTCGGGGCGGCGGGCGGGCGCGGAGCTCTCAGCCAGTGCAGAGCCCGAACGCCGCGCCGGCGCAGTGACCCTGAAGCTTCGTCTTTGTTTTCCGAGTGCGCCGTCAGGCGTGCGAGGCACGTAGAGCGTCGGAGTCCTCGACCGAATTCGACTTCCACTACAAGCCGGGCCATTGGACCTGCATGTTCTGCTAGGATGATGCGGTCGTGAATCTCCAAATGAAGGTCGGCCATGCGTAAGCGAATCACGCTCGTGATGACGTCGATGATTTGGCTGACGAGCGCAGTGGTGATGGCGCAAACGCCCGCCGGCTCCCAAACCTACCATCCTGCTCCTCAGGGCACCCAGCTTGATCTGGCCAAGCCATTCCACACGCGTTCGGCCTGGCGCTTCGTTGTGACCGAGGGGCCGCCAGCGAAGGATTTCGGCGAAAGTGACGCGCCAGGCGCGCTCACTCTTTGTCTCCACAAGAGCCCATCGGGGCCATGCATATCCGACCCCGTCACCCTTCCACTTCGAGCCCCCACGCCTGACTACGCCATCGCTTGGGAGCCGCACTACTTACTGACTGCCAAGGTGGTCTATCCGCGGGGACCCAAGGCTGCGCCGTTTCTGCTGATCGTTACCGGCAGCCTGAATTCCGGAGATGGCGACCAGATCGTGTCCACCCAGCTGGTTACCTATGATGCTGGCAGGGATGCCTTCCGGCGGGTCTATGGCGAGCATACGGGCCACAACAATAACCAGGAAATCCGGTTCGTCAGCGACGGCCCGCTTCGCGGAAGTGTGATTACTGCTGAGCCACTGGAGCGTCTTCCCTATGGCTATTGGATTACGGTCAACAAACCCACCTCAGCAAGAGTATATCGCCAGGTGCTCCGCTACCGCAGCGCCACTCTCTATAACGATGGCAACCCGTTGGCGGTGATCGACTCTGAAATGCCCAACATCGAAAGTCGACTCGGCCTGTGGAAGGTCGGGCAACCGATCCCTACGCCCAACTTGAGCGGCGGCGGCAAGCCGTGCCTCAAACCGTCACTCCGACACACCGAGCTCTGGTGCGACTGAGGCGGCGCCACATGAGGACCTAGGGGATGATCGACCCCAGAGTTACCCGCTAAACATGTGTTCTGGCTGAGAAGTTCTCGCCGGCGCCTTCCGGCTGCGGAGCTTGGGCGGCAGCTCGGCCTGCATCGCCCGGCAGACCGTGAGCGCGGAAGGCGTCGAGCAGCCGATAGACCTGCCGGCGCTGCAAACCCATCAGCGCCGCGGCGTCCTCAACGCGCGTCCGGCCGTCGGCCAGATCTATCATCACGCGCAACCGGCTGAGCTCCGTGCGGCTCATCGTAATCACCGTCATCCGCCGCCACCTTCAACGCCGCAGCCAAAAGGGACGATTGTGACATCTCTATCGGTGATCTGCATCCATATCTCGCCTAAGGAAGATTATCGGAAATAACGCCTATCCTCCCGAGAGAGAAAGCCGGCCCTCGGCGATCTCCCGCAACGTTTCCACGAAAAACCCCGGCTCCAGCGCCGTCACCCGCGCCTCCAGCGCCTCAGCCGTATCTCCCGGCGCCAAAGTCAGGCTGCGCCGCGCGATCACCGGGCCGCGGTCGTATTCGGCGTCCACCAGATGGATGCAGATTCCGCTCTCCGCCACGCCCGCGGCGATCACCGCCTCGTGGACACGCCGACCGTACATCCCATGGCCGCCAAAGGCCGGTAGCGGCCCAGGATGGATGTTCAGCACGCGGCCAGCGTAGCGCTCAAGCGTGCGCGGCCCCAGCTGCCGCAGGTATCCGGAAAGCACAATGATCTCGGCGCCGTGCGCCGCCATGGCCTCGGCCAGCCGGCCGTCGGCGGCGTCCGGATCGGCCTGGGTTGGGATGTTGAGCGCCGCAACCCCCTCCTCCGCCGCAAATGCCAGGGCAGGGGCGCTCTTGTTGTTGCTGACCAGCAGGCGGGCCTCGGCGGCCAGGTCGCCGGCCTTGATCGCAGCCACGATGGCGCGGGCGCTGGAGCCGTTTCCGGACGCGAGGAACCCCAACTTAAGCGGCCGGGAAATCACGTGAATTGGCCCGCAAGTTCATGTTCAAAGCGAAGCCCGTCGTAGGCCGGCTCGACCCCCGCGGGCAGCTCGGCCCTCAGGGTCTCGTAATCCAGGTCAATGTGCAGATTGGTGAGGATCGCACGGCGCGGCTTCAACCGCGCGATCCAGCCCAGCGTCCGCTCCAGGTGCGCGTGCGTCGGGTGCGGGCGATAGCGCAGGGCGTCGACGATCCACACATCCAGGCCGGCCAGGGCGGCGAACGCCGCCTCGTCCAGGTCGACGACGTCGCTGGAATAGGCCACGCCCCCGAACCGGTAGCCCACCGTACGGACCCCGCCATGGTCCTGATCGAAGGTGACCACGGGAATGGCCCCCGAAGGCCCGTCCACCCGCCAGGGCTCGCCATGCGCCGGGATCGGGCGGCGCTCGCAGATCGGCGGATAGCTCCCCTCGCCTTCGAAGATGTAGCCGAACCGTCGCATCAGGGAAGCGTCCGTCGCAGCGTCCATGTGGCAGCCGATCTTCGCCCGCTGGCGGATGAAGAAGGCGCGTACGTCGTCGATGCCGTGCACCTGGTCGGCGTGGTCGTGGGTCAGCAGAATGGCGTCCAGCCGCCTTGCCCCGGCGTTGGCGGTCTGCAGCCGCAGGTCCGGCGAGGTGTCGACGATGGCCGTCGTTTCCACCTCCGGCCCCTCCCCCTTGCGCCGCACCAGCAGGGAGCAGCGCGAGCGCAGGTTCTTCGGATGCGAGGGATCGCAGTCCCCCCAGTCGCCATCGGCCCGCGGCACGCCGCCCGACGAGCCGCAGCCCAGGATCGTGAACTCCAGCACGCCCGTCACGGCCGCGGTATCCGGTCGAACAGAGCGAAGAAGGCGTCCTCGGTGCGTTGCTCGGCCTCATCCAGGGTCCAACCTCGCACCTCGGCGAGCTTGGCCAGCACATGGCCCACATACGCCGGCTCATTGCGCCGCCCCCGATAGGGCATGGGCGCCAGGTAGGGGCAGTCCGTCTCGACGATGATCCGCTCGCCCGGCATGTCGCGGATCACCGCGCGCACAGACTCCGCGGCTCTGAACGTCGCGATCCCCGAGACCGAGAACCAAGCGCCCAGCGCCGCCGCCCGCGCAGCAAGTTCGGCCCCGGAGGTGTAGCAGTGCATCAGGATGCGGAACGGCGCCCTGGCATGTTCCTCCTCCAGGATCTCGCCCATCGCCGCGTCGGCCTCGCGGGTGTGCACCACCAGCGGCAGACCGGTCTCGCGCGCCGCGGCGATATGGGCGCGGAACACGCGGGCCTGGATGTCGCGCGGGCTGAGATCGTAGTGGAAATCGAGCCCCGTCTCACCGATGCCCACCACCCGCGGATCAGTGGCCAGGCCGATCAGCGTCGCCGCCGCCAGATCCGGATTCTCCTTGGCCTCGTGCGGATGGGTCCCGACGGTGCACCAGATGTCCGCCGCGTCCGCCACCGCCCGCACCTTTTCGTAGTGCGAGATCCTGTCGGAGATATTTACCATCAGCCCCACGCCGGCGGCCCGGGCGCGGGCGATCACCTCGTCGCGGTCGGCATCGAACTGCGGGGCGTGCAGGTTGACGTGGCTGTCTATGAGCATGGGCGGTCCATCGGCATGCGTCAGGCGCCCTTCGCCGCCAGCCGCAGCTCGCCCAGCGCCGTGAACAGCGCATCGGTCCTGTCGAGGTTCAGCGCCTCCACCTCGCGGGGCAGCCGCTGCAGGGTCTCCCAGGCCTGGGCCCAGCGGTCGAGGCCGCCGCCCGCGGCGCGATCGACGGCGAACCCGTGCACCCGCTCGGCCAGGCGGTCGAACAGCAGGTTGAAGTTCGCCTGTCCGTCCCCGCCCCGGAGCTTGTCGGTCAGCGACAGCGCCAGGCCCTCGTCCACTCGCGGCAGGTCGGCCAGAAGGTCCCGCGCCGCATCGTCTAGCGCGATCGCCGGTCCCTGCGCCAGGGTCCAGGCCCGCCCGGGCGCGCCGCCGGCCATCCGCGCCAGTCGGAGCGCGGCCTCCGGCGTCACATCCTCCCGTTCGCGCACGAAGGCGGCGCAGGCCTCCAGCGACAGCGGCGAGAACGCCAGCCGGCGGCAGCGCGAGCGGATGGTGGGCAGGAGACGTCCCGGCGCGTGGCTGACCATCAGCAACACCCCACGCGGCGGCGGCTCCTCCAGCGTCTTCAAGATGGCGTTGGCGGCATTGACGTTGAGGTCGTCTGCGGCGTCGATGATCGCCACCCGGTGGGGCGCGTTCGCCGGCGACTTGGAGAAGAACTCCGACAGCCTGCGCGCCTCGTCCACCGGGATCACCTTGCGCACCTTGCCGTCCTCGCCGATCCGCTCGAGTACGAAGAGGTCGGGATGCGCAGGGGCGATGATCTGGCGGCTCACCGGATGGTCGGGGCTGGCGCCCAGCACGCCATGGGCCGGATCCTCCGGCGCGCCCAACAGCCGCCGCGCGGCGCGATA